>JAZRIX010000039.1:0-18191 GCA_045645485.1 Clostridia bacterium | reverse complement strand
CCGCGGCGAAAGCCGCGGTTTTGTGGTTTTTGCAGTTTTGCGGTCAAAAGTTCGGAAAAATATGCTTTTGTCCCATGGACTATTGACACAGGTTATGGGTAATGTTAGAATTATCTTAACAGAACATAAAAAAGCAGAAAGGAATGAGAGCGAAATGAGTAAAGCTGAGAAAGCAAAAATTCTTCTTGTGCTTACGGGGGGAACAATCTGCTCCTTTGTGGGTGATTGCGGCAAGCGTGAAGCAGATGTGGAAAGGGCACTGACGGTTGTTGTGGATAATTTCAGAAACGGAAGCTCGCCGTACAGAGGTGAAGAAGTGGTTGACTTTGTTCCTGTTATGCCCCTTGACATTCTCAGCGAGAATATGACGGCTGAACACTGGAACACCCTTGCAGAACATATGAAAGCTTATGATTACTCACAATATGACGGAGTAATTATCCTTCACGGAACGGATACTCTTGCATATACCGCATCCCTTTTTTCAATACTTATGGCGGGAACAAAAATTCCCGTAATCTTTGTTTCAAGCCAGCTTCCTCCCGACTATGAGGGGGCAAACGGAAACGCTAATTTCAGAGCGGCAACAGAGCTTATTGTCAACGGCATAAAACCCAATGTTTATGCAACCTACCGAAATTGCGAAGTGTGTGACGGTAAAAAGATAGAGACAATGTATATTCACTATGGGGCACATCTTCTTCAGTGTGCCAATCATTCGGACAATTTTTACAGCTGTGATATGACACCCCTTGAGGGTGAAACTGCAATGTTTGAAGGAAGAAGCTCCGGAAAGGATAGAATGCTGCTTCATAGCTTTGAAAGAATTACCCCTTGCGTGCTCAGAATCGTACCTTATGTGGGGATTGATTACAGCTTCTTTTCTCTTGAAAGCGTCAAGGCTGTTCTCCACGGAACATATCATTCCTCTACAGCCTGCGTAAATCCTTATGAGAAAGAAGATAACAGTGACAGCTCCCATTCGGTTCTCTGGCTGAAAAAACGCTGTGATGAAGGTGAAAGAGCTGTTCCTGTTTATCTTGAACCCTGCAACGAAGTGGCTTATGAGTACGAAACCACGTGTATTGCCCTGAAAAGCGGGATAAAGACTCTGTACGGAACAACCTCCGAGATGGCTTATGCAAAGCTTCTTCTGGGTTGCTGTATGGGTCTTGAGGGGGAGGAGCTTGATGCTTTTCTCAGCAAGGAAATCAACGGTGAATTTATTATGTAACGATTGGGAAAAATATTTCCAAATAATCGCAGAGTTATAATAAAAAATGGCAAAAACTCCTTGACGTCAGGGAGTTTTTGTTGTATTATGTTAATATCTGTATTTTAATATAATTAGGAAATGCGTTTCAGAAAGGAAATGATGATATATGAAAATTGCAATTATGGGTTTTGGTGTAGTCGGCTCAGGTGTGGGCGAGGTTATCACCAAAAATCAGGAAATGCTTATCAAGAAATGCGGCGAACCCATTGAGATTGCACACATTCTGGATCTTCGTGATTTTCCTGACAGTGAATTCAAATGCTTTACAAAGGATTTTAACGATATTCTGAATGACCCTGAGGTGGGAATTGTTGTTGAGACTATGGGCGGAACAAAGCCTGCCTATGAATTTTCAAAACAGCTTCTTCTTGCAGGAAAAAGCGTAATTACTTCAAACAAGGAGCTTGTTGCGGCACACGGAACCGAGCTTATGCAGATTGCAAGAGAACGTAATCTCAACTATCTCTTTGAGGCATCTGTAGGCGGCGGTATTCCTATTATAAGACCTATGTTCTCCTGTCTTACAGCAGGCGAGGCAACAGATGTATTCGGTATTCTCAACGGTACAACAAACTATATTCTCACACAGATGTTCCAGAAGGGCGAAACCTTTGACAATGCACTCCGTGCAGCACAGCAGAAGGGTTATGCCGAGGCAGACCCCACAGCAGACGTTGAAGGTCACGACACCTGCCGCAAGATTGCCATTCTTTCGGCGCTTGCATTCGGAAATGAAGTCAAGACTGACAGAATCCCCACAGAGGGTATAACAAAAATTACAGCCGAGGACGTGGCATATGCTGACAAGCTGGGTTATTCAATAAAGCTTATCGGACATGCAACAAAAGCTGAGGACGGCGGTATTTATGCCGCAGTATTCCCCGCTTTTGTTCCCAGAACAAATCCCCTTGCAGGCATTAACGATGTATTCAACGGTATTATCGTAAAGGGCCACGATCTGGGTGACGTAATGTTCTACGGCAGAGGAGCAGGAAAGCTCCCTACGGCAAATGCTGTTGTAGCAGACGTTGTTGACGCTATCAAGCACAAAGGCGTAAACATTATCATAAAATGGAATGAATACTCTCCTGAAAACCAGTCAGAAGGAAAGCTTCAGAAGTATCCTTATTATGTCCGCTTTGAGGGCAAGGCTGTTTCGGGCGTTGAGGGCTGCACTATTGTTACCTTTGATGAAGAAGAAAAGAAGAATGAATTTGCTGTTCTCACCACTCCTATGACAAATGACGGTCTCACAGACTTCATCAGAAATGTAGAGGCAAAAGGCTGTACAGCGCTTGGCAAGCTTAGGGTGATTGGCGAATGACAAAAATAAGAGTTCCTGCAACCAGTGCCAATATGGGCCCCGGCTTTGACAGCCTTGGGGTTGCACTTGAACTTTATAACTATATTACCGTGGAGGAAATTGATTCAGGTCTCGAAATTGAGATTCTTGACGAGACATCGGCATTTCTTCCCAAAAACAAGAAGAACCTGACCTATTGCTGTATGGAAAAACTGTTTCGCAAGGTGGGTTATTCCCCCAGGGGTCTCAGGCTAATTCTTGAAAACAATATTCCCGTAACCCGGGGATTGGGCAGCAGCAGTGCTGTTATTGTGGGCGGTCTTTATGCCGCCAATGCCGTTGCGGGATATCCTTTGACAAAGGAAGAGCTGCTTTCAATGGCAATTCAGCTTGAAGGTCACGCTGACAATGTTACTCCTGCTATGTTTGGGGGATTTACGGTCAGTGTTCTTCAGAGGGAAAGACACAACTATGTGCGTCATGCACTTGGTGATGACCTGCGATTTGCGGCGATTATCCCAGACTTTCCTCTGGCAACAAGAAAGGCAAGGGAAATTCTTCCCCGAACCGTATCTCACCGTGATGCGGCTTTCAATGCGGGGCACAGTGCCTTGCTTGCGGCAAGCCTTATATCGGGTGATTATTCAAACATCCGTGCGGCTGTGGGTGACAGAATTCATCAGTATTACAGAAAAGCTCTTATTCCGTCAATGGATGAGATTTTCAATATATGTTACCGTCACCGTGCTTTGGGAGTTTATCTCAGCGGTGCCGGACCTACGCTGGTTGCGATTATCTCTGCAGAAAACAAAGATTTTCTTTCAGGGGTCAGTCGTATACTTGCTCAAAAAATGAAAAATTGGCGGCTTGAGATTCTCAGACCTGACAATCTCGGAGTCACCGAAATTTAATATTTATCGGAGGTTTTTTTATGGCAATTATTGTTCAGAAATTCGGCGGCAGTTCCGTTGCGGACGCTGCAAAAGTGAACAACGTAGCTAACCGTGTTGTTGATACCTACCGTCAGGGAAATTCCGTTGTGGTTGTTGTTTCGGCACAGGGTGACACTACTGATGACCTTATTGAAAAGGCTCATGAAATCAACTCAAACCCTTCAAAGCGTGAGATGGATATGCTTCTTGCGTCCGGTGAACAGATTTCCATTGCTCTTCTGGCTATGGCAATAGAAAAAATCGGATGCCCTGTTGTTTCTCTCACAGGCTGGCAGGCAGGCTTCCTGACAAATTCTCAGGCAGGCAATGCTCGTATTCACAAGGTAGACACCGAGAGAATTATGGCAGAGCTTGACCAGAAGAAGATTGTTATTGTTGCAGGCTTCCAGGGTCTTGATAAGTACGACAACATAACAACTCTCGGTAGAGGCGGAAGTGATACCTCAGCCGTTGCAATTGCTGCTGCTGTTCATGCCGACAAGTGCGAGATTTATACAGATGTTGACGGTGTTTACACCGCTGACCCCCGTATCGTGAAGTCAGCAAAGAAGCTTGACGAAATCACATATGACGAAATGCTTGACCTTGCAAGCCTTGGTGCAAACGTGCTCCACAACCGTTCGGTTGAAATGGCAAAGAAGTACGGCGTTAAGCTTGAAGTTAAATCCAGTTTTGAAAAAGTAGATGGAACAATTGTTAAGGAGGCGGTTTCCGTGGAAAAAATGTTAATCAGAGGTGTGGCACGCGACAACGACGTGGCACGTATTGCAATTATCGGTCTTGAAGACAGACCCGGCATTGCGTTCAAGGTATTCTCACTGCTTGCAAAGAAAAATATCAATGTTGACGTAATTCTCCAGTCAATCGGCAGAGAAGGCAAGAAGGATATTTCTTTCACAGTTACAAAGAATCATCTGAACGAAGCAATT
The DNA here is from genome assembly GCA_045645485.1 of Clostridia bacterium. GTDB lineage: Bacteria > Bacillota > Clostridia > Monoglobales > Monoglobaceae > SIG440. Next base: position 13,730 of record JAZRIX010000039.1, on the reverse strand, counting down.
GCGCTTCTTGAAGCTGAAAAGGATGCTCTTTGCTATGAAGCTGTTTCGCACCGTGAAGACATCAGCAAGGTTTCAATCGTTGGTGCAGGTATGACAAACAACCCCGGTGTTGCTGCAAAGATGTTTGAAGCACTTTATGAAGCTGATATAAATATCCATATGATTTCGACATCAGAAACAAAGATTTCTGTTCTTGTGAATGTAACAAATGCTGAAAAGGCTGTTCAGGCTATTCACGACAAATTTCTTATTTAATTAATATTTGAATAAAAAAACGAATATGCGGTAAACTAACCACAGTTTACCGCATAATTTTTTTAGGTTTTTTAGAAATGTTGGGGTAAATACTTTGGAAAGATCCTTCGCTCTGCTCAGGATGACGCTATACGGCTTGTAATGACGTCATGTTAAGCGTAGTCGAAGCATCTATACTCTACTAAAATCCCAATATTTGTAAAAGGACCATTTTTTAATAATTTTTCATTTCAAATTCTTGTGGGTTAAGCACAAGAACAGGGGTATAGACATTTTTGGACAAGGTTATCGCAAAAAACATAATCAAAAATGTCAGAATAAACTTTTTTCCCATAACTCTGTTCTCCTTTCCGTATTAGTATCCGCCGTACGCGGATTTGTAATACCGAAAAAAGAATGGAGTTTGTTTCATTTTAAATCTAATATGTAAAAATTTTTAATAGCCAAAAACGCCTTCAACGGATTCGTCGTTTGTAACCCAGTCTTCAACGTCCACAACAGTATATTCTGTGGGTGTGTTGCGGATAATAACCTGCTTGATGCCTGCGTTGATTACCATACGCTTGCACATTGAACAGCTGGAGGTGTTTTCAACCAGCTCGCCCGTGTTGTAATCCTTGCCCACAAGGTAAAGTGTGGAGTCAATCATATCACGTCTTTGTGCACTGATTATGCAGTTTGCTTCTGCATGAACGCTTCGGCAAAGCTCGTATCTTTCACCGCGGGGGATTGCCAGCTTTTCACGGATGCAGACACCTAAGTTTGTGCAGTTTTTTCTGCCTCTTGGAGCTCCCGTATAACCCGTTGATACAATTTCATCATTTTTCACTATAATTGCACCAAAGTTACGGCGTAGACAGGTTCCTCTTTCAATAACGGTTTCTGCTATATCCAGATAATAATTGTGTTTGTCAACTCTTTCTTTTGCCATTTTTTTCATTGCCTTTCTTTTTTATATTTCCATAAAAGTCATAAAACAAGGTCGGTATATTCAGTATACTATATTTTTTGTTGAATTTCAATAGTTTTGTATTGACTTTGCATTTAAATACAGTTAAAATAGTAGTGTACTATATGTTTTTGAAAGGAAGGAAGCTATGGAGACACAGACTTTTTTGAGCTACAGCGAAGAAGAAACACGGAATATTGCAAAAGATTTTGCAAAAGCTCTGACTCCCGGAAGCATTATTGCTCTCAGCGGAGACCTTGGTGCGGGCAAAACTGCTTTCACAAAGGGAATAGCTGATTTCTTCGGTATTGACGGGGATGTTTCCAGTCCGACCTTTACTATTGTGAATGAATACAATGGAAGCCTTGACCTTTATCATTTTGATGCGTACCGCCTTGAAAACGTTGACCCTGACCGCTGTGACTGGATGGATGATTATTTTTTCGGTGACGGGATTTGTATTATTGAGTGGGCACAGAACATAGAGGCTGTTTTGCCCAGGGGTTATTTTGATGTAAAAATCGGCAAGGATGCATCTTTGGGTGAGGACTTCAGAAAAATTGTGATTGAAAAAACGGAGAGATAAAAAATGCGGGTTTTTGGTATAGATACTTGCTGCATGGCGGCAACTGCAGCAATTGTTGATGAAAGGATTATGGTTGCACAGACCGTTGTGAACAAAAACAAAACACATTCCCAGATGATGATGCCCCTTGTGGAACAGATGTTTGAGGCGGCAGAGCTTCAAGCTGCGGATATGGATGCTTTTGCGGCAGCCGTGGGTCCCGGTTCATTTACGGGTGTGAGAATCGGTGTTGCAACGGCAAAGGCTATGGCTCAGGCGGCAAACAAGCCTTGCATTGAGGTTTCTACCCTTGAAGCACTGGCGTTTTCGTCAAAGTTCTTTGACGGAATTGTATGTCCGATTCTGGACGCAAGACGGGATCAGGTTTACAATGCTTTGTTCCGAGGCGGAAGAAACGGACTTCAGAGGCTTTGTCCTGACAGAGCACTTTCTCTTGATGAGCTTTTGGATGAGCTTGGGAATATGGGCGGCGATGTACTCTTTATGGGTGACGGAACCCTTGTTTTTGAAGAAAAAATACGGTCTGTTCTGGGTGACAGGGCTTTGTTTGCACCAAGACTGCTGAATATGAATCTTGGCGGAGCTGTTGCCGAAATCGGGATTGAAAAGCTGAAAAACGGTGACACTGTTGAGTACGGAAAGCTGGTTCCCAGCTATGTGCGACTTTCTCAGGCAGAACGTGAAAAGCTTGAAAGAGAGAACGGTATCGGAAAATAATAAAAGATACATATGGAGGAAAAAATGAAAGGGAAAATTTTTTCTGTGAAAAAAAGTATATGCAGATTTTTGGCAGTTGCCGCAACCATTGTGCTGGTTGTGTCGACTGGGGCGGTTCCCGCAAGTGCGGCTGTGCCGAAGATCTCTGCAAAAGCGGCAATACTGATAGACGGAAATACAGGAAATGTTCTATACGAAAAAAATGCTGACAAGGTGATGTATCCTGCCAGTACCACAAAGATAATGACAGCAATAGTTGCCCTTGAAGCTGTGAAAAGCGGCGAAACCGACCTTGAACGTGAATATGTTCTGAGTGAAGGGGGAGCGGCAACCCTTGACAAGGACGGAAGCAGCGTGGGACTTAAGGTTGGCGAGAAAATGAAGCTCAAAAACCTTCTGGAGGGTCTTTTGCTTGCTTCAGGAAATGATGCTGCGGTTGTTATTGCCGAAGGTATAGCCGGCACCGAAGGGGCGTTTGTTGAGAGAATGAACGCAAAAGCAAAGGCGTTGGGTCTTGAAAACACCCATTTTGTGAATCCTCACGGTCTTCACCATAAGGAGCATTATACTACAGCAAAAGATTTGGCAATTATGGCACGTGAGGCAATGAAAAATGAAACCTTCAAAGGTATTGTTGAATGTGCTCATATTTATCTTCCGCCCACAAATATGTCTGAAAAAAGGTATTTTATCAATACCAACAATCTTGTTTCCAGAATGAGATTTGCGGAGTTCTTCTATGACTATGCAACAGGTGTCAAAACTGGAACAACAACGGAGGCGGGCAACTGTCTTGTTGCTTCTGCTGAAAATGGCGACAAATATGTAATAAGCGTAGTCCTCAATGCTGAAAAAAGTGAAATTTCCCACAATGAATCACGTGACCTTCTGCGTCATGCTATGAACGATTTCAAGTCTCAGAGACTTGCCAAAAGAGACGATATCTTTGGCGAAGTAAGGGTAAAGCAGGCGTCGGACGGAACAGACCACTTGCTTCTCTCGGCGGAATCAAATCTGGATTCGCTTTTCCCCATGAGCGGAGACCCCAAAAAGGTGGAGGTCAAAACCGAAATTCCCGAAAAGGTCTATGCTCCCATTCAGTCGGGTCAGGTTATCGGTAAAGCGATTTTCAGCTATGAGGGAAAACCCATAGGCGAGGTTAATCTGGTTTCAACCGTTGAAATAAAGAGACATTTTCTCGGTTTTCTTATGAGCTTTGGCGAGTGGCTCTGGAGTCTTGCGGCAATAAGATATACGGTATATATTATTCTTGGTATAGCACTGGGTTTTGTTATGATTCTGGTAATAGGCTTTGTAAGAGCTCTCAAAAAGACAAAACGGAAAAAACGCAGAAACAGCGGTTACAGACCGCCCAGATATTAAAAAACGGGGATGTTGAAATAGCTTTGTCTGTTTTAACATCCCTTTAAATAGTGATTTTACAATATACTCGGTTCTTATTCCAAATTACACAAGACATACATCACCGAGGCGGAAATGCTCTCTGTGAAAAATGAAATAAAGGAATACTTTCAGAAAAAAGAGACTGTATTTAACACATTTTGCTATTACAAAAGGAGGAGCAATCATGAAGACAAATCCAAAGACACGGCGTTTGGTTTTTAGTGCAATATTTCTTGCTTTTGGATATATTTTACCATTTTTCACGGGTCAGCTACCCGAAATCGGGTCAATGCTTTGCCCCATGCACATACCAGTTCTGCTTTGCGGTTTTGTTTGCGGCTGGCACTACGGTCTTGCAGTAGGACTTCTGACACCCTTGCTTCGGTCGGTTACATTGGGTATGCCCGTAATGTTTCCCAAAGCGGTATGTATGGCGGTTGAGCTTGCGGCTTACGGAGGGCTTTCAGGGTTTTTGTACCGCTTTCTTCCGCGCAAAAAAATCTGTATATACTGTGCTTTGCTGACGGCTATGCTTGCAGGCAGGATTTTGTGGGGGGCATCTATGTACATATGTATGTCTTTTCTCGGAAAGAGCTTTGGCATGGATGCCTTTTTGGCAGGGGCTGTGATAAACGCGGTTCCGGGAATCTTTATACAGATTGTGTTGATTCCTGTTCTGATTATGGTTGCAGAATTTACACACTTTTTAGAATAAAAATAATCGGGGGAGAAAGCTGACTTATGGAACAAAAAATTAAGGCAGATACGGAAGCAACCTTTAAAGAGCTTTTTGAGAAAATTGAGTCCTTGCTTTTGAAAGGTACCGTTGTTATGGCAATTGAAGGCGGAAGTGCAAGCGGAAAAACAACTTTGAGCAAGCTTTTGGAGGAACGTTACGGCTGTACGGTTTTTCATACCGACGATTTTTTTCTGCGTCCAAAGCAGCGTACACCCCAAAGATTTGCTGAACCGGGCGGAAATATGGACAGAGAAAGATTCAAAGAGGAAATCCTTGAACCGCTGAAAAATAACACAGCAGTCTGCTATCGGAAGTTCGATTGCGGTACAATGAGACTTTTGCCTCCCATATCGGTAACACCTCAAAAGCTTACGGTAATAGAAGGTGCATATTCTATGCATCCAGAGCTATCAAAATACTATGACCTTTCGGTATTTCTGAACATTGATTCCGATTTGCAGAAAGAACGAATAGAAAAAAGGAATTCCCCAAATCAGGCAAAGCTGTTTTTTGAACGGTGGATTCCGTTTGAAAAAGAATATTTTGAAAAGCTGGATACAGCAGGACGCTGTGATATGATAGTCAATATTGAATGAGTTAAAACAATGGGGAAGTTTGTGTATTCCAAACGAGCCTATCTATCCCCTGATGGTAGGGATAGATAGGCAATTCTGATTGATACGGATTCAATAAATCATTCCGCAGTTTTTACTTCCTGCTCCAGTACCTTTTTGGCACTGCCTGTATTCTTTGCAATCACAAGGGCTACAAACTTGCCCTTTTTGTAAACAATTGCATTTTTGAGCTTTGGCACCTCTCCCGGAATATAGCTTTCAAAGCTTTTGATTCTTGTTTTTACGTATTCCTTCAAAAGCTGTTCTACAGTCAGGGCATCCTTTTCGTTCTTCACCTCAAACAGAGAAAGCTCTTCTGCCGTTGCACCGCCGCCTACCAGGCCCAATGCTCCTGCAATAAGATTTTGGTCAATGTCGTGGGTTTTCAGCAAGGTTTTGGGTGAGGTCATTCCGACATCACCTTCAAAGGTAACCGCAGACTGAAGGTTTTTGCATATAGCTTCAAGATTCAGCTCGCCATCTGAAAAAACGGGCTGTTCTTTTTTTGCATCTGATGCCTCGTCTTCCGAGGCTTCTGTTCCTGCTATTGCGTGGGTTTTCAGATAATTCGCCCAGAGAACACAACCTTCCTCACCCAGATGAATACCGTCAAAGGTAAGCTCTTCAAGCAAAGCACCGTCCTTGTCTGTTACCGCCTTGTATACATCAACAAAGTAAACCTGCTTTTCTTCGGTAAGCTTCAGCAATGCTTTGTTATAATCGTATATAACGTTATTTTTTATTTTTCCCTTTTCTGACGTGGATTTTGAATATGGCAATATGGATTGCATATAAATCATAGCCTGAGGATTGTCGTCCTTCAGTCGGTCAATCAAGATCTCAAACTTGTCCATAACTTTTTCAAGGTTGTCGGGAACAAGATGCTCATTTACGCCAAGCATAACATAAATCTTTTTTGGCTTTGCGGCTTTTACCTTTTCCACAAGGCTGGTTCCGTCATTTTCTTCGCTAAACACTCCGCCTACAGACATTGATGTGCGGCAAAGATAAGTGGCATCTTCAAGACCCGAATAGGCCTGAAATCCCACAGAAAGCGAGTCCCCGAGGAACAAAGCGTCTTCAAAGTATGAATCACTTACCTTTTTGCATTGGGGCACAAGACCGACCTTTGCAAAGGGTGAGAATTTTGCGTATTCACCCACCGAGGCAATTGTAGTGTCTGTCATAAAGGTAGAAGAACCGTAGAGAAAGAGAACTCTGCTGATATGGTTTTCGCTTAAGTACTTTATGGGGTCATCCTGAAAGTATCTCATATCCACAAGGTGAATGCTTTCGAAGTGGTTGATAAGAAAGGGAGCCAGACTGTGCGAGTATGAGTCCTTGAAAACCGCAAGACTACCGCTGCCCTTCTTTCCGCCCCTGATAACGGTTATGCCGTGATTCCCGTCAAGAAAATAAGAATACTTGTCTTTTTTCTTCAGATGTTCGGGAAAGAACATAGAGGAGCTTTCTTTTTCTTCACCGTAGAATTCTACAGATGCAGTCTGATTTGTTTTTGTTTTGTATACCGAAATCACATCGGGAGCGGTGTTGACCAGTGCTTTGGAATAAGTTGTTCCCCAAAAGCTGTCCGATACCTTTTCTGTGGAGAATTCAGATTCCTTCAATGGCGTATAGCCCAGAACCTTACCCAACGCTTTGTATACAAGATAGCTTCCCTCTGAGGTCTGGTGATGGTCTGTACGGTAAAATATATATTTGTCTTTGTTTTCTTCAAGAATACTGCTTGGGTCAAGAACTTCAACATCCGTGGTTTTCAAATCCTGAGAAACCTTTTTCACAAGCTCATTTACATTGGTATTGTAAACACCCTTGGGGAGCTTGTCTTTGTGAATTTCAAATGCCTGCGGAATTATACAAGCCGAAATATCATAACGGTTCAGCTCTGAAATAGCTTTTATTGCCTCAATATTTTTGCTGATAATATCCTCCGACTTTTCAGCCGCTTTTTCAATGAGATACCCGTCATTTGCAAAATAAACACCGTTGTTTTCCTTTTTGCCCAGCAGACGCTCGCAAAAGGCCTTTGTCTTCACAAAAAAATCCCTGAACAGCATCTGGTCACTGCTGTAATCCTCTGCACTTTCCATAAAGCTTCTGTTAATTACCGTATCAAGAGAAAGGGTGGGAGCTCCCTGAAGGTATCGGTTTTCCTGTTCGGAATATTCCCCGTTGGAAATAAACAGATTCAGAAGCACCACGAGAGCAAAACAGCTTATTGCAATAAGATTGAATACAAAATAATGTTTTTTCATTTTTCTCCCGTCCTTTCTTTAGAATCTGAAATACAAAAACGGATTGTAGGTTGCATCCGCAAGATATGCAAGACACAAGAAGAATACCACTGCACATGGAACCAAAACGTAAAGCGCGTTCCTTTCGGCCCAAGGCCGCACAACCTTTCCTACCAGCGGAAGCATTGTCACAATACCTATTGCTATGGTTATGATATACGAGGTCAGGGCATAAAGTGTGGACATATCTGCAAAACCATTGCCGCCCAAACCAAACATTGTGCCCAGATATGCTACGGCATCCGTCATTGTTTCGCAGGCAAAGAATACCCAGCCGATAAGCACAAAAAACAGTGCATAAATATTTTGAATCCACCTTGGAAGTTTTTCGAGATATTTTCCGAAAAGGTCTTTTTCAAGAATCAAAAGAATTGCATAATAAAGACCCCAGAAAAGGAAGTTGAAGCTTGCGCCGTGCCAGAAGCCTGTTAGGCACCACACAATCAGAAGATTAAGTCTCTTGCGGAAGGGAGATACACGGTTTCCGCCAAGGGGAATGTATACATATTCCTTGAACCATGTACTGAGACTGATGTGCCAGCGACGCCAGAAATCGGTTATTGAAGTAGAGGTATAGGGGTAGTTGAAGTTTTTCTCAAACTCAAAGCCGAACATACGGCCAAGACCTATTGCCATATCGCTGTAACCTGAAAAGTCAAAGTAAATCTGAAGTGCAAAGGCGATTATCCCCAGCCATGCCGATGCCATGGTGAGGCTTTCTGTTGCATACATTGTATCCCACAAAAGTCCAATGTTGTTTGCAATCAGAACCTTTTTTCCGAGACCTGCAACAAAGCAGATTATGCCTTTTGAAACTCTTTCGGCAGTGACCTCTCTGTGAGAAAGCTGTTCGTCAATTGTGCTGTAACGGACAATCGGGCCTGCAATCAGCTGAGGGAAGAGAGAAATGTACGTTCCGAAGGAAATGATGTTTTTCTGAGGTTCAACATCACCTCTGTAAACATCTATTACATAGGACATTGCCTGAAAGGTGTAAAATGATATACCTACAGGAAGAGCAAGGTTAAGAAGGGGGATTTTTGTACCTGCAACGCTGTTGACGGTTTCAAGAAAGAAATCCGCGTATTTGAAGAAGAAAAGTCCTGCTAAATTTCCCACAACCGACAATACCAATACCCATTTTCTCTTTCCCGCAAAAAGTCCGCAGACATAGTTGAAAAGAATGGAAAAGAGCATCAGAAAAATATATATCGGTTCACCCCATGCATAAAAAACAAGGCTGAACAAAAGAAGAACCAAATTTTTGAGTTTCGTATGAATTATATAATAAATTCCCAGCACCAACGGCAGGAAAAACAGCAAAAAAAACAAGCTTGAAAAAATCATTATTCAAATCTCCGTTTCGATAAATAGTGTTTCGGTCCGTCCTTGCTGTCAAACTAATCTATTATATCACACTGATGCAGAAAATTCAACTTTTTTCGCAAAAATTAAAGAGAGTCCTTTGATAACTGTTAGCGCATTGCCACAGTTAAGATGTTTTGCATCTTGAAAGTCACCATGAGCGTAGTCGAAGGGCCTTTCCAAATTAGTTTGGAATCAACTATTGACAAAGAGCCTAAAAGGCACTAAGTTCCACTAATTTCCGTTAGGTTACGACAACTTCCGTTATCTTCCACTAAGTTCCAAATAGCCGATATGATTCGGAGGATTTCGAGTTATATCCGTTTGAGCGATTTTGGACGATTTCATTAGAAATTGTTGGAATATAGCGGAAAGCTGAAAAACCCATAAAATCAGGCTTTGCAAGGGTTCTAAACTTCAAAAATCGCATAAATTCTGAATTTGAGTCAAGTCGGACGAAAATGCCATTTCTAATATTTTTCTAATAGATTTGTTAGAAAACTCATTAGAAATGGCTTATTTTTTACCCCTGTGGCGGAGCAGTGGCAGTGCATTTTTGAGGGTCCGGTTATGCACGACAGAACAAAAAATCATATCGGCTGACAGTGCAGTAGATGGGATGCAAACTTTAAGAAAATATGATAATTAAAAGGTTAGATAAATATCATTTTGGACGATGTTATAATAGCGAACGGTGAAACGCAGTAGCGTTTCAGTTTGCGAAAAACACAAACCCTTTGCAAACAGTATGTTTGCAAAGACCGTACCTATTGCAATCAAGCGTAGCTTTCAAACTAAAAGTTTGAAAGTCGCAGAACTTGTTCTGCTAAAAACGGCGTAATGCCGTTTTCTACGACATTGATTATAAGAATAGTGTTGACATTTTCAATTTTTTGGTATATAATAATCGTAGAAACAAAGAAACCAAGAAAAATAGAAACAAAATTATTTGGATAAAACCAATATGTTTGCATATAATGATAAGGAGGGCGAATTATGTCCGGTACAATTGCAATGAAAGGTAAAAGTATTATGGATAGAAAGATTGTCAGTATTTCTTCAAAAAGACAAATTACAATACCACAAAAGTTCTTTACCACACTTGGGTTTACAGATGAGGCTGAGTGTATGGTGCGCGGCAATGAGCTTGTGATTCGTCCTGCAAGAGTCAGTGCAGGCGGTGAATTTGCAGAACATATTCTTGCAGAATTAATTGCAGAAGGTTTATCAGGTAATGAATTGTTAACAAAATTTAAGGCAAAACAGGCAAAAATCAGACCTGCCGTTGAAGCAATGATTAAAGAAGCTGAAGAAGTTGCTAATGGCAATGGTGAATATTCTACTTATGATGATATTTTTGGTGCGGAGGACAATGTATGACGGAAGTGAGATTTCTTCCTCCTGCTACAAGATATTTAAAAAAGCTTAAAGATAACAAACTAAAGCGGCTGTATCAGGAGGCTATTGACAGAATAAGAGAAGACCACACCATTGGTGAGGCAAAGCAAGGAGACCTTTCCGGAATATATTGTTACGATATTTTTTATAACAAAACTAATTATGAATTGGCATACAGAGTTGAATATGTCAATGATAAAATGATTGTCGTAATTATGGCCGGTACTCGTGAAAATTTTTACGAGGAACTGAAAAGGTACATGAAAGGCTGAAATAATGTGCTATAGACGGTTGAGCGATTTTGCTTGACCGTTTTTCTTTGTTTCTGGAGATTTTTAATGAGGAGATGATAACAATGGATAAAAGAAAATCAAATCCACCAAGCTGGATTGTGAAGAATTATGAAGTCAACAGCAATGTTATAAAAGATTATGATGTTCTTAAATATAGAGAAGAATTCATAAAGAAACTTAAAAAGAAAAAGCCGGACAAAGCGGAATTTGCAAAAGAAATGCGAAGCGAAATGATGTACCATTATTGGTCCAGAACCGAATATGAACTGATAATGAAGATTACTGAAAATGGGCGCATAATCCTTGGCCCTTGGATAGGAAAGCGTAATTCAGATCAGGCAGAAATTGATGTGACTGACAATAACGATTTTGACTGGAAGGGATTTGCCGAAAAGATTTATAAAAGGAAAGTTTATAATGGTGAGGTCAAAATAGATATATGGGATCAAATTGAGTATAGATTTGATGATTTTATTGACTATTGCTGGGAATACAGATAAGGAGGCGATATCCATGCAGAAAATATTTTTTACAGCAGATACGCATTTCGGACACGAAAATGTTATTCAGTTTGATAAAAGACCTTTTGCGTCTGCTGATGAAATGGATGAAGAAATGATTAAGCGTTGGAATAATAAAGTCGGTAAAGGCGACTTGGTATATGTGCTTGGCGATATGATATGGAAATCAATTACCGATTATGCCGAACCGCTTATAAAGAGTTTGAACGGACAGATTATAATCATTAAAGGAAATCATGACCAATTCATAAAGAATGGCAAGGCAAAGAAGGCACTTGCAGGAATTAAGGATTATGATGATATTGTGGTTACACTTGAAGATGGTAATAAGCGAAGATGTATTCTGAGCCACTACTTTATGCCTTTTTATAATGGCCATCGTTATCAGACTATACTGTTGCATGGACATTCACATTGCTCGGAAGAATCAAATATTGAACAGGAAATAGCAAGAAATCTCAATGAACGTGGCTTTCAAAATGAGATTTATAATGTTGGGTGTATGCATTGGAATTATGAACCGGTTACACTTGATGAGATACTTGCTACGAGAAAGGAAGTGTGAAAAGTGGGGATATTTACTTCAACTGAATATTCAAAGAAATATTGTCTGCTGCATCCATGGGTTGCAGCATGGGAAAATAATTTTTACATAAAGAATATAAAAGTGCAAAATCGGCTCTAGAAACGCCGTTTTGTAAAAGAGTTCGAGAAAAAATGGCGTTTCAAAGTGCGAAATAAGGGTTTTATAATGTATATTTATCTTGAAAACAGGACCTAAAATTTAATAATTTGCACTTTTACGCACCTTTTAGGAATAAATTTTAAATTGATAAAAAACTTCGGCTAAAATTGGTTAACACCATATAATAGCCGAAGTTTTCTTATTTAAGTATATCCGCAAGGGTAATTTCATTTGGCTTTACATCAGACACACGCTTATATTCGTGAATTGCTTTTATTAGCACATCAACATCAGCAAAATACTTTTTTACAAAATCGGAGTTTTTAACATCACTGAATTTCAAATCGGCTTTGCAATATTCACTTGGTTTTTTACCGGATTTTTTGTAATCGGTATATTTTCCTTCATTAAAAATTACGAGCATTTCAATCTCCGGTGCAGTAATAACATTTATAACCTTTACCTTTGGCGCGTAAGCTCTGCTTATTTTGAAATTTTCTCTTCTTGAGTCCAATATCCTAAAAACAGTTATTTGTTCTGTAAAACCTTTTCTTAAATACTGTTCTTCAAATTTCTTTCCGCTTCTGCATCTTAATACTTCGTGTTCAAGTAATTCTTCGCGCGAAAAAATCAATTTGTCATTATCAAGCAACAAGTCGATAATAATTTGTTCCGCTGTGCCTTCGCATATACAGGCATTATATTTTGAAAGTTCCATTATTTTCCCTCCTTGTGAGTTCCAATAAGACTTTCCTTCAAGTCCATATATGCATCATACATCGGAACAGTTCCCTCCAAGAAACCACTTTGATATGCTTCACTTTTCTTAATATCGTTTCGTTTAAGGATAGTAGAAAGATTTTCAGCAGATATTCCGTTTCTGTTTCGAACAATATATACATTATCGTTGCGCTCGAATTCATCAAGCAATTCAGTATAATGAGTAGAGAATATCAAAACTGCACCATTTGGATTAACTTTTTTATCCATGTAGAATCGCATTAGGGTTGATACAATCTCTTGGTTGAAATGGTTCTCCAATTCGTCAACAATTAGGTATCCGCCATTTTGGAATGTTTTTATAGCATTTAGGAATGTGTTAATACCTTTAATTGTGCCTGAAGAAAGATAACGGTTAAGTTCTGAGAACTGATTTAGAATAATCTCATTCTTTCCCTTAAATTTTAGACATATATCTGTATCTTTGCTATTTTTACTTACTTTTAAGTATTCGACACTTGGATCGAAGAATGTGATGAGCTCAAGAGGGCAATCCTCTGAAATACTTAATTGATTTATATTAGTATAACGAAGCATATCAGTAAAGTTGATTTGTTTGTTATTCTTTTTGTTAAATGCAACCATTATACTTACATCGTCAAGAAGAAAGTCTGCATTAATACTTCTTGATAAGCAGATTTCAATTCCGGTAAAATCAAAGAGAGTTTTTCGTGTCTGAACTTTTGAAAGGGGTTTTGATTTTAATGTTTCGTTAGTTATAATAAGTTTTTCATTGTCACGAACAATAACTGTATGCAAAAGGTTAACGGTTTCATTATCTGCATAGAAATAGGTATCAAAAACAACTTGATTATTGCTTGTTAAATCGTCAAGGATTTCAGAGCAATCAATATTGTTTATCGGCTCATTATTAAGAAGTCTACAAACAAAGGTAATTAACTTTAGTATAGTTGTTTTACCTGAAGCATTTATACCTATAAAAGAAATAACATTATTTTGGTAGAATTCTTTTGCACCATTAGAAAAAGCACAACTCATTTTTTCAGCGTTGTCAGAAGTGACACGTTGCAAGGCCAAAAAGTCAATTTCACATTTTTCCTGAAATAAAGGTAATCCTGAAACTACCATTTTTAGAATTCTCATAAAAT
>JAZRIX010000038.1:0-2863 GCA_045645485.1 Clostridia bacterium | reverse complement strand
GTCTTTCTTGGGTTTTTCAAAGTATTCCTGGAATGTGAGATATACATCCTTGAACTTTGCACCTGTTGCAACCAACTTTGCAACAGACTCAATAACTGCAAGATAAGCACTGTGATAAGGGCTCTTTTCAGCAATAAAGGGATTGTAGCCCCAAGCCATAACAGAAGCTGTCTTTGTGTGCTTCTTTTCAACAGAAACCTTGTTTACCATTGCCTGAATTGGAGTGAGCTGATGTATGCCGCCAAAGGGCATAAGAACTGTACCTGCCCCGATGGTTGAGTCAAAACGCTCTGACAGACCTCTCTTTGAACATACATTCAGGTCATCTGCAAGTTCAAGCATTCCTGCCTTGAAGTCCTTAACTTCTGCCTTCTTATAACATTCGGGCTTTGCAGGTGCTATATCAATATGCTTTTCAGCACCGTTTGAGTTAAGGAATTCACGTGAAATGTTTACGATTTCCTTGCCGTTCCAGTGCATAACAAGTCTGGGTTCAGCCTTAACTTCTGCCACAACAGTTGCCTCAAGGTTTTCGCTCTTTGCAAGCTCCTTAAATCTTTCAACATCCTTTGCCGCAACAACAACAGCCATTCTTTCCTGAGATTCGCTAATTGCAAGCTCTGTGCCGTCAAGGCCTTCGTACTTTTTGGGAACTGCGTTCAGGTTAATCTCTAAACCGTCAGCCAGTTCACCAATTGCAACAGACACACCGCCTGCACCAAAGTCATTACAACGCTTGATGAGGAGTGATGCTTCCTTGTTGCGGAAAAGTCTCTGGAGCTTTCTTTCTTCGGGAGCGTTACCCTTCTGAACTTCAGCACCACAGCTCTCCAAAGATTCAACGGTATGTGACTTTGAAGAACCTGTTGCACCGCCGCAACCGTCACGGCCTGTTTTGCCGCCGAGAAGGATTACGATATCACCGTCAACGGGACGTTCACGTCTTACGTTTTCAGCAGGAGCCGCCGCAACAACTGCACCGATTTCCATACGCTTTGCCGCATAACCTTCGTGATAAAGCTCGTCAACCTGACCTGTTGCAAGACCAATCTGGTTACCATAAGAACTGTAACCTGCAGCCGCACCGGTAACAATCTTTCTCTGAGGGAGCTTACCCTCAATTGTTTCTGAAACGGGCTTCAACGGGTCAGCCGCGCCTGTAACACGCATTGCCGCATAAACGTATGAACGGCCTGACAGCGGATCACGGATAGCACCGCCGATACAGGTTGCCGCACCGCCGAAGGGTTCGATTTCTGTGGGATGGTTGTGCGTTTCGTTTTTGAAGAGGAGCAACCATTTTTCGATTTTCCCGTCAACATCGACGTCAATTTTAACTGTACAAGCATTAATTTCTTCACTTTCGTCAAGACCATCAAGCTTGCCGTTTGCTTTCAGATATTTTGCGGCAATTGTACCTATATCCATAAGGTTAATAGGCTTTGTTCTGCCAATTTCCTTACGTGTTTCAATGTATCTGTCATAAGCCGCCTGCAAAAGCTCGTCCTCAAACTTAACGCTGTCGATTGTTGTGAGGAATGTGGTGTGACGGCAATGGTCAGACCAGTATGTGTCAATCATTCTGATTTCTGTGATTGTGGGGTTACGTTTTTCGCCAATGAAGTATTCCTGACAGAACTTGATGTCATCAATGTCCATTGCAAGACCCATATCATCAATCATCTTCTTAAGTCCGTCAACATCAAGGTCAATAAATCCGTCAAGAGTTGCAACTGTTTCGGGAATTTCGTAAACAGCCGCGAGTGTTTCGGGCATTTCTAACGTCGCTTCTCTTGATTCAACGGGGTTGATAACATACTTCTTGATTTCTGCAATGTCTGCATCAGTCAATTTTCCTGAGAGCATATAAACCTTTGCCGCCTTAACGGTAGGACGGTCGCCCTTGGAAATGAGCTGAATACATTCCTCTGCAGAATTTGCACGAAGGTCAAACTGACCGGGAAGAAATTCAACAGCAAAGATATAGTCGCACTTGTCTGTGATTTCATCGGTCACAATATCAAGCTGAGGCTCGGAGAATACTGTCTTTTTGCAGTATTCAAAAAGCTCCTTATCAATATTTTCAACATCATAGCGGTTGATTATTCTGAGGTCTTCAAGACCTTTAATCTGAAGAAGGTTAACCAACTCGCCCTTGAGGGAATTTGCTTCTGCCGCAAGTTCCTTTTTCTTTTCAACAAAAACTCTGTAAACCATAGTTTATTCCTTTCTTATGTTATTTAAGTGCCGCAAGAGCCTTCTGACCTATATCCTTGCGGTAAAACGCATTGTCAAACTTAACAGTTTCAGTTGTCTTGTATGCCGCATTGATTGCACAATTGAGGCAAGCACCAACTTCTGTTACACCGAGAACACGTCCACCGCCTGTTACCAACTTGCCGTCTTTGATTTTTGCACCTGCAACAAAAATCCCGTCAGAATTTTCAGGAAGTGTAATTTCAAATCCGGTTTCATACTTTCCAGGATAACCGTCCGATGCAACAACAACGCAGCAAGCGGCTTTGTCGGAAAATTTAACTTCTGCATCCTTGAGTGTGCCCGCTTCAACATGCTGCATAATTTCAAAGAGGTCACTTTCAAGAAGTGGCAGAACAACCTGAGTTTCGGGATCACCGAAACGACAGTTGTATTCAATAACCTTGGGACCCTTTGGTGTGAGCATAAGTCCAAAGTAAAGACAACCCTTGAAGGTTCTGCCTTCCTTGTTCATAGCAATCATTGTGGGAACAAAGATTTTTTCCATACAAACATCTGCAATTTCCTTTGTGTAATAAGGATTGGGGGCAATTGTTCCCATACCGCCTGTATTGAGACCCTTGTCACCGTCAAGCGCACGCTTGTG
>JAZRIX010000037.1:0-16756 GCA_045645485.1 Clostridia bacterium | reverse complement strand
AAAGAAAAATCTTGAATTGAAGAATAATTTTAGCACTTATCGGGAAATACCTAATTTGAATAAGAATAGAAAGTGAGAACAAATATGTGTGATATGGTATCAAATATAATCGTTGGACTTCTTACGGGTGCTGCGTCAAGTTATTTCGTGAATATTATATGGAAAAACAAGTTAGATAAACTTGAAGATAAAGAAAACGAAAAACAGTTTAAGTCTGATTTCTTTTATGACATTCAAGCCAAGTGTAAGCATTTGGAGAGAATACAATTAGAACTTTCTTTTGAAGAAACGGAAGAAAGAAATCAAAGGATTCAAAGACTAATTGAATTTGGACCAGGCACAAAAACTTTTTCAAGTGGTATGACACAAGACGGAAAAGATGTATTATCAGAAATACACTCTGTTAGAGAAAGTATTAAGAAAGACATTAAAGATAAACAATTATCAGCTCAAAAAAGTAGAGATTATAAAGAAAAATTATTTGGATTAGAAATTAAACTGTTATCTCATATAACATCTTATAGAAACAGTTGGGAAGAATACAAAAAAAATAATCAAAAATAAATTTTGCCCCCAGAAATTCATCTGGGGACAAAATAAGTTTAACGATATGCTCTTTTTAGATTTTCTCTTGAAATGTAAAAAATCAAGTGGTTGAAAATGGCTTGTTTAGGAGAAGTGCGTTTTGTGTTTTCTATCGGTGAAAGTCCTTCTCCGCCACCAAAAGGCAAGCATTTAGCTTGTCTTTTTGGTTTTTCAGAGATTTGAACCCGAGCGACGCAGGCGCGTGGGGGACGGGTGCGACCGCTGCCGGGGGCAGATTAAGGGAGCAGCAAGGAGTGGCAGCAACACAGCGAAACCGAGCAGCTATGGTCTGCGATGGTTGAGTTGATGTTGCAACAGGCTCGCTTGCGAGAAATCCCTCCCATCGTTGCCACCAAAAGGCAAGCGTTTAGCTTGTCTTTTTTGTTTTTATTATACAATTAAACAATCCCACGGATTAACCGTGGGATTGTTATTTTATTTAATTTCGCCCGGGTCCAGAAGGGCAATTCCATTTTCCGCAAGAACAGCCTCAGCCTTTTCTTCATCATCAGCTTTCAAAACCATAAGTGCCTTTCCTTCTTTTCGTCCCAGGAATGCATACATATATTCGATGCTGATTCCTGCATCGGTCACGATTTTGAGAACCTTTGCCAGACCGCCTGCATGGTCATCAATATAAACCGCAATTACATCAATTGATGTTGAAATAACACCTGCATCCGAAAGAACTTTTTTTGCTTTTTCATTGTCATCAGAAATCATTCTGAGGATTCCGAAGTCAGTGGTGTCCGCAATGGACAAAGCTCTTATGTTCACGCCGTTTTCACTCAATTTATCAATAATTGCCTGAAGTCTGCCGTGTTTGTTTTCAACAAAAACCGAAAGTTGTTTTATAAACATAAAATCAATCCTTTCAAAAAATTATTTAAGCTTTCTCTTATCAATAACACGCTTTGCTTTTCCTTCGCTGCGCTCAATTGACTTGGGGTTAACAAGATTTACCTTGGGACCGATACCCAATGTACTTCTGAGCCTCTCCGAAATCAGCTTTGCTGTCTTTTCAATTCCCTTCATACCTTCCGCAAAAAGAGTCTCACTCATTTCAACATTAACCTGGAACGTATCGGTATTATTTTCTCTGTCGACAATAATCTGATAGTTCGGTGTTATATCACCACCAATATTAAGAAGAACTTCTTCAATTTGTGACGGGAATACATTTACACCACGAATAATCAGCATATCGTCGGTTCTGCCCTGAGGCTTGTTCATTCTTACATGAGTTCTTCCGCACTTGCAGGGTTCATAGTTAAGAGAACAAATGTCTCTTGTACGGTATCTGATAACAGGGAAGCCCTCCTTTGTGATTGTGGTGAAAACAAGCTCACCATGTGCGCCTTCGGGAAGAACCTCGCCCGTGTCGGGGTTGATAATTTCGGGAATAAAATTATCTTCACAAACATGCATACCGCACTGATACTCACATTCATAAGAAACACCGGGACCCAGTATTTCTGAAAGTCCGTAAATATCATAAGCCTTAAGACCCAGCTTTTCTTCAATCTGTGCTCTCATTTCTTCTGTCCACGGTTCAGCTCCAAATATACCTGCTTTCAGTTTAAGCTGATCCTTTACGCCCATTTCTTCGATTACCTCACCAAGATACATTGCATAAGAAGGCGTACAGCAAAGAACTGTTGAACCAAAGTCAATCATTGTCTGTATCTGTCTCTGTGTATTACCCGCAGAGATAGGAATAGCAGTTGCACCAAGCTTCACAGCACCATCATGGGCACCAAATCCGCCCGTAAAAAGTCCAAGGCCGTAACCAACGTGAACAAAATCATTCTCATCAGCTCCAACAGCTGCCAACATTCTTGCAAAGCAGTTTGCCCACATATCAAGGTCATTTTCTGTATAACCAACAACTATCTGCTTGCCCGTTGTACCTGATGATGCATGAACACGTCTGATTTCGCTCATAGGCACTGCAAAAAGGCCGTAGGGATAATAGTCTCTCAAATCCTGCTTGTAAGAAAAAGGAAGCTTGTGAAGGTCTTCTACTCCTTTGATATCCTCAGGCTTCAGCCCTTTTTCTTCCATTCTTTTTCTGAAAAGCTCTACCTTTTCATACATTCTTTCAACCTGCCAACGGAGCTTTTTACTTTGGTCTTCCTTTATCTGCTCACGCGTCATCAATTCATATTCAGGTTGCCATACTGACATATTTAACACCTCTTTATATATTATATCCAAGTTCAAACGCCCTGAGGTTCACCTCAAGAAACTTTTCGGGAACCGTTGTCTTTATTGTTTCAACCCATTTTTCGTAAGGAATATCGGATGATCTTGCCATAACGCCAATAAGTACAACGTTTACAGCTTTGATGTTTCCTGCTTCCTTCGCAAGTGAAAGTGCATCAACAATTGTGGTATCACACATATCAGAAATCTTTTCACCGATATTCTCAGGATATGACGCCGCACCTGTAATTACAGGCATAGGGTCAATCTGTTGATTATTAATGATAATCTTTCCGCCCTTTTTAAGGTAAGGAAGAGCTCTGTATGCCTCAAGAAGTTCAAAAGCAAGGATAACATCAGCTTCTCCGCGGTCAACGATAGGTGAATACACCTTTTCACCGTACTTTACATATGTTACCACGCTTCCGCCTCTCTGGCTCATACCGTGAACCTCAGAAACCTTCACATCATAACCTTCGTTAATAACTGTATTACCAAGTATTCTGCTGGCAAGGAGGGTACCCTGACCGCCAACGCCTACAATCATTATATTTTTTGTCATATCAGTTTTCCTCCTTTTCTATTGCCCCGAATGGACAAACATTTATACAAAGTCCACAGCCGTTACACTGTGTTGCATCAATAACAACCCTGTCGTCCTTCAATGTAATTGCAGGACATCCAAGCTTCATACACATCTTGCAGTTTTTGCACTTGTCAGTAATCTTGCAGGTGCCTGAATATTTAACTGTTTTGAGAAGTGCACATGGACGCTGAGCAATTATTACGGAAGGCTCTTCTGCATTGACTTCTTCCTTCACAACTTCTTCAAACTTCTTGATATCAAAGGGGTCACAAACTGTAACTCTGTCAATACCAACTGCTTTGCAAAGCGCAATCAAATCAACCTGCTTTGTTGCTTCGCCGCGGATTGTTCTGCCTGTTGTGGGATTTTCCTGATGACCTGTCATGCCTGTGATTGAGTTATCTAGGATAATTACTGTATTGTTGCCTTTGTTATATACAATGTCAACAAGACCCGTAATACCTGAATGCATAAAGGTTGAGTCACCGATAACAGACACAAGTTTCTTGTTGAAATCAGCACCCTGAGCCTTTGCCATACCATGAGCCGCACTTACCGACGCACCCATACAAATTGTTGTGTCAACAGACTGAAGCGGCGGTGTTGCACCAAGAGTATAACAACCGATATCACCTGATACAACAAGACCTAACTTTTTGAGTACATAGAATGTACCTCTGTGAGGGCATCCTGCACACATAACAGGAGGTCTTACGGGAATTGCTTCGTCTGCCGAAAGCACTTCTGGAGCATCCTCACCAAGAACTGCCTTCTTTATCATTGCCGGTGTATATTCACCAAGAAGTGTAAAACATTCTTTTCCGCAAACTTCAACGCCAAGTGATCTGCAATGGCTTTCAATTACGGGGTCAAGTTCTTCAACAACAAAGACCTTGTCGTATTTCTTTGCAAAATCAACAATCTTCTTTTCAGGAAGGGGATAAACCATACCAAGCTTCAAAAAGTCTGCTTTATCACCAAGGGCTTCCTTTGCATAAGCATACGCAATACCCGCTGTAATGATACCGATTTTAGAACCGTTTTCTTCAACTCTATTAAGCTCGGTTGTTTCGGCAAATTCAATAAGGTCTGCAATTCTTTTTTCAACGTCTACGTGACGCTTGATTGCATTACCCGGCATCATAACATATTTTGCAGGATTCTTTTCATAGTCCTTTACTGGAACATCCGCTCTCTCACCAAGGTCAACAAGGCTCTGTGAGTGTGAAACTCTTGTTGAAAGTCTGATAAACGCAGGGGTATCGAACTTTTCGGACAAATCAAATGCCATACGGGTAAATTCTTTACATTCATTCGAATCTGCAGGCTCAAGCATCATAATCTTTGATGCCTTTGCATAGTGACGTGAATCCTGCTCGTTCTGTGACGAATGCATTCCGGGGTCATCTGCAACGCAGAATACAAGACCGCCATTGACACCTGTATAACTTACTGTAAACACAGGGTCAGCCATAACATTAAGACCAACATGCTTCATACAACTCATAGCCCTTGCACCTGCAATAGATGCACCGATTGCAACTTCTCCCGCTACCTTTTCGTTGGGTGACCATTCTGCATAAATTTCTTCAAACTTAACAATTTCTTCGGTTATTTCTGTACTGGGTGTTCCGGGATACGAAGCAACAACATTAACACCTGCTTCATAAGCACCGCGAGCAACCGCAGCATTACCGAGCAACAACTTATTCATAATATGTATTCCTTTCTCCTTTTATTTTATTTCATTCTGCTGTGCAACAACACTTTCACCGCAGTAAATCTGTCTGAGCTTTGGTTTTTCAATCTTTCCTGTTGGGTTTCTGGGAACATCAGCAAAGATAACCTTACGGGGTCTTTTGTATTTAGGCAAGTCAAGACAGAATTCATTGATTTCTTCTTCTGTTGCTTCCATTCCCTCTTTTATCTGAATTATAGCTGCAGAAATTTCACCAAGTCTTGTGTCAGGAAGACCAATAACCGCAACATCGCTTATCTTTTCATTTTTTCTAAGAAAATCTTCAATCTGTACGGGATAAATATTTTCACCGCCTGAAATAATAACATCCTTCTTTCTGTCAACAAGGAAGATAAATCCGTCTTCGTCCTCCATTGCCATATCACCTGTGAAAAGCCATCCGTCCTTGAGAACATCGTTTGTTGCCTTTTCATCCTTGTAATAAGCGGTCATAACACCGGGACCCTTGACTGCAAGCTCACCAACATCTCCACTTTCAACAGTTTTTCCGTTTTCGTCAACAATTTTTACTTCCCAACCAAAGCCTGCTTTTCCGATTGCACCAACCTTGTGTTCGTTTTCAACCCCAAGATGCACACATCCGGGTCCGATTGACTCCGAAAGACCGTAGTTCGTGTCATAAGCGTGATTGGGAAATACGTTTTTCCAACGTTTTATCAAGCTGGGAGGAACCGGCTGTGCACCGATATGCATAAGTCTCCACTGGTCAAGTTCATAATCGTCGAAGTTTATATCGCCTCTGTCAATTGCATCAAGAATATCCTGAGCCCACGGTACAAGCAACCATACAATTGAACAATGCTCTTCCGAAACAGCTTTCAGAATCCATTCAGGCTTAATTCCTTTAAGGATAACTGCCTTGCCGCCAACAAGAAAGCTTCCGAACCAGTGCATTTTTGCTCCCGTATGATAAAGGGGTGGAATACATAGGAATACATCGTCTTTTGTCTGAGAGTGGTGGGCCTGTTCGGTCATTGCGGCATGAACAAGGCTTCTGTGCTTGTGAATAATAGCCTTGGGAAAGCCCGTTGTTCCCGATGAGAAATAAATTGCCGCATCGTCATCATCGGTAAGCTTTATCTGAGGACTTCTGGTTGAAGTATATGTTACAAGATTGTCATAGCTTTCAGCAAATGTGGGACAGTCATCACCGTGATAAAGCCACATTTTTACTCTTTTTACCTTTGAGTAAATCTGCTCAACCCTGCCTGTAAATTCAGGACCGAAGATAAGCACATCTGCATCAGCAAGTTCAAGACAATACTTGATTTCGTCAGATGCATAACGGTAATTAAGGGGAACTGCCATTGCACCTGCCTTGAGTGCACCAAAGTAAATAGGAAGCCACTCAATACAGTTCATAAGCAGAATTGCAACCTTGTCACCCTTCTTTATACCTCTCGAAAGAAGAAAGTTTGCAAATCTGTTTGCACGTCTGTTGAACTCACTCCATGTAATTTCCTTTCTGTAGGCCTCGTTGGGATTTGCCTCAATAAGAGAATATTCCCTCCATGTCATTCTTGATTGATTTTCATAAGTGGGATTGATTTCAACCAAACTTACATCGTTTGGATAGAAATCCGCATTTTTTTGTAAGATTTCTGTAATTGGCATAATTTACTCCTTTTCACAACTACATAATATTATAATTCTTTAAACAGACTATCCCTGCCGCAAAACGTCAGGGTAATCATACTTTCAGAAGATTATTCACCAAGAGATTCTTTTGATTTCACCACAACATCCTTGCTGTAACATTCAAACATCGCATCTGTTGTCAATGCATCGAGCTTTGGTGTTATCCAGCTCACCACAGGAACAATAATCAATCCGCCAAGCATCGCAATAACACCGCAGTTAATCGGTGACTGGATAATAACAGGGAAAGAACTGCGAACAATCATATTCAACAGCATAATACCTGCCCCGAATATGAAGCTTGTCCATACAGCAGATTTTGTTGTCTTTTTCCAGTAAAGTCCAAAAAGGAACGGTGCCAAAAACGCACCCGCAAGTGCTCCCCATGAAATACCCATCATATCAGCAATAAAGCCCAGTGAGCCCTTATTAAGTGCAATAAATGCAGAAACAGCAATGAATACCACAATCAGAATTCTCATAACAAGAACCTGAAGCTTTTCGGACATATTCTTCACAACGTGTCCTTTTATCATATCAAGAGTCAATGTCGAGCTTGAAGCAAGAACAAGAGATGAAAGTGTTGACATTGACGCCGAAAGAACAAGTACAATAACAACAGCAATAAGTACATCAGGAAGATTTTGAAGCATTGTAGGAATAATTGCATCATAACCTACTGCTGCAACATCTATGTCCATAATTCTTCCGAAACCGCCAAGGAAATAACAACCTCCTGCAACAACAACAGCAAATATTGTTGAAATGATTGTTCCCTTGTTTATGTCTTTTTCGCTCTTTATCGCATAAAACTTCTGAACCATCTGCGGAAGTCCCCACGTTCCAAGAGAAGTAAGGATTATTACAAACACAAGATTAAGCGGTTCCGCACCAAAGAATGATGCATATACACCGGGGGTTGTACCCTCGACCTCTGACAAAACTGCAATAGCCTGCGTAAATCCGCCATTCTGAGTAAGCACCGCGGCAATTACTGCAATAATTCCCACAAGCATAATAATACCCTGAATAAAGTCATTAATAGCCGTTGCCATATAACCGCCGGCAATAACATAAATTCCCGTAAGAATTGCCATAACAATAACACAAGCCGAATAACTTACACCCGGAAATGCCATTTCAAAGAGCAACGACAAGCCGTTGTACAAGGATGCGGTATATGGAATAAGAAAAATAAAAACTATAATTGAAGCAGCAATTTTAAGTGCAGGACTCATATATCTTTTCCCAAAGAATTCCGGCATTGTAGAGGCTTCAAGATGCTGAGACATAAGCCTTGTTCTTCTGCCCAGTACAACCCATGCAAGAAGTGAGCCGATAACTGCATTACCAATTCCAATCCATGTAGATGCAATACCAAATTTCCAACCAAACTGTCCTGCGTAACCTACAAAGATTACCGCCGAGAAGTAAGATGTTCCGTACGCAAAAGCAGTGAGCCAGGGACCAACCGCTCTACCGCCGAGTACAAAGCCTCTCACATCTGTTGAGTTTTTTCTGCAATAAAGACCAACTGCGATCATTACCGCAAAGAAAACCACCAACATACCCAATTTAATCACCAAACCACTCATAAAAAATCACCCTTTCTTTTTTAGGGCGAAAATAAAAAACTCGCCCTCTAAATTTTGTCAGAGGACGAGAAATTCCCGTGGTACCACCTCAATTCACCAAAACTTTTCAGTTAAGGCCTTAGCAGGTATCATCTAATACCTTTGTTCTATAACGGGAACTCCCGTTGCAGCCTACTCGTTTCCTTTCGGTGCACTGCTCACAGAAGGTATTCAGACAAGGTTTTGTCATTGCCTCGCACCACCCGGCAACTCTCTCCAGACTCCGTCAAGCCCTACTTATTTCTGCTCAAACGCATTTATTTTTATGAGTTGAATGTATTTTAGCACATTAAAGCTCTATAGTCAATACTTTTTTATAAATTTCTTACTTCATTTCTCCGTATATATATGATATGTAGGAACAACCTCTGCCATAATTTGCTTTATGGTCTCCACATCACTGTCTATAACATCCGTAAGTTTTTGAATCTTTTCCTCAAGCTCATGAATTTCAAGTTCGCCCGGTCTGCCTATAAAAATCTTTTTATGTGCAGTTTGTGCAAGACCTTCTTCATTCATCAGAAGCTCTTCATAAAGCTTTTCACCGGGTCTGAGTCCCGAGAATTCAATCTTGATATCAACATCAGGTCTATAGCCTGAAAGTCTTATCATTTTTTTTGCAAGATCATATATTTTCACCGGACTACCCATATCAAGGACAAAAATTTCACCGCCCCTGGCATAAGCCGCAGCCTGAAGAACAAGCTGTGCCGCTTCAGGTATGGTCATAAAAAATCTTGTAATTTCAGGATGGGTAACTGTTACCGGTCCGCCTTTCTCTATCTGTTTTTTAAATCTCGGAATGACCGATCCGTTTGAACCCAGAACATTACCAAAACGAACAGCCACAAATTCAGTATCACTGCATTTTTGCAGTGTCTGAATAATCATTTCACAAACCCTCTTGCTGGCTCCCATAATATTGGTCGGATTAACAGCCTTGTCTGTAGAAATCAGAACAAAAGTTCCCACCCCGTTCTCTTTTGCACAAAGAGCTGTGTTATATGTACCGAGAACGTTATTTTTTATCGCTTCACAGGGACTTTCCTCCATAAGCGGAACATGCTTGTGGGCAGCTGCATGAAAAACAATACTGGGTTTATATTCATCAAAAATAGCCGAAAGACGTTTTTTATCACGCACAGATGCAATCAATGTAATAAGCTTTTGTTCAGGATAGTCCTCTTCAAGCTCATTCTGCAAATCATATGTGGTGTTTTCATATATATCTAAAATCACGAGAGTTTTCGGTTTGAATTTTACAATTTGCCTGCACAGCTCAGAACCGATAGATCCTCCTGCTCCTGTAACAAGAACAACCTTTCCTGAAATTTCTTCTTCTATAAGCTGATTATCAAGTTTTATTGAATCACGTTCAAGCAAATCCTCTATTGCAATATCACGGATTTTTCTATCCCTTGATGCCACTTCGCTAATGCTGTCAGCAAAGCTTTGTACTATACTTACCTTTTTGCCTGTTCTGCTGCATATATCAAGAATATTTGCTTTTTCAGACGGAGAAATACTATATATTGCAAACACAATTTCATCAATATTTTTTTCGGCACAGATTTCTACAATATCATTTCTGTTTCCCAGAACCTTTGTACCATAAACATGCAGTTTGTTCTTGCTTTCATCATCATCAATCAAACCAACAATACGGTAGTTCAGTTTTTTGTTGTGCTCAACATCTCTCAAAAAAGCAACTGCCAGATGACCTGCACCAACAACTAATATTCGCTTGGAATCAGGGACATGAACTCTGTCAACCAGATTATACAGCCATCTCACAACAAATCGCAGGAAACATACCCCCAAGGCTGATGTAATATTTGCAACAATGCTGAACTTCAAAAACACATAAGTTTTCGGCAGCAGAACGCTGATTATTACATTAAGAAATGCTGCAATACAACTTCCGAATATCAGTTTTGTGTATTCCATACTTCCGGCATATACCCAGTCTGTACTGTATACACCAAATACCAACAAGCATACATTAAAAACAACACCTGCAAGAAAAATCTCATAGAAACTTACATAAAAATGTGAAAATGTATCATCTTGTGAATACAACAATAAAAATATGAGGAAATATGCCAAAACACAACAAAGAAAATCCCCAAGTGCCAAAAATCTGTTTCTCAAACGTAAACTTTTCATAAAAAAACACCTTAATTATATTTTTTTGTGCAATTGCCACACAAAAACACATTATAAGTATACCTTAATTATGTTATTTTGTCAATAAAAGAATAATATATTTTTTTCTTTTTGTAAAATGCAACTATCAGTTTACAACACTTGGTCTATAAAAGCAAAATACCATTGATTTCTCAACTTATACGTGATATAATTTTTTAAAAAAGGGGGTAATTTTTTTGTACGATTCAAAAGTATTAGCCACAAACATCAAAAAATACAGAAAGCTCAAAGGGCTCACTCAGGCAGAGCTTGCAACCAAGCTCTTTGTAACACCACAATGCATTTCAAAATGGGAATGCGGAACTGCAACTCCTGAAATTCCTACACTGTACAATATGTGCGAACTTCTTGAAGTATCCTTCAATGCCATATTTGATAACAGTTCAGAAAACACCTCGAAGGTTTTTATCGCCATTGATGGAGGTGCAACAAAAACAGACCTGGTTCTCTTCTCTGACTCGGGACAGATTTTCAAGCGTTTTATTGTACAGGGATGCAACCCTACAGCATACGGATTTGAAAAAGCCTGTCATAATCTTCAGTTTGGCATCGATACGCTTATGGCAATCAATCCGAATGTTTCAGGGATATATGCTGGATTTGCAGGCTGTCTCACCGGTGACAATCTTGAAAAATTTATGAAATTTTTCAAAAAACAGTACAAAAACATAAAATTTGTACTTAATTCAGATATAATGAACGTTTTTCGCAGTACAGATGTAAAGGGAAATTCAATTGCCGCAATATGCGGAACAGGTTCGGCAATATTTGCAAATATTAACGGAAATCTGCATCGCATTGGGGGTTGGGGATATCTTTTTGACGATGTTTGCAGCGGATATGCAATGTCACGCGACGCCATATGTGCTGCACTTGCCGAAAATGACGGCTTTGGAGAACAAACGGTTATAACAAAAATGATCGAAGAAAGGCTTGGCGGAGGTGTCTGGGACAAGCTGAACGACTTTTATTCAAAGGGAAAGGAATTTATTGCTTCCTTTTCGCCCATAGTGTTTGAAGCTTATCGGTTGGGCGACAGTACAGCCAAAGCAATTATAGAAAAAAACATTGCTGAATTCTCAAAGCTTATAAGTTTTACAAACAAAAAATACGATTGCAACAGTACAGTCATTGTCACCGGCGGATTGATAAAAGAAAAGGAAATCCTTCTTCCTCTTATGCAAAAAGAGCTTGGCGAAAATATCGACATAATTATGCCGACTGCTCCTCCCATTTACGGTGCATGTGTTGAATGTTGCACGCAATTTTCAGTACCGACAGATGAATTCAAAAGAAATCTATATGAAAATTTATTAAATAATCAGAATTAAAGGAGTTAAAAAAATGCTTAAAACAGAAACAAGAAACGAAAAAACAATGCACATTGACAAAATGAGCAATATAGAAATGCTCAGTATCATAAACGAGGAAAATATGAACTCCGTAAAAGCTGTAGAAACAGCATTCAACGAGATTTCAGAAGCTATTGATTTGATTGTTGACTCAATAAATAAGGGCGGAAAAATTTATTATATGGGAGCAGGCACCTCAGGAAGACTTGCTGTTAGTGATGCCGCTGAATGTCCTCCCACCTTCGGCGTTGACTATGACCTTTTTACTGCAATCATCGCAGGCGGTCCTGACGCAATCATTAAGGCTCAGGAAAACGTTGAAGATAACGGAGAAGCAGGCAAAAGTGACCTTCTCTCACATAACCTTACCGAAAAAGACACAGTTATAGGAATTTCAGCTTCTGGCGGAGCATCTTATGTTTACTCAGCATTGGAAGCTGCAAAAGAAATAGGTGCACATACAATTTCAGTTTCAAACAACCGTGAGGCTAAAATCGCAAAAATCGTTGATGTTGCAATCTGTGCAGTAACAGGTCCAGAGGTTATTACAGGCTCAACAAGAATGAAGGCCGGCAACTCACAGAAAATGATTCTCAATATGCTTTCAACATGTGCAATGGTTAAAACGGGCAAGGTTTACGAGAATCTTATGATTAACCTGAAGCCCACAAACGTCAAGCTGACACAAAGAATGATTGGTATTGTATGCGATATCACGGGCGTTGATGAGACATCAGCAAAACAACTTCTTGACGAAAACGACTGGAAAATCCGCGATGCGGTTGATAGTTATATA
Source organism: Clostridia bacterium (assembly GCA_045645485.1). Lineage (GTDB taxonomy): Bacteria > Bacillota > Clostridia > Monoglobales > Monoglobaceae > SIG440. Next base: position 3,993 of record JAZRIX010000037.1, on the reverse strand, counting down.
AAATAAGTTTTACATATAAAAATTCGGCTCTTTTCGAGCCGAATTTTTTATGTTGCTTTTAATAATTCCTCAAAAGTTGCAATAATTCCATAATCCGCATATTCAAATACAGGGGCATTTTAATCGGGAATTACCGCAACAATATCGTTGGAATTTCCTCATTGAACTTTTCAAAATCTTCAATAAAGACTATCACAATATTCTTTTTTCACGACTGGAAAAGTATTACTCCATGGCAATAACATCACCAGCGAAACTTAAAGAGAATACCGAAAGATATACAGTCTCAACAAATTGACATAGTATTTCTGAACTTTAGAAACAAAAAAGTGTACTGAAAGGATGTACTTTATGAATTACCAAAACCTTATTACCGACCTTCAGGGAGCAATATTTGATTTTGACGGAACTCTTTTTGACTCTATGTATCTGTGGGATAATGTTGCCCATGATTCACTTCTTTCATTGGGAATTGAACCGCCAAGAGATTATCGCGGAGCACTTCGCAATCTCAGTGTTGCTCAGGCTGCTGAATATACTGTTAAAAGGTTCAACCTTTCAATGAGTGCCGACGAATTTGTTTCATTGATTAACAAGCTTATTGAGCATTACTATTATGACGAAATTCTTCCAAAAGACGGAATCCCCAAGTTCTTGCAAAAGCTCACAGATAACGGAATTAAAATCTGCATTGCAACCGCAACAGACAGACATCTGATTGAAGGTGCGCTGAAAAGATGTAACCTCCTCCATTTCTTTTCTGAAATATTTACATGTTCATCAGTAGGCTTTCCAAAGGATAATCCAAAAATTTTCGAAGCTGCCCTTGAATTTCTCGGAACAACCAAAGAAAACACCCTTATCTTTGAAGATTCTCTTTACGCACTGAAAACTGCAAAATCAGCAGGCTTCAAAACCGTAGGTATATACGACAAGGCAGAAAAAAATCAGCAGGAGCTGAAAAACACCGCTGATTTTTATATTGAATCGTTTTAATTTTTCTGAGTTTTGGTAATTCTTTTTGTTTCCAAAAGCCGCATTGCATTAAGAATCGCAACAAAGGCGACACCCACATCTGCAAAAACCGCAATCCACATATTTGAAAAACCAAACAAGCTGAAAAGCATAACAAGAAACTTGATACCTATTGCAAATAAAATATTTTGCTTTACAATACTCATTATTTTTTTCGAAAGTCTGAGCACAAAAGGAAGCTTTTCAATCCTGTCATCCATCAGAACAATATCCGCAGCTTCTATTGCGGCATCAGACCCCATGGCACCCATTGCAATTCCCACATCCGCACGACTAAGAACAGGAGCATCATTTACACCGTCTCCCACATATACAACCGTTTTTTTCTTATTCTTCTCATCAAGGATATTTTCCAGTGCATCAACCTTATCTGATGGCAAAAGCTCACATTTTATATCATCAAGACCAAGCTTTTTCCCCACAGCTTCTGCAACCTGTCTGCTATCTCCCGAAAGCATAACCTGTTTTCTTACTCCAACCTTGCGCAAAGCAGTCAATGCTGATGCTACGGTTTCTTTGACAGAATCCTCAACCATAATGACCCCTGCATAGTTTCCGTTTATCGCAACGAACAAAGCTGTTCCGTTAAATTTCCTCGACGGGATAAGCACATTATTTTCATTCAAAAGTGCTGAATTTCCTACAAGTATGTGGGCATCATCCAAAACAAAGCTTATACCCTTTCCCGCTATTTCCTTAACATCAGACACTTCATCATATTCACCCTCGTAAGCTCTGCAAACAGAAAGTGCAACGGGATGATTGCTGAATCTTTCACCCTGTGCCGCAATACGAAGAATTTCAGTTTTTGCATATTCTTCCGAAACAATCTCCGAAACTTCAAAAACTCCTTTTGTCAATGTTCCCGTCTTGTCAAACACAACAGTATCACACTTTGAAAGAGCTTCTATGTAATTTGAGCCCTTGATGAGAACACCGTGCTTTGATGCACAGCCAATACCGCAAAAGAAGGACAACGGTACAGAAATCACAAGTGCACAAGGACAGGAAACAACCAAAAACACCAATGCACGTTTTAACCATTCCTGCCAATCTCCAACAATAAGCGAAGGAACTGTTGCAAGAATAACAGCCGAAATTACAACTATGGGTGTATAATACTTTGCAAATTTTGTTATAAAATTCTCCGAAACAGATTTTTTTGAGCTTGCATTTTCAACCAATTCCAAAATTTTGCTGACAGTTGAATTGCTGAATTCCTTTTCAACCCTGATACGAAGAACACCCTCGCAGTTAATGCATCCGCTGATTACCGAATCCCCTGCGGTTACAAAACGCGGCAGTGACTCCCCCGTGAGATTCGCTGTATCAATATCACTTTTACCTTCAACAACACATCCATCAACAGGTATTTTCTCGCCAGGCTTCACAACAATAATATCACCAATAACCAACTCCTCGGGGTCTACCGTTTCAATTTCACCTTCACGTTCTACATTTGCGTATTCAGGACATATTTTCATTAAATCGTATATGGATTTTCTGCTTTTCCCAACTGCAATGCTTTCAAACAGTTCCCCTGTACGATAAAAAAGCATCACAAAGACAGCTTCATTATATTCGCCTATTGCAAAAGCACCGAAGGTTGCTATCATCATCAGAAAATTTTCATCAAAAACCTGACCCTTGCAGATATTTCTGAAGGATTTTTTCAAAACATCAAAACCGATTATTAAATATGCCGCAATAAGTATGAAAATCTGTGCATAAAACATTCTTTTCAAAAAGAATGCCAAAAGAAGCATCAAGCCACTGATAATTATTTTATAAAAAACCTTTTTCTGCTTTTTACTCATAACGCATTTTCCCTAATAATCAATTTCAACATCGCCGTCAATTTTTCTGCATATCTTCAGAATCTCCTTCATCAATGCATCAACATCTTCTCTCTTCGTGTCAAGAACAAGCTTCTGCGTTAAAAAATTCACTCTTGCATCATTGACACCTTCAAGCTTTTTTATTCCTTCCTCCATCTTTGCCGCACAGTTCGCACAGTCAACATTTTCCATATTATATTTTTTTATCATAATCTACTCCTCTATATGTTCCATTCCCTGATATATTATTGTTCTCACGTGGTCATCCGCAAGCGAATAAAAAACCGACTTTCCTTCACGTCTGTATTTCACAAGCCTTGCTCTGCTAAGAGTCCTGAGCTGATGTGAAATTGCAGATGTGGTCATGCCAAGAAGCTCTGCAATATCACATACGCACATTTCCGATTCAAATAATGCATACAAAATTCTGATTCTTGTACAGTCACCAAAAACCTTATACAACTCAGCAAGGTCATACAGCTTTTCAATTTCGGGCATATCCTCCCTTACGCTTTTTACCACCGTTTTATTCACAATTTTCTCATCACAGCAAGGCATTTCATTACACTTCATCAATCCGCCTCCTCACTCAAACATTTGAACAGTTGTTCATATGTTATATTAACATAATTAAATTGAATTGTCAATATTATGCACACTAGTTATTTAAAACATATCATTTTCACTCTTGACATATAACCCAACTATGTGTTATACTATTTTAGTAAAATTTTTGCGCCCGTGGCGGAATTGGCAGACGCGCTAGACTTAGGTTCCGTCCTGTATGTGAATTTATTGTTGATTACGGTTTTAACCGTTTTCATATATGAGGATTAAGCTTTTCTGCTCCTCCTCGGTGTACCTCTACCGTGTAAAATTTAAGAGGTAAAACTTAATATGCGGATGTGGCGGAATTGGCAGACGCGCTAGACTTAGGTTCCGTCCTGTATGTGAATTTATTGATGATTACGGTTTTTGCCGTTTTCATATATGAGGATTAAGCGATATGCTCCTCCTCGGTGTATCTCTACCGTGTAAAAATTAAGAGGTAAAAACTTAATATGCGGATGTGGCGGAATTGGCAGACGCGCTAGACTTAGGTTCCGTCCTGTATGTGATT
>JAZRIX010000036.1:0-24848 GCA_045645485.1 Clostridia bacterium | reverse complement strand
CATCGGAAAAAATTCTTCTTCTTGACGAGCCTGCATCGGGTCTTGACCCTGTTGCAACGGGTGAAATGTATTCTGTAATAGCAGATTTAAACCGTGAAATGGGAATAACGGTTGTTATGGTTTCCCACGATATTCGTGCAGCGGTAAAATATTCAAAGCATATTCTTCATATAGGAAACAAAACTATGTTTTTCGGCAGTACAGAAGATTATGTAAGCAGCAAGCCGGGAACAAACTTTCTGGAATCTGAGAACACGGGAGGTGCTGAAAATGATTAATCCTTTTGTGTTTTTAGGTGAATATACCTTTGCGTTATATGCTCTTGTGGTTGCGGTACTGATTGCTCTTTGTGCCTCCTTGTTTGGTGTGACGTTAGTTTTGAAACGGTTTTCATTTATAGGTGACGGACTTTCCCATGCCGCCTTCGGTGCTTTGGCTCTTGCAACGGTGCTGCAGGTCTCAAATGAGCTGGTTGTGGTGCTGCCTCTGACCGCACTTATGGCGGTTTTGCTTCTCAAGGCAGGTCAGAACACAAAGATAAAGGGCGATGCGGCAGTTGCGATGGTGTCGGTTGGCTCATTGGCAATAGGCTATATAATGCTCCACATCTTTCCGTCGTCAAATAACATTGCGGGAGATGTGTGTGCCACACTTTTCGGTGCGACATCAATACTGACATTGTCTTCAGCGGATGTGGTTTTGTGTACGGTACTTGCAATTGTTGTAATTTTGCTTTTTGTTCTTTTTTACAACAGGATTTTTGCAATGACTTTTGATGAAAGCTTTGCGGCTGCATCGGGAATAAAAACAGAAATTTATAATACGGTAATTGCGGTAGTTACAGCAGTTATAATTGTTATCTCAATGCGGTTGGTAGGAACGCTGATTGTTTCCGCTTTGATTATTTTTCCTGCACTTTCCGCTATGCGTATTTTCAAAAGCTTCAAGAGTGTTACTATATGCTCGGCAGTTATTGCGGTTGTGTGCTCGGCAGTGGGCTTTCTTGGTTCAGTTGCATGGAGTATTCCTGTAGGTCCTGCAATTGTTGTATCAAATATAATTTGCTTTGCTGTATTTTTTGGTATAGGCAAAGCAACAGGCAGATAAAATAATATATTGAAAAAAGGAGTGACAGATAATGAAAACAGAAAGAATTGAACTTTCAAAAGGTGTTTCATTGAGATTTTTGAAAACGGAAAAATTCAAGACCAACGTAATGAGTGTATATTTTCGTATGCCTCTGTGCCGTGAGGATATAACAAAGGCGGCACTTTTGCCCGGTGTTCTCAAAAGAGGAACCCAAAAATTTCCCACAATGAGCGACCTTTCAAGACGTGCTGAGGAGCTTTACGGCGCAACATTGGGAGCGGATATGGGAAGACGAGGAGACGTGTTGCTTTTCAGGGCATCGGCTCAGTTTGTAAGCGACCGCTTTATCTCAGAATCCATAATCGGTGACATAAGCGAGCTTTTGAAGGAATTTGTTCTTTGTCCTTATACCGTGAATGGTGCCTTTGATAAAAGCTACGTTGAACAGGAAAAGGAAAATACCAAAAACTATATTCTTGGTCTTATAAACGACAAAAAAGAGTATGCCGCAGTAAGATGTAATGAAATAATGTTTGAAAATGACCCTTACGGAATAAATGCATACGGCTATGTTGAGGATTTGGATGCTATTGATGAAAAAAATCTTTATGAATACTATCAGGGAATTATAAACAATGCAGGTGTTGATATATTTGTCAGCGGAAGCTTTGACGAAAAAGCGGTTATGGCTGAAATAGAGAGCAAGTTCAAGTTGGCGTTCAAAGAAAGAGCTGTGACCAAGGTTGCTACAAAGCTTGCGGAGCTTGAAGAAAATATTGAGGTGAAGCGTGTTACTGAGGAAATGCAGGTTTCACAAAGTAAGCTTGCCATGGGATTCAACTGCGGAATAAACCCTGTTTCAAAGGAATATTATGCACTCGCATTGTTTTCCTGCATTTACGGCGGAAGTCCTTTCTCAAAGCTGTTCAACAATGTTCGTGAAAAGCTCAGTCTTGCATATTATGTTTTTTCTGCGGTGGACAGAAACAAAAGCTGTATGAAAATAAATGCCGGAATAGAGGCATCCAAGTTTGATGAAGCATTTGATGAAATTATGCTTCAGCTGGAGCTTATGAAAAAGGGTGAGTTTTCGGATGCGGAAATTGAATCTGCAAAGAAATATCTCAAGACTCAGACGGGCAGTGTAAAGGACAGTCTTGTTGCAACAGAGGATTTTTATATGGGCAGAGGCTTGCTGGGTATTGATGAGTCTGTTGATGAATTTCTTGAAAAAATATATGCGGTAACAAGAGAGGATATAATCAAAGCGGCAAATTCAATTCAGTTGGATACTGTTTATTTTTTGAAGGGGGTACTGGAAAATGAAGTTTGAGATTACTGAAAACAAAGCATTGAATGAAAGCTTTCTGGCAGGTGTTCACGAAAGCGGACTCAGAGTCTATATTATCCCCAAAAAGGGTTTTTGCAAGTACTATGCAATTTACGGAACGGATTACGGTTCACTGGACGACTATCTGAAAATACCTGGAACCGATAAGGAAAAGACCCTTCCTGACGGTATTGCACATTTTCTGGAGCATAAGCTTTTTGAAGAGGAAGACGGTCAAAATGCCTTTGATAAATTTGCAATTACAGGTGCCAGCAGCAATGCTTTTACCAGCTTTGATATGACGGCATATCTGTTTTCGTGCACAGAGAAGTTTTATGAAAACCTTGATATACTTCTTGAGTTTGTGAATGCTCCTTATTTCACCGAAGAAAATGTTGCAAAGGAGCAGGGGATTATCGGTCAGGAAATAAAGATGTATGACGATGACCCCAACTGGAGACTGTTTTTCAATATGCTGGTGGGAATGTATCATAACAATCCTGTGAAAAAGGATATTGCAGGAACGGTTGAAAGCATAAGCCATATTACCCCTGAACTTCTGTATGAGTGCTGTGACGCATATTATAATCCGTCCAATATGGTACTTGTTATGGTAGGAGATATTGACCCTGAAAAAGCAGTTGAATGTATTGACAAGTATGTAAGTCCAGAAAAGAACAGAGGCAAGATTGCAAGAAGGATAGCAGAAGAACCCAATAGTGTTGTACAGAAGGTTGTGAGACAAAAGCTCAGCGTTTCAAAGCCTCAGTTCCTTATCGGTTTCAAAGAAAAGGAAGAAGGTGTTTCGGGCAGAGAGCTTCTTGAAAAGCAGATAAAAACTCAGATTCTTATGGAAGTTCTTTTCGGAAAGAGCAGCAGCTTTTTCACGGAGCTTTACAGTGCAGGGCTTATTGATGCAAGCTTCGGAAAAGACAGTGAGCTTGAAGTAAGATACGGGTTCTCTACAATCAGCGGTGAAACCTCTCAGCCTGAAACGGTTTATGAAAAAACTCTTGCTTATCTTGCAGAGGTGAAAAATAAACCCTTGGATATTTCTGCAGTGAATGTTGCAAGGAGAGTTCTTATTGGTAAAAATCTGCGTCGATTCAATAGTGTTGAAAGACTCGGAAATGATTTTATCCGTTGCTTTATGAGCGGATATAACCCTCTTGAGTACAGTGAAATTGTAGAAAAAATAACAATAGAAGAGCTTGAAGAAAGACTTAAGGAACATTTTGACCCAGAGTGCTGTGTCCTTTCGGTAATTGAACCTATGGACGGTGACAAAGAATGATAAATCATATTTCGTTTCCCAATCTCGGATGGGAGTTTGAAATCAACAGGGTAGCCTTTTCTGTTTTTGAGATTCCGATTTTTCTTTACGGCGTAATCATTGCAGCAGGTCTTGTGCTTGCTTTTTGTTACGGCGTGTATGAAACAAAGCGAGTGGGAATTTCACAGGATGATTTGCTGAATATGTTTTTATTGTGTATTCCGTCAGCAATTGTGTGTGCGAGAATTTATTATGTTGCCTTTGAGTGGGATTTATACAAAAATAACCTGACAGAAATTTTCAATATCCGTGGCGGAGGAATTGCAATATATGGTGCAATAATAGGAGTTTCACTTGCTTTGTTCTTTTATTGCAGAGCAAAAAAGCTTGATTTGGGAAAGGTTCTGGATGTTCTCGCAATAGGTCTTCTTATCGGTCAAAGCGTTGGTCGGTGGGGAAATTTTGTAAACGGAGAAGCTTTTGGCACAAGCTGTAATCTTCCATGGGCGATGACTATTGTGAACGAAGGAAGAACTGTTGCTGAAATGGCACATCCCACATTTCTGTACGAATCTTTGTGGAATCTTTGCGGAATGGGGGTTCTTTGGGTTTTCAGAAACCACAAAAAATTTCAGGGAGAAGTATTCTGCGGTTATATGATATGGTACGGACTTGGCAGAATGTGGATTGAGGGTCTTCGGACGGACTCTCTTTACATAGGTATTTTCCGCGTGTCTCAGCTTCTTTCGGTGGCTTTGGTTATTGCCGGAATAACAATAATTGTAATAAACAGAAAAAAACTGAAAAAAACACTTGACAAATAGTTGCTTTTGGTGTAAAATATCCGAGGTGTAAAGTTGTTGAGCTTTACAGATAACCGTAAGGAGGAGAAAAATTGTGGAAAAAAACGTTGAAATTTCTCTTCTTTTGAGTTTTTACAAAAATATGCTTACCGAGAGACAGGCAGACACTGTTGAGCTTTATTATAATGAAGATTTGTCTCTTGCAGAAGTGGGGGCAGAGCTTGGAATAAGCCGTCAGGGTGTGCGTGACAATCTGAAACGTGCAGAGGCTGTGCTTTATGATGTGGAATCAAAGCTCGGTCTTGCTGAAAGATTTCTGGACATAAAGTCAAAGCTTGGTGAGATTGACAATATCATAGATGAAATCGAAAAATCTCCTGAGGCAAGACTTCTTCCCAAAAGCATAAAATTACAGATAAATCGGATTCTTGAAATAGTGGCAGTTATAAACGATATTGAAAATTGATTAATACGTATTTCGGAAAGGAGTGTGGCAAATGGCTTTTGAAAGCTTGGCAGACAAACTGCAGGGTGCATTCAAAAAGCTCCGTGGAAAAGGCAAGATTTCTTCAGCAGATTTGAAGGAAGCTATGCGAGAAGTAAAATTGGCACTCCTTGAGGCAGATGTCAACTTTAAGGTTGTAAAAAACTTTATTAACACTGTTTCAGAACGTGCAAACGGTGCTGAGGTTATGGAGTCACTTACTCCGGCTCAGCAGGTTATAAAAATTGTAAACGAAGAGCTGATTGCCCTGATGGGAACAGAAGAATCAAAAATAAAGATTTCTTCAAAGCCGCCCACAGTCATCATGATGACGGGTCTTCAGGGGGCCGGAAAGACTACTACGGCGGCAAAGCTTGGCGGACTTCTGAAAAAACAGGGAAAAAGACCGTTGCTTTGTGCCTGTGACGTTTACCGACCTGCCGCAATCAAACAGCTTCAGGTGGTGGGCGGACAGCTTCAGCTTCCGGTGTTTACCATAGAAGGAAACACAAACCCCGTTGAAATTGCTGAAAAAGCTCTTGAACATGCAAGACTTCATTCTAATGATGTTCTTATTGTGGATACTGCGGGACGTCTTCACGTGGATGAAGAACTGATGAAAGAGCTGAAAAACATAAAGGCAAAAATTGACCCAACTGAAATTCTTCTTGTAGTGGATGCTATGACGGGTCAGGATGCCGTAAATGTTGCTGAAAGCTTCAATAATGACCTTGAAATTGACGGTGTTGTTCTTACAAAGTTGGACGGTGATACTCGTGGCGGTGCGGCGATTTCGGTTCGTGCTGTTACAAACAAACCCATTAAGTTCTGCGGTATGGGTGAAAAGCTTACCGATTTGGAGGTATTCCATCCCGACAGAATGGCATCAAGAATTCTCGGTATGGGAGATATGCTCAGTCTTATTGAAAAGGCAGAGCAGGCATTGGATGAGAAAAAGGCTCTTGAGCTTGAACAGAAAATGCGAAGCTCCACCTTTACTTATGACGATTTTCTTGACCAGATGGAACAAATGAAAAAGATGGGTCCTCTGGAACAGCTTCTTGGAATGATTCCCGGTGTGAACACTCAGGCACTCAAGGATGTGGAAATTGATGAAAGAAAGCTTCTTCATATAGAAGCCATTGTCAAATCCATGACACGGGGCGAAAGAGAGCTTCGTGACAGACTTACACCCAAACGCCGTGAAAGAATTGCCAAAGGCAGTGGTACTACGCTTGCTGAAGTAAATGCTCTTGTCAAGCAGTTTGAGCAAATGCAGAAAATGATGAAGATGATGACAAGCGGCAAGATGGAAAAGCAGATGAAGCGTATGGGCAAAATGGGCAAGATGGGAAAAATGAAGTTTCCCTTTTAACTAAAGAAAATTATTAAATTATTATATATACTTTTTGGAGGTAATTTATTATGGCAGTAAAAATTCGTTTGAGAAGAATGGGTTCAAAGAAGGCTCCTTTCTACAGAGTAGTAGTAGCAGATTCAAGATATCCCAGAGACGGCAGATTCATTGAACAGGTTGGAACATACAACCCCATGACAAAGCCTGCAGCTGTTGAATTTGACGCTGAAAAAGTTGCTACATGGATCAAGAACGGCGCTCAGCCCACAGACACTGTAAAGCGTCTTCTCAAGGACAAGGGCATTATCTAATTTCGGTGCTGTTGCGGATGTATGTGCTCCTTGAGGAGTACATACATTCTGTATCTTTGAGATGGAGGAAAAAAGATGAAAGAACTTTTGGAATTTATTGCGAAATCAATGGTTTCAGAACCTGATGCAGTTACTGTTGAAGAATCTGCTCAGGAAAATTCCATTGTATTGACCTTGCACGTTGCTGAAGGCGATATGGGCAAGGTAATCGGCAAGCAGGGCAGAATAGCCAAGGCTATCCGTACCGTTGTAAAGGCGGCTGCAAGTCACGAAAACAAGAAAGTTACTGTTGATATTGTGTAACTTGAAGAGCGACAGACTGTATCGGAATCGATACAGTCTTCACTTGCTTTTTGAGGAAAAGTTTTAATTGAGGAAAAATTATGGAAAAGTATCTTGAAATTGGACAAATAGTGAATACGCACGGTCTCAGAGGAGACCTCAAGGTTATGCCATGGTGCGATGACCCCGAAATTTTTGACGAACTTGCGTATGTTATTATAGATGATAATGAATTTGAGATTGAAAAATCGAGAATGCAGAAGAATATGGTTCTCCTGAAGCTTGAGGGGATTGATCACATTAACGATGCGGAGAAATATCGCAACAAGGTTCTCTATATTCCCCGTGAGGAGTTGGGAGAGTTGCCCGAGGGCACATATTATATCTGCGATTTGCTGGGATGCTCTGTTGAGACTGTGGACGGACGGATGCTGGGAAGGATATGCGATATAATCAAGACGGGAAGCAATGATGTTTATGTTGTAGAAGATGAAAGCCGTAAACAAGTGTTGATTCCGGTTATTGATGAAGTTGTGAAGTCTGTTGATGTGGAGACAAAACAGATTATTATTGAACCATTAAAAGGATTGATTGACTGATGGCAGAGTTCAGAGTTGATATTTTGACGTTGTTCCCCGAAATGTTTGATGCAGTGCTGGGGAACTCCATTATAGGACGGGCTGTACAGAACGGCATTCTGGAAATAAACTGTATTCAGATAAGAGACTTTGCTTTCAACAAGCACAGACAGGTTGATGATTATCCTTACGGCGGCGGTCAGGGAATGGTTATGCAGGCAGAACCTATTTTTCTTGCCTATGAAAGTATATGTGAGGGTTTGAATTACAAGCCTCTTACTGTTTATATGTCGCCTCAGGGGAAAAGCTTCAGGCAGTCAACGGCAAAGAGAATGGCAAAGAAAAAACATATTGTTATTCTTTGCGGACATTATGAAGGTGTTGACCAGAGAGTTCTGGATGAGATTGTGGATATGGAAATTTCAATAGGGGATTTTGTGCTGACAGGCGGCGAGATTGCGGCCATGGCGGTTGTAGATGCAACTGCACGTATGATTCCGGGAGTTCTTGCCTGCGAGGATGCCTTTGCAGACGAATCACATTACAACGGACTGCTTGAATATCCGCAGTACACAAGACCTGCGGTGTGGCACGGAAAGGAAGTTCCTCAGGTATTGATGAACGGAAACCACAAGCTTATTCAGGAATGGAAACGCCGCGAGGCAATAAGAAATACTTTGAAAAAACGTCGCGGAATGCTTTCAAAAGCAAAATTAGACAAAAAAGATTTACACTTTTTGAAAGAATTGGAAGAAAAATAAACAGTATTTTTATTAAAATTTTGTTAATAAGGTTGTTTTTTGTCAACTTGTATGATATAATTAATTGACTTATTTTGTGATAAAGACAGTATACGATTGAAATAAGACTGATAGATAAAAAGAAAAAGATCGGAGGAATTCTGATGAAATGCAGAGAATGCGGAGCAGACATATATGAGGGCGTGAAAAAGTGTCCTTATTGCAAGACAATTGTTGTGCACTCAGCAGAGAACGAAAAATTTAAGAATTTTGATATTACGCACACTATTACTTCGGAGGAACAGGTACAGAAAATTCAGGAGACAGCAAGAGGCCCCAAAAAGAATTTTCTTGAAAAGTATCTGGCTGACCGACGTGCGGCAAAACGTGCAAAGAGACGTGCTGCAAGACGCGGAGAACCTATTCCGGACAAAAAGATGCTGAAAAAGACAGAGGTGCAGAATATAGAGGAAAACCCTTTTCTCAGGGATACCTCTGTGGCTGAAACCGGTGACGATTCGGTAAAGACTTATACAAGAGTTTCTTCAACTACTGAAAAGCGTCAGAGAAATCAAAAGCAAAAGAAACCCATGCTTCAGGGTATCACTTTCAGAGGAATGAAGTTTGGCGGTAACGCAAAAGACCTTGCAAAGAAAGCAGGTGTTATAGGTGCGGCAGCAGTTGTTCTTGTGATTCTGGTGGTTGCGGTTGTACTTTTGGCAAGCAGTCTTGCCAAAAACAGCGATGACAAAATTGCGTCATATACATACGCAAAGGACAATTCTATGTATATGGTTTACAAGGGCAAAAATCTGCTTATTTCTGAAAAGGTAATTGAAGATAACTATGTGAGAAGAGCGGATGTAGAGGAAGAAGACGGTATTGTTTCCCCTGAGAGAGCAGCAAAGGATGCCAACATTATTCACTCTACAAAGGACGGAAAAACAACTTTCTTCTTTGAAGAATACAATCCTGAGACCAACAGCGGAAGACTCCGTGTGATAAACAACGGAAAGATAAAGAAGATTACTACCATTGCTGAAGCTGTTCACAATTCCATTGTTATGACAGAAGACGGCACAAAGCTTCTTTATCTTCAGACAACAGACAAAAACGGGGATATGGGTGTTCTTTATTACTGGGAAAAGGGTATGGAAGAGCCTTTCAAAATCTCTACAGATATCGATCACGGAACATTTGAATTTGCAGAAGAAGGAAAGTGGGCAATTTTCCTTCAGAACCTGAACAGGGTAAAGATGCGCGGAGATATGTATGCCAAGAGTCTTGAAAAGCTGAAGGATGAAAAGGTGAAGCTTGATTCAGAGGTTTGCAAGATTCTGGGTTCGAGTAAGGATGGAAAGTCACATCTTTATGCAAAGGACTTTGATACAGAGGAAAAATCCTTTGACATTTATGCTATAAATAAAAAGAAAAGAATTATCAGACTTGGCGAAAGAACAACAAAAGACCCTGTAATACAGAAAAAGAAGAATAATATTTATGTTCTGGGTCTCGGTGACGGCGGAATGAACAACCTGTACAACGTTGAAATAAATTCCGGAAAGAAAGAAAAGATAGCAACGGGTGTAAGCAACATTCTTATGATGTCCAAGGACGAAAAAACAGTTATATTTGATAAGGTTTATTCAGGAAAACTGGCAGATTATTATGCATATACCAGAGGTAAGCAGGCTATGCAGATTGCCGGAAACGTTGTTGTTGACTATGATATCGTAGGCGGAAAGCCTCAGATGGCTGCGACATTTGACGGCAGAAAGTTTATGTATATTACAGAATTTGAAGCCTTCAAAGGCGGCGGAACGCTTATGTACTGCGAATACAAAAACGGACGTATTGTTGCAGAAGAACAGATCGCTGAGGATGTATATTCCTGCTATCAGGCAGAAGACGGAAAGTTTATATTCACAAAGGAATACAGTCCTTCAAGAAAGGTTTATGATGTATATCTTTTTGACGGAAAAGAACAGAAGCTTCTCAAAGAAGAGGTTTCTCCCGAAATGTTCAATGTAACCAAGTCCGGAGGCAATATTTACTATATTTCAAATTATAATGTTGAAGGCTCTTACGGAACATTGGAAAGAATGAATATAAAGGGCGAAAGCAAGGAACTGGCATCTGAGGTGTTCGGATTCAAACTCACATCTATGGAGGACGTTATGTTCTACAAGAACCTCAATGATGAAGACGGAAGCTTTGATATGTATATGATAAAAGACAAAAAGAACAATTGGAGCGAAATAAATACTTCAGTTGATGAGATTCTTACGTTCTGATAAAGGCACAGAGTAGTAATGTTTTAATACTATGAGGAGTGGATGATTTGAGAATAGGTATTTTTGGCGGAACATTCAATCCTCCACATCTGGGGCATATGCTTCTTGCAACAGAGGCTATGGAAAAAGCGGAGCTGGACAAATTGGTTTTTATGCCCTGTGCAAATCCACCCCACAAAACGGACAAAGATATCCCGTCGGGCGAGCACCGTCTTAATATGGTAAAGCTTGCAGTAGGTGACAATTCAGCTTTTGATGTTTCTGATATGGAAATTGTTGCAGGCGGAAAGAGCTATACTGCAAAAACTCTTGAACATCTGGCAGAAAAATTTCCCCTTGATGAGTTGTGCTTTATCGTAGGCGGTGATTCTCTTTGTGAAATGGAGCGATGGTTCTGCCCTCAGGAAATCTTTAAAAGAGCGGAAGTAATTGTTGCTCTTCGTGGCGGTATGCGAGAGAATGAACTCAATATGGCGATAGACTTTTTTACGCAAAAATACGGTGCCCGTATCCGTAAAATAAACATGAAGGTTATTGAAATGTCGTCAACGGATATCAGAAAACGTATTGAATGCGGAAAAAGTGTAAAGTATATGTTGTGTAATGAGGTTATCGAATACATCAATAACACGGAATTGTATAAAGGATAAAGTTGATATATGCATAGTGTTGAAGAAATAAAAGAATATGCAAAGCAGATACTGAGTGAAAAGCGTTTTGCTCATACCGTGAGTGTTGCGGATGAGGCAAAGCGCCTTGCACTTATCTGGGGAGCAGATGCTGATAATGCTTATCTGGCAGGTATCGCTCATGATATAGCCAAGGAGATTCCCAGAGACGAGGCTTTGAGGTTACTGGATGAATTCGGATATGCTTCTGACGAAACGGAACGGATGAATACGGCACTTCTTCACGGTCCGTTGGCGGCATATATCGTCAAAAAAGAATTTGACATTGACAATTCTGAAATTCTTGAAGCCATAAGGTTTCATACTACAGGAAGACCCGATATGTCTCTTATGGAAAAGATAATTTTTATTGCAGATTTTACTGAGCCGTTGAGGCGTTATCCTCAGGCGGAGGAAGTGCGCAAGCTTGCTGAAAGAGACCTTGACAGTGCAGTTTTGTGTCAGACAGAATATGTTATAAAATTTATTATTGACAGCGGAAGAGTTCTTCATCACAGTACGGTTGACACAAGAAATTATTATTTGTTGAAAATAAAAAGAGGATAAATTCAATGAAGAAAAGATCACCTTTAAGGATAGCTGTTATTGCTTTGATAATGCTGATTTTGATTTATGTGGGTTATGTAGGTGCTGTGTCCCTAATAACGGGAGAACCTATGAAATTCGGTTTCAGCAGTTCTTTTTCAGCCTCGGAACAAATTGAAGATTTTGTTGTTGCGGGAATTGATGAGGACGGTACCAGAACAGACCTGATTTTGTTTTGCCGGTATAATCGGGCGGACAATTCGCTGAACGTTATTCAGATTCCCCGTGATACAAAGGTTGAGAACAAGCGTCGTGACAAGAAAATTAATTCAGCTTACGGCAGTTCAGAAGACCATAAGGCTATGTTTCAGGAAATTGAAAGCATAATAGGAATCAGACCGCGGAAGTCAATTATTGTGAGCTTTGATGCATTCAGAAAAATTATTGATGCAATCGGCGGGGTTGAGGTTGATGTTCCTATTCGGATGCTTTACAATGACCCTGCACAAAATCTCAGAATAGACCTGCTTCCGGGGAGACAGCTTCTTGACGGCAGGAAGGCTGAAATGTTTATGCGCTTCAGAAAAAATGATGACGGTACAGGTTATCCCAACGGCGATATTGACAGAGTGGCGGCACAGAGAAAGTTCTATGAAGCTGCGGCAAAAAAGGTGTTTGACGGTGCTACAATTCTGAAGATACCGCAGATTCTGGGTATCATTTCCGAGAGTGTAAAAACGGACTTTACCGTAAAGGAAATAGTTCGTTATGTGGGTGATGTTCCCAAACTCAGTATGGACAAAATAAACATTTATACACTGCCCGGTGAAGGTGGGTATGATACAGATGGAATTTCATATTTTTTCCACGACAAAGAAAAAACAAAAGAAATCATTGAAGAACATTTTGCCTTTGAGAAAACCGAGATTGAAAATGAGTACAAGGGTTCAATCAAAAACAGATTTATCAAGGTGAGGATTATTGATGCTACAGGAGTATCAGGCGAAAAGATGGATATTTCGGCAACTGTTGAGGAAATGCTGAAGGATTACGGCTTCAAGGTGGTTGCAAAAGAAAAAGCGGATACTGCATTGAATGAATCTATGTTGATAAACCACAATGAAAAACGTGCTGCAATAGAAGTTCAGAAGATATTCAAAACAGCAAAGATTGCTGAGACGGTTGAAAAGTATGTCTTGAAAGACGGAGAAAAAGAAGCAGATGTTACTTTGAAAATAGGTACGGACTTTAATTTCTGATAAAAAAAGGAGAAGACTGATGAGTTGCGAGAATAATTATGTGAATACTGTTGTCAAGGCCATTGACAGCAAAAAAGGCAAGGATATTCAAGTTCTTGACCTGAGAGAGCTGACAACGCTGACAAATTATTTTGTTATTGCTACAGGCGGTTCAAATAAAAATGTTCAGGCAATCTGTGATGAGGTTGAAGAAAAGATGTATGATGCCGGAGCAAAAATGTGGAGCAAAGAAGGTTATGACAGCGGAGAATGGATTCTTCTCAGCTATGATGATGTAATTGTCCATATTTTCCAAGGAGAGATACGTGAGTTTTACAAGCTGGAGCACATCTGGAAGGATGCCCCGGAGGTAGATATAGAAGATTTAATTCAGGAAGACTAATAAATTTCGAAAGGATTGAAATATAATGAAATACGATTTTAAGGCAATCGAAGAAAAATGGCAGAAGAAATGGGCTGATGAAAAGACCTTCGCAATTTCTGAAGATACATCAAAGCCCAAGTATTACGCACTTGAAATGTTCCCTTATCCTTCAGGAAATTTACATATGGGACACGTGCGCAATTATTCAATCGGTGACGTTGTGGCACGTTACAAGACAATGAAGGGTTTTAATGTTCTTCACCCAATGGGCTGGGACTCCTTCGGTCTTCCTGCGGAAAATGCTGCAATCAAGAACGGTACCCCTCCTGCTGACTGGACATGGGCAAATATTGACAATATGCGTGAACAGCTTAAAAGACTTGGTTTCAGCTACGACTGGGACAGAGAAGTTGCAACAGCAAAGGAAGAATACTACAAGTTCACACAGTGGATGTTCCTGAAGCTCTTTGAAAAGGGTCTTGCATACAAAAAAAAGTCTTTTGTAAACTGGTGTCCTTCATGTCAGACAGTTCTTGCAAATGAGCAGGTTGTGAACGGCAAGTGCGACAGATGTAAGAGTGAGGTTGGCAAGAAAGACCTTGAACAGTGGTTCTTCAAGATTACCGATTATGCTGACCGTCTACTTGATGATATTGACAAGCTTAAGGGCTGGCCCGACAAGGTAAAGGCAATGCAGACTAACTGGATTGGCAGATCTGAAGGTGCTGAAGTAAACTTCCGTATTGACGGAACAGATAAAGAACTTACAGTATTTACAACACGCCCTGATACAATTTTCGGCGTGTCATATATGGTTATTGCTCCTGAGCATCCAATTGTTGACGAGCTTATCAGCGGCAAGCCTCAGGAAGCAGAATGCCGTGCATTCATTGAAAAGGTTCACGGTATGAGCGAGATTGCAAGAAGTGCAACAGATACCGAAAAAGAAGGCGTGTTTACAGGTGTTTATATGGTGAACCCCATAAACGGCGAAAAGATTCCGCTGTATCTTGCAAACTACGTATTCCTCGACTATGGAACAGGTATTGTTATGGGTGTTGCGGCTCACGACCAGAGAGACTTTGAGTTTGCAAAGAAGTACAATCTTCCCATCCGTATTGTTATTCAGCCCGAAGGTCAGAATATGAAGGAAGAAGATATGACCGAAGCTTTTGCGGCTGAAGGTATTATGGAAAATTCAGGGGAATTCAACGGTATGAACAACCGTGATGCCCTTGCTAAGATTATCACATATATGGAAGAAAAGGGTATCGGAACAAGAAAGACAAACTTCCGTCTCCGTGACTGGCTTATTTCGCGTCAGAGATACTGGGGAGCTCCCATTCCCGTTGTATACTGCGAAAAGTGCGGAACTGTTGCAGTTCCCGAAGATCAGCTTCCCGTTCGTCTTCCCGAAAATGTAGAGTTTACGGGTCAGGGCAAGTCACCGCTCAGCGAATGTACTGACTTTATGACAACAACCTGTCCCAAGTGCGGCGGCAAGGCAACCCGTGAAAGCGATACAATGGATACCTTTGTATGTTCATCATGGTACTTCCTGAGATATTGCGATCCCAAGAATGACAAGATGCCCTTCGCGAAGGATAAGACAGATTACTGGATGAATGTTGACCAGTATATCGGCGGTGTTGAACACGCAATTCTTCACCTACTTTATGCAAGATTTTTTACGAAGGTGCTTTATGACCTGGACTATGTTTCATGCGAAGAACCTTTTGAAAATCTTCTTACTCAAGGTATGGTTCTCAAAGACGGAAGCAAGATGTCCAAGTCTGTGGGCAACGTTGTAAGTCCTGAAGAAATCATTAGCAAGTACGGCGCAGATACCGCAAGACTCTTTATCCTCTTTGCGGCTCCGCCCGAACGTGACCTTGACTGGAACGATACAGCAGTTGAAGGTGCATACAGATTCCTTAACCGTGTATGGCGTGCAGTTGACGAACTGAAGGATTATATGTCCGATGATGCAATTGATGCAAAAACTCTCACTGAGGCAGACAAGAAACTTCGTCTTGCTGTAAACTCAAGTATCAAGAAGGTTACAGAGGATTTTGACAGATTCAGCTTTAATACTGCAATCAGCAGCGTTATGGAAATGGTAAATGCAATTTACCAGTATAAGGACGGCGTGAAGCCCGAAGATTATAACAAAGCAGCAGTTGGTGAGGCTGTTAATGCTGTTGTTATGCTTCTTTCACCAATTGTTCCTCATATTACCCAGGAGATGTGGGAGCTTATCGGCAGAAAGGATGATCTTTATGTGGCTGAATGGCCCAAGTATGATGAGTCTGCACTTGTTGTAAGCGAGGTTGAGGTTGTTGTTCAGATTAACGGTAAAATCCGTGACAAGATGATGATTGCCGCAGAACTTAATCCTCAGCAGATGCAGGAGGTTGCACTCAGCAACGATAAGATAAAAGAGCTCATTGATGGCAAGCAGGTTGTAAAGGTGATTGCAGTTCCCAAGAAGCTCATCAACATTGTGGTGAAATAGATATGAGTGCAAAACAGGAATTTATTGATATATATCAGAAGTATATAAAAAGGGAAGGGGCTGACAAGCTCCTTGCCCACCTTATGTCACCTGCCAGCGACTTTTTTACGGCTCCCGCAAGCACAAGATTTCACGGAGCTTATGAGGGCGGCCTGGTGGAACACAGCCTCAATGTTTATGAATGTCTGGTTGACTATATGAACCGTGAAAGAGTTCAGGAACTTTACGGTTTAGAGGCAAGTGACGAAACAATTGCAATAGTTGCACTTCTTCACGACCTTTGCAAAATGAATTTTTATAAGCCCGGTTTCCGTAACGTGAAGGACAATAACGGCGTTTGGCAGAAGGTTCCGATATATGAGATTGATGACAAGCTCCCTTACGGTCACGGAGAGAAGTCGGTGTATATTATTTCAGGATT
Source organism: Clostridia bacterium (assembly GCA_045645485.1). Lineage (GTDB taxonomy): Bacteria > Bacillota > Clostridia > Monoglobales > Monoglobaceae > SIG440. Next base: position 8,534 of record JAZRIX010000036.1, on the reverse strand, counting down.
TATGAGGCTCACTCGTGAGGAAGCCTTTGCAATCCGCTATCATATGGGTTTTTCGGGCAGCGAAGAACCTAGAAATGTAGGAAGTGCCTTTGAAATGTTTCCTTTGGCATTTGCTCTTTCGACTGCGGATATGGAGGCTACATATTTTCTGGAAGGAAAAGTTTAAAAATAAACAGCAAGAGGTTTTTGCCTCTTGCTGTTTTTGAAAGAAGAGGGAAATTATGCTCCACATAAAAGAAACCATTGTGGTTGAAGGTAAGTTCGACAAGGAACAGCTGAAAAAGGTCACCGATGCACCAATAATCTGCACAGGTGGCTTCAGCCTTTATACAGACAAAAATATAATAAATGCAATACGGAATATGGCTCAGAAAACCGGTGTAATTATCCTTACTGATTCGGACAAAGCAGGCTTTCGTATCCGTAACTACATCAAACAATGCGTAGGTAATCGGGGCACCGTGAAACATGCCTACATACCCTCCCTTGAAGGCAAAGAAAAACGGAAAGATACACCCGGTAAGGAAGGTCTTCTGGGAGTTGAAGGAATGACCGAGGAACTGCTTTCTCAAATTCTGGAAAGCGTCACCGAGGTTGGGGAGGCAGTCGTACGTCCAAAGGAAGAAATAATCACAAAAAATACATTCTATGAAGACGGTCTCACGGGAAAAGAGGACAGCACACAGAAGCGGATTAAGCTGTCAAAGTCTCTGGGTCTTCCGATGCGGATTTCGGCAAACGCCCTGATTGATGTACTGAACAGTGCTTTCACTTATGAAGAATACCGCAAGGCGGTGGAAAAGCTTAAATAAATAATTGTTGATTTAAAATCGCATTTTTATAATATGAGATTAAATAACAATAGAGATATATATTACAATTTTTAATGAAAATCAGTTTGACGGTTATGAGAATATTTTGTTAAAATTTTTTATTGACAAGATTTCCTGAAAGGTATATAATTATAAGATAAAAATGTATTTTACCGAAGAAAATCCGGAGTAGACAGAGATATGATATGCAATAATGTTTTAGAAGCAATAGGTGAAACACCGATAATAAGACTCAGTCATATGGGGGATCCCGAAGGGGCACAGATTCTTGTGAAATTTGAGGGTCTCAATGTGGGCGGCTCAATAAAAACCAGAACCGCTTTCAATATGATATGCGATGCTGAAAATCGGGGTATAATAAATAAGGATACAGTTATTGTTGAACCCACCAGTGGCAATCAGGGCATCGGTCTTGCACTTGTGGGTGCGGTAAAGGGTTACAAGACCAAAATAATTATGCCTGACTCGGTCAGTGAGGAAAGACGGAAGCTGGTTCAGCATTACGGAGCAGAGGTTATCTTGATTCACGATGCGGGGAATATTGGTGAGTGTATTGAAAAATGTCTTGAAACTGCATTAAAAATGCAGGAAGAAGATGATAATGTTTTTGTTCCTCAACAGTTTGAAAACCCAGCAAATGTTCAGGTACAGAGGGAGCATACGGGTATTGAAATTCTTAAGCAGGTTGATGGAACCATTCACGGTTTTTGTTCGGGAATAGGAACGGGCGGAACAATCACAGGAATTGGTGAAACCTTAAAGGCTGAAAATCCTGATATTGAAATCTGGGCGGTTGAGCCTGAACATGCCGCAATTCTTTCGGGCGGTTCAATAGGCACACATATTCAGATGGGTATTGGGGACGGTGTTATTCCAAAGATTCTGAACCAGAATATTTATAATGATATTTGTGTAATAAAGGACGAGGAAGCAATTCAGACTGCAAAGGACCTGGCTTCCAAGGAAGGTATTATGTGCGGTATTTCCAGCGGCACCAATGTCGCGGCGGCAATCAAGCTTGCAAAAAAGCTTGGCAAAGGAAAAACCGTAGTTACAGTTTTGCCTGATACGGCGGAGCGGTATTTTTCAACTCCGTTGTTTGAATAAATTATTTTGAAAGGATAGATTTTATGAACAGCAATGTAAGACCCGATACTATGGAACGTATCACAACAAAGGAATTGGCGGACAAGTTTATTGCAGAGCAGATAGCTGAAGTTCGGGCGCAGGTTGGCGACAAGAAGGTTCTTCTTGCACTTTCAGGCGGTGTTGATTCATCGGTTGTTGCGGCACTTCTCATCAAGGCAATCGGCAAGCAGTTGGTTTGCGTACACGTAAACCCCGGACTTATGAGAAAGGGAGAAAGCGAACAGGTTGTTGAAGTGTTCGGCAAGGAGCTGGATGCAAATCTCATATATATTGACGCAACAGACAGATTTCTTGATTTGCTGAAAGATGTTGCAGAACCTGAAAAGAAGAGAAAAATTATCGGCGGCGAATTTATCAAGGTGTTTGATGAAGAAGCTGCAAAGCTTGAAGGAATTGACTTTCTGGCTCAGGGAACAATTTACCCCGACATTCTTGAAAGTGACGGCGTAAAGGCTCACCACAACGTTGGCGGTCTTCCCGAGGATATGGAAATGGAGCTTGTTGAACCCGTTAAACTTCTTTACAAGGACGAAGTAAGAGTTGTGGGCAGTGCTTTGGGACTCCCTGACGAAATGGTTTACCGTCAGCCCTTCCCTGGTCCCGGTCTTGGTGTAAGATGCCTCGGTGCAATTACCCGTGACAGACTTCATGCTCTCCGTGAAGCTGACGCAATTCTTCGTGAGGAGTTTGATAAATGCGGTCTCGCTGGTAAGGTATGGCAGTATTTCATTGCTGTTCCTGACTTCAAGAGTGTTGGTGTTCGTAATGACAAGAGATACGAAGGTTGGCCCGCAATCATCCGTGCGGTGAACACAACTGACGCAATGACAGCTACAATCGAAGAGATTCCTTATGAAATTCTTCACAAAATTACAAACCGTATTACGGCAGAGGTTGAAGGCATCAACCGTGTTCTCCTTGATCTTACTCCCAAGCCTGTTGGCACAATTGAGTGGGAATAATCCAAATTTTGTTTTATATTGATTCATTTTGCAGACAGTTGTTTTAACTGTCTGCATTTTTGTTATGTTACTTACATTATCTAAAAGTTGTAGTATCGCTGGTGCAAAATGTGCTCGGTAGCCAATGATGCAATATAGCAATACTGGAATATGTACTTGCGACCTGATTTTTACAAAGATAATCTTGAAAAAGTCAGAGTTATCATCGCTCCCGTTACTGAAGATTATAAATCCGGCAAAACCACTTATGTCGAAGCAGAATTTAACGCCCGTGTAAAAATCTATCAATCTGTAAATCCTACATTTAATCCTGATGTAGAATATATGAAAGATCCTCTTTCAAGAGATATTCCATCAGTAGATAATAGCTTGTTTATACTTGCAAGAAAACTGATTTTGGAAAGTAGATAGTACGCAAAAACAGAGCCTCCGGGGAAATCGCTCCTCGGAGGCTCGCATTTTTTTGCCTTTTAATATCCAATTTTCATCATATCCGAACTCCATAGCTATCAATTATCTATGTTTTATGAAAAAAACATAGTGCATAGTGCTGAAAATTCTCAAATCTATTGAAAATTATGATAAATTATGCTATAATGTGATATATTATGAAGATTATTCGGGTAGGTGCTATTGTGGAAAACGTAAGTTTATTAAAAGTTAAGACAATGGACTTTCAGGAACAGGTAAGGTTTGTTCGTATGCATCTGCAGTTAAGTCAGGAGGAACTTGCGCGTCAAATGGGCATTTCCTTTGCAACGGTAAGCAGATGGGAACGGGAAAACAGAAAGCCGCAGCTTGCTCTGCTCGGCAAGTTCTATTCTTTCTGCCAAAGGAACGGAATAGAAATAGACTTATCTGATAATACGAATATATGATGGAGGAATTTGAAATGAGTACAGCTTATGGAATCCTCTGCGTCATATCGCTGGTTTTGATTGGTGTGTGCCTCGCAGTTGACAGAAAAAAAGATATATGTTTATTACTTTTATTTATATCGGTGTTCGTGTGTAACTTGGGACACTTTTTGATTTCGGTTGCACCAAGCCTTTCCTTTGCCCTTAACGGTAACAGAATTGCATATTTAGGTCAGGTTTTCTTGCCTCTGTTGCTACTGAAAATGATGCTTAATTTGTGTAATCTGAATTTTAAAAAGTGGCTCTTACCTGCACTTTCTCTTATCAGTATAGCCGTACTTTTCGTAACACTTACACCGGGAATTTTGCCTTGCTATTATAAAAATGTTTCAATAGAGGTTATAGATGGCGCCACAAGGCTTATTCGTGATTACGGACCTTTGCACTTACTCTACTACATATATCTGCTTTCGTACTTTGCTTTAATGCTGGTTGTAATTATACACGCCACGGTAAAAAAGAAAATTACATCTACGCTCCACACAACCTTTTTGCTGTGCGCCGTGCTTTGTAGTATTGTAATATGGTTTGCAGAGCAGTTTCTACCTCGCGGATTTGAATTTTTAACGGTGTCCTATGTAATATCCGAGCTTTTTATTTTGCTTTTGTATGGAATTTTACAAGAGTACGGCATTCGGGGTGAAAACGGAAGCATCATAATCGCAAACACCTCAAAAAAGGCAGAAGAATATCTGTCGGGAACGATTCAATCCGGTTATGATAACGGTACAGCACTCTTTAGCGAAACAGATATTGAACATATATTAGGTTGTGATGAGATTGTCAACCGAATTACCGAAAGAGAAAAAGAGGTCTTGATAAAGCTACTTGCAAACAAACAACGAAAAGAAATTGCAGACGAATTGTTTGTAACCGAAAGCACCATCAAAAAGCATACAGGTTCCATTTTTGCAAAGTTTGATGTGACAAACCGATTTGAACTCTACGCCAAATTAAAAAAATACATCTAAAATTGATAAAATTGCCGTCCATTGAAAAATGGACGGTTTTTTGCGTTAAATCAGCAAAAGTATCCCTAAGTCCACCCCCTAAATCAGCAAAAGTATCCCTAAGGCTAATATACAAACCAAGGGTTTTTAAGTAAAATTATATTATAAATTAAGGAGGGAGTATGATGCTGAGTCCAATTACAAAAAAATACACAGACGAATCATCAATGAAGCAGTTCAGGTTCACTTTCTATTGCGACTGCTGCGGGAAGGCAATTCCTGCACAGGCCTATGACTTCAACAGCGCCTTTGCACAGAAAACCTTTCTGTCAAATGACGAGAAAGAAGCAAGAGCCATTATCTACGCAAACGAACACGGCAAGGCTTATGAACGTGCAAACAACGAAGTAAGATTAAACTTAAATCGTTGTGCGGTGTGCGGCGATTTGGTCTGCGAGGATTGTTCGGTGTATTCAGAAAAACTCGAAGGCGATGTTTGCTGCATGAAATGTGCAGAAAAACATTCAACAAACCAAAATGATAAGGAGGAGAATTTATGAAGAAAACTAACAAACTTTTGAGTATTCTGCTCACGCTCGTCATGATGCTGGGTATGCTGCCGACTACGGTATTAGCGTATGACCCGGAAGAATGTCCGCATACAAATGCATACTTCACTGCGGGTACGGGTGAGCCGTCCTGCTTTGAACCGGCGATGGGCGGTTATTGGTACTGCGAGGATTGCTGGATGTACTATGATGCAGATATGCAAAATATGTATTGGGATGAATATGAAATGGCGAGCGCGCTTAAAAAGCCTGCTTTGGGTCATGCGTTCAATACCGATACAGGTACGTGCGATAATTGTGGTACGCCCAACCCTGTATATTCTAAAATAACATCACTTTCCGACGTCAACGAGGAAGATATGTATATCATCGTTGCAAACGTTGGCAATAGATATTTTGTTCTCGGCGGTCTTAACGTGAATAATCCCGACGAGATGGGTAATGCATGGTGCTATGAGAGCGGAAATGCCGTTGAGGTTGTTCCTTACACAGATGGTAGCATCTCTTTGCTCAATCAAAACTATGTAGGCAACGCAAGACCCTCCGAGTTTATGTTTGACATTGATCCTGATCAGTTTGGTTCTGACCTGGACGACAACTTCGGTCTGACTCCCGTTCTTCCCAAACTCGACAATTATTGCGTTTATCCCTTCCAAAGTTATAGCCTTGATAACACCGGATATATGGGCGTTGCACGTTATGGCAACGATGTTTATGGAATGTGGGATTCTTCTGAGTGGATCATCGATTTCTACACCACCGAGGTTGATGAAAACACATATAGAGATGATATGGACGGACTTACCCACGCAGAACAGGTTGCAAGAGGCAATATCGGTGAAAATATATCCGAGGGGGACCTTCTGCTGTACAAGGCATCATTCTATTCTGTTGGCGGTGCTATGTTTACACTTCGTTTCCGTGAATACGTCAACGAGGATGATGTTACCGAGTACTACTTTATTTGCGGCGAGGACTGGGCACTGAATGGCGTAGGAGAGCAGTATTACGATGAAGCCACCGGTATGTGGAGACAGTATACCAATGATACGCAGTATGCCATCAGCCTCTACCGTTATGATGTTCCTGCTGTAGATACCCACACCTGCGATTTCGGTGATTGGGTTGACGATGAAAACGGCAGAAGCCATACCCGCACCTGTAATGATCCCGAATGTGGCAAGACCGAAACAGAGGATCATGATTGGAATGACGGCGAAGAAACTAATGCTCCTACCTGCACCGAAACGGGCGTAACTACTTACACCTGTACGGTGGAAACCTGCGGTGCAACAAAGACCGAAACTATTGATGCTCTCGACCACGATTGGAGCAAGTGGACTTATGACAGCGTGGATTCTCACGTTCGTGATTGTAAGAGAGAATGTGGCATTGAACAGGAAATCGGCGGTCACGAATGGGGCGACTGGAAACCTGTTGATGGCAACACCCATAAGATGACCTGCTCTGTTTGTGATGGTTATCAGACCGGGGAGCACGATTGGGATAACGGCGTTGTAACCAAAGAGCCTACCGAATCGGAAGCAGGCATAAAGACCTATACTTGTGGTACTTGCGCTCACACAAAGACTGAACCTGTCGACAAGCTGGTGCACGAACACAGCTGGAGCGACTGGGGTGAGAATGATGAAACTACCCATATCCGTTCCTGCCGCTGTAACGAAACACAGACAGCCAGCCACAATTTCGATGATGGTGTAGTAATAAACTGGCCTACTCATCTGGCACCGGGCGAGATTCACTACACTTGTGCTGATTGTGGATACGTAAAGAGCGAAAGTCAACCTGCGCTGGAAGAACACGAATGGGACGAATGGGTAATCAACAAGCTTGATGAAGCCAACACCCATATCCGTTACTGTATCTGTAATGAAAGCCAGACTGCTCCTCATAACTTTGATGATGGTGTAGTTACAAGCGAGGCGACTCATACCTCCAAGGGTATCAAGACCTATATCTGTAAAGATAATTGCGGATATTCCTATACGGAAGAAATTTCCACAACTCCCGAACACAGCTGGACGGATTGGTCTGACAATAAGGACGGCACTCATACAAGATCCTGCCGTTGTAACGTAACTGAGACCAAGGATTGTGATTGGGACGACGGAGCTGTGACCGAACCCACCTGCACCGAGGCAGGCGAAACAATCTACACCTGTAGCGATTGCGGTGCAACCAAGGTTGTTGAGGGTGAAGCTGCCCTCAATCATGATTGGACCGATTGGACTGATACCGGTGCAAATGCAGTCGCTGATATCCACGAGCGTTCCTGCAAGCGTGATGGCTGTGACGTTAAGGAAACCGGCAACCACCAGTGGAGCAACTGGACTTCTACAGGTAGTTCCGAGCATAAAAAGTCCTGTTCTGTTTGTTCAGGCGAACGCACAGCAGCACATGCTTGGGATACCGGCGTTGTGACCAAGGAAGCGTCCACCACGGAAACAGGCACAAGAAAGTACACCTGTTCTGATTGCGGAGCAACTAAAACAGAGGTTATTCCCAAAATCGTTTGCGAACACAGTTGGGGCAAGTGGGAAGCCGAAAATGATGATACCCATAAGCACACTTGCGTAAATGGCAACGGATGCGAAGCTTTCCAGCGTCAGGCACACGAGTGGGACGAGGGAGTTATAACAACAGAACCTACCGAGACTACTGAAGGTGTAAGAACCTATACCTGTCTTGTGTGTAGTCATACTAAGACAGAATCAATTGCTATGCTTGAGCATACACACCGCTTTGGCAGATGGATAAGCGACGGTGAAAATACGCATACCCGTGAATGCGAAAATGGAGAAATTTGTACTGCTTACGAAACCGAAGGACACGACCCGGGAGAATGGGCGGATAATGGAGACGGAACCCACACAGGAAGATGCTCCGTCTGCTACGATTATGTGGAAGAGACACACACCTGGGGAGATTGGGTGGTTCTAAATGATGGTAGCCTAAAGCGTACCTGCACAGATTGCGATGCGTTCGAAGAAATGCCTGTATTACAACCGATTAGCTATAGCGTTGTAAATACTACTTCTGAAGATAACGCGGCTTCAGCGGAGCTTAAGGATAGTTCCGTGGCACTCTTTAACAGCGTACTCACTGATGAGGAGCAAAGCGCTGTTGCCTCAGG
>JAZRIX010000035.1:0-55258 GCA_045645485.1 Clostridia bacterium | reverse complement strand
CTTGACCACGTTATCGCATCAGGCGAAGACATCAACATCTTTGTTGTAGATACAGAAGTTTACTCAAATACAGGCGGTCAGGCATCAAAGGCTACACCTACTGCTGCAGTTGCTAAGTTTGCAGCTTCAGGTATGAAGGTTAAGAAGAAAGACCTCGGTATGATCGGTACAACTTACGGCTACGTATACGTTGCTCAGATTGCTCTCGGTGCTGATATGAACCAGGCTCTCAAGGCAATTAAGGAAGCTGAAGCTTATCCCGGTCCTTCACTGATTATTGCATACGCTCCCTGTATCAACCACGGTATCAAGACAGGTATGGCAAGCACAATCGCTGAAGAAAAGAAGGCTGTTCAGACAGGTTACTGGCACCTCTGGAGATACAACCCCACACTCAAAGAAGAAGGCAAGAACCCCTTCATCCTTGACTCAAAAGAGCCCACAGGCACAGTTAAGGAATTCTTAGAGGGTGAAAACCGTTATCTCATGCTCAAGAAAGCATTCCCCGAAGTTGCAGCTCAGCTCTTCGACAAGGCTGAAAAAGACCTTATCGAAAGATACGAAATCTACAAGAAGAACGCAGAATGCTAATTCTTTAAATTCTGAAGGATGGACAAAAAGTCCATCCTTCTTTTTTTGAACTTGGCGAAACAAAACTCTTTCACGGCGGAGACAACTGTCCCTATGACGGTCTTGAAGAGCGTATTAAAGACTGTGATATTTTGATTCTTCCTGTGAACGGAATAGATTATTACCGAACAAAAGTTCATAAATATAATCGGATGTTTTGACAGTGGTGAAGCAGCTATTATTGCAATGAACTGCAATGCAGATTTGCTGACTCCCACTCATATAGACCTCTATGATGTAACACGAATAAATCCTTCATAATTTGTAGAAAAACTTTACTCTGTAAATCCATATCAAAGATTCCTCCTTTATGCTTCTGGTGAATAATATATTTACCAAAAACAGACTTGACAAATCTTTGTAAAACAGTTATTATATTTATGTTGATTTGTAATCTGAGGTGTTTTTTGAAAAAACATAGTCATTGACGATATGGTAAAAGCAAACTGCGTTGCCGTTTTGAATATCATCCAGAAAAACGGTATAGAGGAAAACGAAATAAGAAATTTGATTTCTCCTCCTGCACTGATTCCCATAAACAAATCAATTGCTTCGATGAGTATTTATCTTATTCACACCTTGCCCATAAGATCATCTGCATTTTATGCCGTTGCAGGGCGACAGAATGGATAATACCATTAATCTTGTTATTATGCACGTAAACTTTGGCAAAGCACGCTGCACTTCATACCGAACCAAAACTGTTGACGGCGTCTGCAAAATGGCATCCACAATCGGCTATGAAGGTATTGAATTCCGCAGTGCTCGTTCAAAATCGATTGAATACTACAAAGCACTTGTTGCTGTATTTTAAGGAGGGTCCTTTAAATGAAAAACATACAGTTCAAAAAACCTATAAACGGTGACGTTCTCTTTGAAGTCGCGGACGGAACAGAAACCAACGGAATACTCCGCACCACAGTGACCGTTTCCGCACAACCCCATCGGACAATACTGATAAACGGAACTCCTGCAAAGGAAACAGAAAACGGTATATACAACGCAGAAATCTGTCTCGACTCTTACAGAAATGCAGTTGAAGCCTTTTGTCCCGAAACCAATGACCGTGAGGTTATCACTCTTTTCTGGTTCAAAGGCGGCTACAAAACATACCGTGTCGGTGTTGATGACGTCATCTGGTGCCTGGAGAACATTTACAATCATCAGGACGAATATACCTCTATTTTTGATGACCCTTTTTTGGCAATGTATAAAGAGCTTCATCAAAAATACCGTTGTCATATACATATGCACATTTATTACGAGACAGTTGACGGCAAATTTAATTTGACTATGTTTCCCGATAAATACAAAGAAGAATTCAAAGAAAATTCAGACTGGCTGCGTTTCTCATTTCACTCACTAAGAGATTTACCTGACAGTCCGTACAAAACTGCTCCCTATGACCTTGTTATGAAGGAAGGTCGTATGGTAGAAAAAGAAATTCTGCGTTTTGCGGGACCTGAGGTTATGGATCATGTAACATCCCAGCATTGGGCAAATTCAAACATTTACGGAACACGTGCCTTCCGTGCACTGGGTTTCAAGGTTCTGGACGGTTATTTTCTCATCGATGAAGAAGGAAACCCTAAGGTAGCTTACTATCTGGATATTGAGCAGACAAAGCACGCACATACACGTGATTTTTGGGTAGATACAAACGAAGATATTATCTTCGTCAAGGATGATATAATCCTCAATGAGCATACACCTGATGAAATTGACAGATACATGGATCAACTGGCAAAAGCCGAGGATCACTGTTTTATGTATCTGCTTATACATGAACAGTATTTTTATCCGCATTATGAAGTATTTCTTCCCGACTATCGCGAAAGACTTTTCCGAGGCGTTGAATGGTGTGAGAAAAACGGCTATCGCTCAAGCTGGATATCCGATTTTGCTTTTGAAAAACTTCCCGGAAGGAACTGATTTTGCTTATAATAACATCACCACAATCTTGACAACGTAATTCTGAGTACAGTGAAGGATATTTCCAAGTTTTTTCCTAAAGAGGTAATAAATAAAAAACATTCCAAACCACATTATCGATTTGGAATGTTTTTTTATATACTATAAATACGCAATTTGCTAGTATACAAGGCGGGCGGCGTAGCCCCTTTCTTGTTCTTTTGTATTTTACATACTTTCGAAGTATTTTACCACACCGTTTGCCAAACCTTGTGCAACCTTGTCCTGATACTCTTCCGTTTCGAGGAGAGCATCTTCTTCAGGATTGGTCATAAAACCCATTTCAAGAAGTATAATCGTCACCTTGCTCCAATTGAAACCCGTAAGATCATTGCGTTTTACAACACCGCGGTTTGCACCGCCCGTTGCAACTACAACCTCTTCAAGAATTATACTGCCTGCCTTATAACTTGCCTCATATACTTCCTCAGAAACATATTCCCTTGACGGCACAAGCATTGAAATCCCTTTTGCGCTTGAGCTTTCACTTCCGTCAGCATGAATCTTTACCGACAAATCCGCGTTCAAATTGTTGGCAAACTCGGCACGGTCAACATTTGTCATATCCGATTCGTGCTCAGTTCGGGTCATATGAACCTCTGCACCCAAGTCCTCCAAAAGAGTTTGTAGTTTTTTTGCCACCTTAAGATTCAACTGTTCCTCTGTTTGATTTTTTCCTCTTGTACCGTCCGCAAAAGCAATTTTTGTTGTACTGCTTCCGGGAGCAATGGGTTCCTGTTTGTTAAAGCTGTTTTTCCCGTGTCCGGCATCAATTACTATTACCTTTGACTCAAGTGGCTTTCTCTCTTCTTTTTTTACCTCTGCTTCAACCTTGTTATTTATATCTTCAATGCTTTCTGTTGTCTCCGCTTTCTTTTCGCTTTGTTTAATTCCAACATTAGGGCTCTTGATGTTTACATACGGAATGCAACAACCACCAAGCAAAAAGGTACACAGCAATGTGGCAATCAAGAATAATTTCATAATTATCTCCAGCCCTTTCTTGTCTCATACTCAACAATTATGTCCTTGTTTGCCTTTTCAATTTCCGAGAACATAGCTTCATTGAAGTTAGGATTCGGTGTGTACCAGTCCTTTGATTCAAAGTATCTTGCATATTCCTGCAACTGGAATATATATCCGCGACGTGCGTAGATTTCGTTTCTTATGAGAGCTATTTCTTCTTTCGTGTATTCATCAAGTTCTGAAAAAGTTATAATTTTTTTATCTGAAGGATACAGAAAATCACCGTCAGTTTCTTCTTTTTCTTCATTCTGAATCGAAACCGATGTCTCACGATTCTGACTTTGGGGCATTTCAACTATTCCTATCCCTTGACCTGCCGAATATGACACACTGTGGCTATCGCTGTTTGCCGCAATTATTATGATTACAACTATGACAATAACTGCAATCAAAGCCAGTGCAAGCGCTCCGACTATTCCCAATGCCACAAAAATTCCTGCATTGCTTTTCTTTTTAACGGGCGGAGTAGGGTTTTGAGTATTATTCTGAACCCCGTAATTTCCTTTTACCGATGTACCGCATACACTGCAAAAAGAATCACCGTCTTTTACATTCGCTCCGCATTTATTACACAACATAATAATACCTCCAATTATTCATTCTTAAAAATAAACCATTTACTTGCAGCAAAATTAAAAATTATTACAAAAACATTAGATACAAGCTTGACCGCCATATCGTTGTAATGAAAAATGTCTACAAAAATAACCATAATTACAATATCCATAATTCCCGAAACAGCACGGAATGCAAAAAATGAAAAGAACTCAATAAAAACAGCTCTTGCACCATAATGCTCACTTCTGAACACAAACTTTCTGTTTGTAGCATACGCAACCAGAACAGAAACAAACAGTGCAACCGCAGTATCAATAGCAGTATTATCGTTTATCTTTGCCATAACATAGTATGTAAGAATGTTCGCCATCACAGTAACCGTTCCAAACACCATATAGAGTAACATCTCACGGTTCTTATCATAAAACTTTTTCATTTGCACACCTCATTTATCAGATTTACAGATTTTCTCAAATCTGACTTTTATGCGTACAGCGTTATTATGTTTTCACTAATTATAACATCAAACACCAAAAATGTCAATAATTCTGCATCTTCAGCGTCCTCGTGCTTAAAATATTGGTTCTTTAGTAAGTGTTGGGATTTTATTACGGAAAAGAGGTTTCGACTAATTATTGAAGAAACCCTGACGGCTTTCTTTTTCACTTCTTCACTAAAAACGTGATGCAAGCACGTTTTCTTAACGTTCTGGCAATATGACGTCATTGCAAGCAGTATAGCGTCATCCTGAGTGAATGCGAAGGAACTTTCTAAAACGTTTTACCCCAACATCTGTTAAAGAGCCTAAATATTATAGTGGAAATAATATAAGGTTTTGGATTGGCTGTCAAACAAATAGACACTGTATGCAGACAGCTTTTCAGGCAGGTTTGAATATCCGTCAAAGGTTTCGTTGTTCTCTATATAACAATAATCAGAATCATCTATGCTCTCTTTTTTGAAATCATATCCTGCGTAATTCTTCTTTTCAATCCATTTTTCAAAATCTTCAATATGCTCAGTAATTTCATCAATATCATTTTTTAAAACACGTCTGAGGTACGAGCTGTCACCAAGCTTTCCTGTTATGCTGTCATCAAAAACATATTTTGTATAATTCACATAATCCGTGCTGTCATCACTCTCATATACAACAGAATCTTCATACTTCGGGAGCTCAGCAAGAACCTTGTCAGCAAGGATATTATCAAGCATTTTATTTACCCCCCAGATCATTATTCCTATCAGAACAGCTGTTACTGCAAGCATAATGCCCAAAAACTTTAAACATCCGAATTTTTTCATATAGCCACTTCCTTTTTTAGTATTTGTTTTATATCAGATTTTTACGTTTTCTTAACTTTCGACTACAAAAATTGTTCTTTCTGTGTTTCCCGAAATAAAAATTGCAACAACTGACGGTGATTCTGGGTAATCAGCATATGCTTTTATATCCTGAAGGCTTCCCGTTGTGAGCGTTGTATTTCCCCGTATTTTCTAAATAACAACAAAATAAAAGCTATTATTTTTTCATACGAACTTCTCCTCTTGTCTTCAACCGTTCATACACCCTGTAATATTCTTTTTTGTCATTCAACAATATTTCCGCTGTAATCAATATCAAACAGTCGATCGCAAAGATTGAACGCCGCACCCTTGACGGTATTGTCCTCGCTGATATTCACTTCACGTATCTCCAAATCCTCCAGCAGTACCGAATATGCACGGTTTTTCATTTCCTTCACCGCACATTCGATAACAGGTCGGATATTCACGTACGCTCCCATATTTATTACAATTGCCATAGGCTTGCACAGATTCACCAGATTGGCAAGACCGATTCCAAGATACTTTCCGCAATTCTCAATGGCCTCTTTTGCGGCTCTGTCACCGTTTTCCCATTTTTCTGCAATATATTCAAGAGTAGCTTCAGTCTCTCCGCTCATTTCCTCATACAGCTTGATTAATCTCTGCTCCGAGCACATCATTTCAAGACAGCCCCTATTTCCGCAAAAACAGGGTTCTCCGTCCTTTGCAACAGTTGTGTGCCCAATTTCACCCAGCATTGCACGGTTAATTTCACCGTGATAAAACTGACTTGCACCAATACCGCCCTCCAGATCAACAAGAAGCATATTTTTCTTGTTAATCCAGTTGCCGCAGGAGAAATACCACACCGTCTTCAGAAGAGAAATGTTCTCCACAAAAACAGGCAAACCTGTTTCCTTCTGAAGAATTTTCTTCAGATCAAACTCCTTCCACTTTAGGCTTGAAGATGCAACAAAACGGCTTCCTTCCAGAACCATACCCGAAACCGCAACGCCTATACCGAGAATACTTTCACGTCCGTGCTCACGTACCAAGGACGCCACTTTTTCACGTACAAGCTCCACTACCTTTGCAGGCTGCAAATCTTCAACATTGACTCTGATTCTTGTTATTATTTCCCCTTCCATATCAGTGTAGGAAACATTCAGCGAATCAGTGCTGACAAATATACAGATAAGTCCGTATCGCTCGGCACAAAACCGCAAAAGAGTTCCCTTTCTGCCCACACGCTCCACCTTTTCGGTTCCGCTCTCACTAATCAGACCCTTTTCAAGAAGATATGATGTTATATTGGTAAGAGATGCCACCGAAAGACCAGTTTCATGTGCAATCTGGGGTCTTGCCGCTCCGGAATTTCTTCTTATATAGTTGAGAACCTTCAAGCGGTTCATTTTTTGTATCAATTGTGAATTTCCCACAGTTTTATTCATATTTGCGCCTCTCATTCCGCCACTGTTTATCATACAGATTATAACATTTAAAAAAGTCTTTGTCAACGAAACTTTTCCTTGACATTTTTAATAAAATATGCTACATTTAATTCAAGCAATAAATAAATTATATTTTTGGAGGTTTTTATTATGAGAAAATCAACAGACTTTCGTTATAACACAGGCGCCACAAAGGTACCCTGGGCAGCAGTAGGCGAAAACTACAATGTTCAGGACCTTATGGAAATCATCCGCTTTCTGATGCAGGGTGATGGCGAAGAATATGACAACGCAATCAAAGCTGTTTATGAACAGGTAAAGAAGCTTGACAAGCTTGCTACACCTCCCGGAAAGCTTTCACTGGGAAGCAAGGTTGAAGAAGCTGAAGCAAAGTGCAACGAATATCTCGGCACAACAACATCAACCTTTGTTACAAACGCAACAGCAGGTTTTGAAATTGCATACAAGTATGCAAATCTTCAGCCTGGCGATGAAGTTATTGTTCCTGCAATTACATTTGTTGCAACAATGGCTTATCCTTTGGCAGTAGGTGCAAAGCTTGTATTTGCAGACGTTGACCCCAGAACAATCAATATGGACCCTGCAGATGTTGCAAGAAAAATTACAAACAAAACAAAGATGATCGTTCCTGTACATATCGGTGGTTACCCTGTAGATATGGATCCCATTATGGAGCTTGCAAAGAAGCATGACATTATTGTTCTTGAAGATGCAGCACATGCATTCGGTGCAATGTACAAGGGCAAAAAGATTGGTACAATCGGCGACTTTGCATCATTCTCAATGCACGAGGTTAAGAACATCACCTCCTTCGGTGAAGGCGGTATCGCAACAACAAATGTTCCCGGCTTTGGCGAAGAAATGAAGAGAGCAAGATTCCTTGGTCTGGACTTCTCCTGCCCCATCAAGGACTGGCTCTACAACATCACACCCATCAAGGGTAAGTACGCTCCTTTCGTTCCCGGCAATGCATCAACAACTGAAATTCAGGGTCTTGGTCTGACACTTCAGATTGCAAGAAACGAAGAAATTATTGCCGAAAGAAGACGTGCAGCAAAATATCTGTCAGACAGATTTGCAGGCAACGATGCAATCATTGCTCAGGACTTGGGTAACGATGACATTAAGCCCACCTTCCACCTCTATCTTCTCCAGATTGACCCCCAGAAGGCAGGCGGAGATATTCAGGTTCTCAAGAAGAAGCTGGAAGCAAAGGGTGTTACACAGATTGCACACTTCGGACCTCTCTACAGATTCAAGATTGTTGAAGAAATGGGCTATAACCCCGAAGAAATTGCAAAATCATGTCCCAACTGTGAAGAAGTTTTCTATAAGAGATTTACACATCTTCCCCTTTACGGTCTGAGCGACGAACAGCTTGAATATATGGCTGATATGGTTCTTGAATCTGTTGCAGAAATGCAGGCAGGCAAATAAATCCCGAAAATCTGTATGTGGCAGAATGTGAAATACTGATGCCGACATACAAAAGATCCTTCACTTCGTTCAAGATGACGTTCAATGTTCTTGAAAATGTCACCCTGAGCCTCGTCGAAGGGTCTTATCATATAAATATTTTGTTTAGAGATTAAGGAGAAATCATTATGAAAGTAAAATGGGGCGTAATCGGATGCGGCGGCATTGCTGACCGCAGAACCCTTCCCGGAATGATGCTTGCGGATAATGCGGAGCTTGTGGCTGTTATGGACGCAAATCCCGATGCCGCAAAAGCAGTATGCGAGAAATACGGTGCAAAGTATGCCTTTTCCTCGGTTGAAGAGCTTCTGGCACTTGATGAAATTCAGGCAGTATACATTGCATCACCCGTATTCTGCCACAAGGAACAGGTTGAGCTTGCTGCAAAAGCAAAAAAACACATTCTTCTTGAAAAACCTATGGGTCTCACTGTAGCTGAAGCCAAGGAAATTGCCGACCTTTGTGACGCTGAAGGCATTAAGCTTGGCGTTGCATTTATGATGAGATTCCATACATATCATCAAAAGATGCGCGAAATAATTGCATCAGGAAAGATTGGTGAAATTGTTTCTGCAAGAGCACAGTTCACCTGCTGGTATCCCGAAATGGAAAACTGCTGGAGACAGAACAAAAACCTCTCGGGCGGAGGTGCAATGCTTGATATGGGCATTCACGCTATTGACCTTATCCGCTATATCTCAGGTCTGGAAATTGCCGAAACAACAGGCTTTACAGGTAACCAGATTTTCAAATACAGCGTTGATGATGCAGGTATCGGGGTTTACAAAATGGAAAACGGTGCACTCTGCGTAGTTGAAGCCGCATTCAATATTCCTGATGATGTTTCGATCAGCAAGCTTGAATTCTACGGCACAAAGGGTTGTATCACAGCGCGCGGAACACTCTCTCAGGTTGAAGACGGAGAGGTTCAGGTTCTTGCAATCAACGATGCTGGCGAATACGATGCACAGCAAAACCGTTCAACCGTTGAACCTGTAACCCTGAGCGGTGCAGGCGGAAATATGTATACCAAAGAAATTGAAGCCTTTGGCAGAGCTGTTCTTACAGATGCTGACATTCCCGTTACTGCCGCTGACGCCATTTGTTCACAAAAAGCAATTGAAGATTTGTATACTTTATAAAATGCACCTTTTATAGTAATTTTTGTATTTACTTTTTATAACTTAACTGATATAATGTAAAATATACTACTAATTTCAAGAAAGGACTTTTGTTATGAATGTATTAGCAATCGGATGTCATCCCGATGACATAGAAATCAATTGTGCCGGAACACTGGCAAAATGCGTTAAGCGTGGTGACAATGTAACTGTTTGTCATGTTTGTAACGGTAATATGGGTCACGTTGTAATTCAGCCTGACGAACTCCGTGAAATCCGTATAAACGAAGCAAAAAAGGCAGGCTCTCTTGCCGGAATCAAGGTTGTTACCTGCGATATCGGTGACCTTGTGGTATATCATCAGAACAAAGAGCATCGCGACAAGCTTGTTGATATCATCCGCGAAGCACAGCCTGACTTCATTATCACTCATGCACCCAACGACTATATGCCCGACCACGTTGCAGTAAGCAATCTGGTGTTTGATGCGGCATTTGCTGCAAGCTGTCCTCATTATGAGACAGGAGTTTCAACACCTTCTCAGGTTACTCCCATCTTCTATATGGACAACCTTGGCGGTAATGAATTCCTCCCCACAGAATATGTGGACGTAACTGAAGAAATCGACCTGAAGCTTGAAATGCTCGAATGTCACGAAAGTCAGCTCAAATGGATGAGAGAACACGACAACATTGACTTTGCTGATATGGTAAAGACAATTTCAAAATACCGCGGCTATCAGTGCGGTGTGCAGTATGCTGAAGCATTTGCACAGTGTATGGTATATCCCAAACCCACAGTTCGGAGGATGTTACCCTGATGAAAAAGGCTGCATGTGTTGGAATTCTGGTTGCAGACATAATTGTCGAACCGGTAACAGCATATCCTGAAAAGGGGCTTTTGCTCCCCGTCAACTCAATAACTCTGCACAACGGCGGAAACGCAATGACCGCTTCAATCAACCTGAAAAAACTGGGTGTTGAAACTACAATGATAGGCAAGGTTGGCGGAGATGTTTTCGGAAGCTTTCTCCGTGACAAGTTGGCTCAGGCAGGAGTAAACACCGCAGGTCTCAAATCAGACGAAGAAATTTTAGATTTTGTAAATAAACAATAATTTTTAGGAGGACAAAAAAATGGATTTTTTAAGCACAGTAAAAGGCAGTGAATGCGAAAGCTTCTTCCCCAAGGGCTGGGATTTGAAGAAGATTGACGAATGTTGTGAAAAGGGCGTTGCCCGTGAAGCTTTCTGGAACGACGGTTTCACACCTATCGAATGTGAAAACATCAACGACTTTGATACATATATGGGTCACGAAATCGCTATGCAGATTAAACTTGCAGGCGAAAGAGGCGAAAAACTCGCTATGATTCTCCCCGTAGGTCCTATGGGTATGTACAAGTGGGCTGCATACTTCCTCACATCATGGAAGGTTGACTGCAAGCACGTCTACACCTTCAATATGGACGAATGGGCAGATTCAGAAGGTAACACTCTTGATGCAACCAACCCCGCATCATTTGAATACAGCATGAAGCAGGCATTCTTCAACAAGCTTGGCGATTTGACAATTCCCGAAAATCAGAGAAACTTTGCAACAAAAGAAAACCTTCCCACATACGAAGGCAAGATTGCCGCGCTCAAAGCTGAAGGCGCAAAGCTTGTATTGGTTTACGGTATCGGTCGTGCTTGCCACATCGCCTTCTGGGAACCCACATTTGCAGAAGACTATGCAACAGAAGCCGAATGGAAGGCTGCAACACACCGCATAGCTGCAAAGCTTACACCCATGACAATCGAACAGAACGCTATCACAAGCTTTAAGAGCCGTACAACATTGGTACCCTGCCGTGCAAACACCGTAGGTCCCGGTCTCTTCCTTCAGGCTGACTACGCTATCGGCGGTTGCGACGGTTCTCTCGGTCGTGGCATGGGCTGGCAGGGAATGAGTTTCCTCACAACTCTCCACTATGGTCCCGACACAAGCATCACATCATCATACATTCCCACACTTCCCGGCAAGCTGTTCTATCTTAAGGAACTTGCAGGTCCGCTGGTTGCTGAATGTAACTAATATAATTCAAAATCATATAACAAAAAGCCTTCACTTGAAGGCTTTTTTTGTTTGCTCAGAAAATCTTTCATTATCTGACAGCCATCATGTTGAGCTTGTCAAAACATCTTGGCTGTCATAAAGATTCTTCGACTTCGCTTTGCTTCCCTCAGAATGACATTTCAACTGACTTTATAAGATTATCCTGAACGTAGTGTTTCAGTCCCTTTAAATACCCCTTAATCAAAATAACTGTGATAGTTTATTCTTGAAAGAGCATCATCATCAATATGTAATTCTGTACAAACATCCACAAAATAGTCATCTGTCATTCCCGCAATACAGTCCACAACCACATCGTCAGCATCTGCCAAAAGCTTTCCTTTTGATTTCTTGTACCTGAGACTCAGTACGGGATTGTCTACATAATGTCTGAAAATGGGAGACTCAAGATTTCCATTTTCAATATCATCTAAAAATCTTGCATAAAGCTTTTTCATAAGAGGCTTTATACTTTCATCATACGGTTCAACACGGTCTTCGTTGAGATAAATAAGCTCATTGTTTTCCGCAATCAAATCCCTGAGGTCAAGAAAAACCTCTTCATCCATATTCAAACATGGCTGATTGATGCTGTTCTTTATTATATTTACTATTACATTTGAAATAATGTCACTGTTTCTGGTTCCTATCAGCCGCTCAGACTTGAACATTTCTTCACTTATCGCCTTTACACGATATAGATCCAGACGGTCCTTTCCTGCATATGCAATCATATCACTGATTCGTACGACACAGCCTTCAAGAGTATTGGGCCGAAGCTTTTTGTGAAAATCCTTTTCAAAATAACATTTTTCAATAAGCTCATCAAATACTTCAAATGACTCAAGTCCTGACGGTGAATATTCACGACAAACCTTTTCACCGTTGTGAGCAAGAATTCCGCTCAGGGTCTGGAGAGTAAGGTTGGATTCCAATATAACCCTGAAAATCCTCGCACTGTGAACATTGTGATTAAAGTACTTCTTCCTCCCTGTCCGTCTCTCGGTGCTTTCTTCATAACACTCGGACAACAGTTCCTCTCCCTTGTGTCCGAAGGGTGTATGCCCCATATCATGTCCAAGGGCAATTGCTTCAATCAAATCAAGATTAAGTCTCAATGCTCTTCCTATTGTTCTTGCTATTTTTGAGACAAGCTGAACATGAAGGGCACGTCTTGTTACATCATCATTTTTATAAAAGGAAAAAACCTGCGTTTTATCAGTATATCGGTTGTAAAAAGGATTATAGATTATACAATCCACATCATACGCATAAGGCGGACGTATTATATCATATCTCGGTGCTCTGCTTGAGCGGACAACATCTTCATTTTTGGTAGCAAAAACAGACAGATTGCTGTCATAAGAATCATTTATTTCTTCCAGATATCTTTTTTCTGCTGTTGTAAATTCAAAATAACGCTTCATCCAAACACATCTCCTCATTCAATTGTAAGATGATAATACCACTTGATATGTCCCTTAAACAGGATACCTTTTCGAAGTATTATATCATCAATTCTTAAAATAGTCAAATAAAGAGTATTGCGAATATTAAAAAAATATGCTACAATATCTGTGGTGATTTTTATGAAAAAAAAGGAAAAGAAAATAACTCAATGCGAAACCTGTGCATATTTTGACTATGATTATGAAATGGACTGTGACGTATGCACAATCAATTTGGACGAAGATGAGGTTTCAAGCTTTTACGGTTCAGGACATACTTCCTGCCCCTATTACAGTTTTTATGATGAATACAAAATTGTGAGAAAGCAAAATTAGCATCAAACCGCCCCAAGGCAAGCCTTGGGGCGGTTGTTTTATTTTATTTATTCTTATCCCCTTCAATTACCGCTTTCATTGTTTCCATTGCGGGACCGCCGGGGATTTTGCGGAGGTTCACGCAGGTTTCAAGAGAAATTGCAGTGTAGATATCTTCATCAAAGAGATTGGAAAATTCCTTGAATTCATCCATTGAAAGGGCGTCTATTACCTTGTTTGTGTCAAGGCAATACGCAACCATTCTGCCTACCACCGCATGTGCGTCACGGAAGGGAAGGCCCTTCTTTACAAGGTAGTCTGCAACGTCTGTTGCGTTGGTGAAGCCGCCTTTTGCACCCTCAAGCATTGCATCACGGTTAATTTTCATTGTTGCAAGCATTCCGCCGAATACCGGGAGGCACATTTTAACCGTGTCAAGAGCATCAAAAATCTGCTCCTTGTCCTCCTGCATATCCTTGTTGTATGCAAGGGGAAGACCTTTCAGCATAGTGAGAAGTCCCATAAGTGAGCCGAATACTCTGCCTGACTTGCCACGTGCCAATTCTGCAATATCGGGGTTCTTCTTCTGGGGCATAATGCTTGAACCTGTGCTGTATGCATCATCAAGTGTCACAAACCCAAATTCATTTGAACTCCATAGAATGATTTCTTCCGAGAAACGGCTGAGGTGAACCATAATCATTGACAGAACAAATGCAAATTCGCAGATAAAGTCACGGTCAGAAACACCGTCAATACTGTTCTGTGTAATTCCGTCAAAACCAAGCTGCTGTGCCACAAAAGGTCTGTCAAGGGGATAAGTTGTACCCGCCAAAGCACCGCTACCGAGAGGCATAATGTTCATTCTTGCTCTCCAGTCGGAAAGACGGGAAAGGTCACGGCTGAACATTTCATAGTATGCCATAATGTGATGTGCAAAGGTGATTGGCTGTGCCTTTTGAAGATGTGTGTAACCCGGCATAATTGTGTCAAGGTTTTCTTCTGCCAAAGTGAGGATTATCTTCTGCAAATCCTCAAGCATTGTCTTCAGTTCTTCGGACTCGTCACGAAGGTACAGCTTGTTGTCAAGCGCAACCTGATCGTTACGGCTTCTGCCCGTATGAAGACGTTTTCCTACATCACCGATTCGTGAAATAAGGATTGTTTCAATATTCATGTGAATATCTTCTGCATCAATGGTGAATTCAACCTTGCCGTCTTCAATGTCTGCAAGAATTTCACCAAGGGTTTTTATGATAAGTTCTGCATCTGCTTCGGGGATGATTCCCTGCTTGCCGAGCATTTTTGCATGCGCCTGACTGCCGCGGATGTCCTGCTTGTACATACGGCTGTCAAAACGGATTGACGAGTTGAAATCATCAACTGCCGCATCTGTGGATTTTGAAAATCTTCCACCCCATAGTTTCATAATAAAATCTCCTATATTTTACATAAATTAAAAATTAAGTGGAAAGGCAAAGCTATGTTTTGTGTAATCAGTTTCGTTGCTGTACGAATGTGCCCAGAAAGCGATTTCGCAAAAAGCAAGTAATGGAGCAGTTTTCGTTTAGAAATCTGCTCCATTTTTAACTTGCATCATAGCAAGCTTTTACCTTAATTTTCGTTCTTCTTTTTCATTAAAGCTCTTACCTTGAGGGGCAGACCGTAAAGGTTGATAAATCCTTCGCTGTCCTTGTGGCTGTAAAGCTCTTTGCTGTCACCGAATGATGCGATGTCTTCATTATAGAGTGAGTACTTGGATTTTGCACCTGCAGGTGTGCAGTTGCCCTTGTAGAGCTTCAGGCGAACTGTACCTGTAACGTACTTATCCATTTCGTCATACATAGCTGACATTGCTTCTCTGAGAGGTGTGAACCACTTTCCGTCATAAACAAGCTGTGAGAACTGAGTCTGGCTCATTCTCTTGAAGCCTTGGGTATCGCGGTCAAGGCAGAGATATTCAAGCTCCTGAATTGCAGTATAAAGAATTGTACCGCCGGGAGTTTCATAAACGCCTCTTGACTTCATACCAACAAGACGGTCTTCAACGATATCTGCAATACCAACGCCGTTTGCACCGCCAAGCTCGTTGAGCTTTTCAACCAGAGCAACGGGTGAAAGCTTTTCGCCGTTTACTGCAACAGGTTCACCTGCAACAAATTCAATTTCAACATATGTAGGTTCATCGGGAGCGGCTTCTGGTGATACACCCAATTTCAGAAGGCTGTCGAACATAGGTTCATTCCATGGATCTTCAAGGTCCATACCTTCGTGGCTGATGTGCCAGATGTTTCTGTCACGTGAGTAAAGGTCTTTCTTTGTAACAGGAATTTCGATCCCATGAGAATTTGCATAGTCAACAGCATCTTCTCTTGATTTGATGTCCCAGATTCTCCAGGGAGCAATAATCTTCAGTGAGGGGTCAAGAGCCTTGATACCAAGCTCAAAACGCACCTGATCGTTACCCTTTCCTGTTGCACCGTGGCAGATTGCAACAGCACCTTCCTTCTGTGCAATTTCAACGAGTCTCTTTGCAATGATAGGTCTTGCATGTGATGTGCCGAGAAGGTACTTGCCTTCGTACATTGCACCTGACTTGAGAGTGGGGAAAATGTAGTCCTTAACATATTCGTCTCTCAGGTCTTCGATATAGCACTTGAGTGCACCTGAACGGATTGCACGTTCTTCAAGTCCGTCTGTTTCCTTACCCTGACCAACGTCACCGCAAACGCATACTACATCATAATCGTAGTTCTCTTTGAGCCACTGGATGATGATTGATGTGTCCAGTCCGCCGGAATACGCCAGTACAACCTTGTCTTTTGCCATTTTTATTACCTCCAATTTATGTATGACCAAAGGTCAAAAAATACTTGTTTTATTCAACGAAATATATTATAATATGAAAAAAAGAAAAATGCAACCCTTTTTTAAAAAACTTTTGTATTTTTATGCAAAAACTATGAATTTTTATGCATAACTTATTGTGATATAAGCACTTTTGTTGAAAGGAACCAAAAAAAATGAGAATTTTAGGCATTGACCCCGGCTATGCCATTGTAGGTATGGGTGTTGTTGATTTTGAAGGAAACCGCTTTAAGGTTGTGGATTTTGGTGCAATTACTACGGATGCAGGCGAAGATATGTTTGACCGTCTAAAGAAGATTTATGATGAAACTGTTGAAATTATTGAACGTACAAGGCCTGACGGAATGGCAATTGAAGAACTGTTTTTCAACAGCAACCAGAAAACCGCAATCAACGTGGCTCAGGCAAGAGGGGTTCTGGTTCTTGCGGCAAAGAACTGCGGTATTCCCATTTTTGAATATACTCCTCTCCAGGTAAAGCAGGCGGTTGTAGGTTATGGCAGAGCAGAAAAGGCTCAGGTTCAGCAAATGACAAAGGCAATTCTTAATCTTGAAAAAGTGCCCAAGCCCGACGATACCGCCGACGCTCTTGCTATTGCAATTTGCCACGCGCATTCATATCGGGTACGCAGTTGGTAAAATATTATATTTGGGTCTTGTAATTTCTGAAAAATAATGTTACAATATAATTTGGTAAATTTTCGTAAAGGCAGGATGTTTATGTTTTATTATATTTCGGGCACAGTTGCCCTGAAAACAGAAAGCTTTGTTGTTATTGATGCAAACGGTGTAGGCTACAAGCTTTATGCAAGCACCAAGACACTTGAAGCAATCGAGGATACGGGAAGTTATGCAAAATTGTTTACTTATGCCAACTTCAAGGCTTCTGCTGATGTATTTGACCTTTACGGCTTTGCCACCTTAGAAGAGCTTGACCTTTTTGAAATGGTCATCGGAGTGTCAAGAGTCGGTGCAAAAACAGCCATCGCTCTTCTTTCCAACATTTCGCCCTCAAAATTTGCTCTTTGTGTTGTAACAAATGACTTCAAGTATATTGCAAGCAAAACTCCGGGACTTGGTGCCAAAGGTGCAGAACGTATTGTTCTTGAACTGAAGGACAAGTTCAAGGGCGTTGATATCGGAAATATTTCAACAGACGAGGTTGTTGAAGTTTATCACGGCGGTGATTCAGAATCAGATGAGGCTGTCAGCGCGCTTATGGTTCTGGGTTATTCCCCGCAGGAGGCAAAACGTGCTGTTTCAGGTCTCCATGGCTCGGTTGAGGATATTGTCAAAGAGGCACTCAAAAAACTTATGAAAGGCTAACCCTTTATGGATTTTGATAACGAAAACAGAATTGTTACCTCCGGGGAAATCCACGGAGACAATGAAATTGAATATAGCTTGCGTCCAAAGCTTCTTGATGACTACGTGGGTCAGACCAAAGCAAAGGAAAATCTGAAGGTTTTTATGGAAGCGGCAAAAAAAAGAAATGAATCGCTTGACCATGTTTTGCTTTACGGTCCTCCGGGACTTGGAAAGACCACTCTTGCAGGTATAATTGCCAACGAAATGGGGGTTAATATCCGTATAACCTCCGGTCCTGCAATTGAAAAGCAAGGGGATTTGGCAGCACTTCTTACCAATCTTTCAGAAAACGATATTTTGTTCATTGACGAAATTCACCGTCTTAACCGAAGTGTTGAGGAAATTCTCTATCCTGCAATGGAAGATGGTGCGCTTGATATTATAATAGGAAAAGGCCCATCCGCACGTTCAATCAGACTTGACCTTCCAAGGTTTACCCTTATCGGTGCAACCACCAAGGCCGGGGCACTTACTGCACCGCTTCGTGACAGATTTGGTGTTATAAGCCGACTTGAAATGTACACCAACAAAGAGCTTCAGCAGATTATTGAACGTTCTGCAGGAATACTGGGGATTGAAATTACTCCCAAGGGTGCAGCAGAAATTGCGTCACGCTCAAGAGGTACACCAAGAATTGCAAACCGTTTGCTGAAACGTGTCCGTGATTTTGCAGAGGTTGAAGCTAACGGAGTTATAACCGATCAGGTTGCGGATTTTGCACTTAAACGTCTTGAAATTGACAAGCTGGGACTTGACCGCACCGACAAAACAATGATTGAGGCAATTATAAAATACTACGACGGCGGTCCTGTGGGTCTTGATACCATTGCCGCAACAGTCGGCGAGGACAGTGATACAATTGAGGACGTTTATGAACCTTATCTTATGCAGATTGGATTTATAAACCGCACTCCCCGAGGCAGAATGGTAACGAGAGTTGCATACGAACACTTCAATCTACCCTACAATGATGCTGATTAATTATTCGAAAGGATGCTAAACGTGATACTCACGTTTAACCTACGTCGTATTAAATTGTACCGCCGAAATTTTCGCTTAATGCGAAACGGCGATGTGCGTAATTTTCATTATACGCCTTATCAAGCCCACGATAAGGCGAGAATATAGTGATATATATTATATAGTGGGCAGAAAGGCTATGAAAATTATATGGAAAAGAACAAGTTTTATCTGACAACAGCCATTGCATACACTTCAAGAAAGCCCCATATCGGCAACACTTATGAAGTTGTGCTTTCGGATGCTATTGCCAGATTTAAGAGATTTGAAGGCTATGACGTGTTCTTCCTTACGGGAACAGACGAACACGGTCAGAAAATTGAACAGCTTGCAAATGAAGCAGGTATTTCACCTCAGGAATACGTTGACGGTGTTGCAGGCGAAATCCGTACAATCTGGGATTTGATGAATTCATCTTATGACAAGTTTATCAGAACAACCGACGATTATCACGTTGACAGCGTACAGAAGATTTTCAAAAAGCTCTATGAACAAGGCGATATTTACAAGGATTCATATACCGGTTGGTATTGTACTCCCTGCGAATCCTTCTGGACAGATACACAGTTGGTTGACGGCAAATGTCCTGACTGCGGACGTGAGGTTCACAAGGGCAATGAAGAAGCATACTTCTTCAAAATGAGCAAGTACCAGAAGGCTCTTGAAGACCATATCGAAGCAAATCCCGAATTTATTCAACCTGAATCACGTAAAAAGGAAATGATAAACAACTTTATCAAGCCCGGTATTCAGGATTTGTGCGTATCACGTACAAGCATCAAATGGGGTATTCCTGTAACCTTTGACGACAAGCACACAATTTACGTTTGGCTTGATGCACTCACAAACTACATCAATGCACTTGGATACACTCCCGATTCAAAGGGCGAGCTTTATGACAAATATTGGCCTGCTGATGTTCATATTATAGGAAAGGACATCCTCAGATTCCACACAATCTACTGGCCTATCTTCCTTATGGCACTTGGCGAACCCCTTCCAAAGAAGGTATTTGGTCATCCATGGCTCCTCAGCGGTGAGGATAAAATGAGTAAGTCATTGGGTAATGTAATTTATGCAGACGATTTGGTTCGTCATTTCGGAACAGATGCAATCAGATACTACCTGCTCCGCGAAATGCCCTATGCTCAGGACGGTACAATCACTTATGAAAAGATTGTTAATTCATATAATACAGACCTTGCAAATGTTCTTGGTAACCTTGCAAACAGAACTGTTGCAATGGTGAACAAGTATTTTGAGGGAAATGTTCCCGAAAAGGAAGTTGCAACAGATTTTGATGCAGACCTTGCGACAGTGGCAGAAAAAGCAAAGGCTGACGTTGTAGCTCTTATGGACGAGTTCCGCACAGCAGATGCCCTTGAAGCTCTCTGGACAATTGCAAACCGCGCAAACAAATATATTGACGAAACAATGCCCTGGGCACTTGCCAAGGACGAAGCACAAATCGGAATTCTCAAAACGGTTATGTATAACCTTGTTGAAGCTCTCCGCTGGATTGGTTCACTCCTTGAACCCTTTATGCCCGAGACTGCCGAAAAGTTGATTTCAGCACTCGGCACAAAGGCTTATGCTCTTGATGAGCTTGTAAACTTCGGAACGTCTGCGGCAGGCTTTAAGGTTGGTGATGCGGCAATGCTCTTCGCAAGAATTGATGCTGAAAAGAAGCTTGCTGAAATTGAAGAAGAAAACGCAGCAAACAAGGCTCCCGCAATCGAGATTGAACCCTTCAAAGCCGATATTGACTTTGAAAAGTTTCTTGACCTTGATATCCGTGTAGGTAAGGTTGTGGAATGTGAACCTGTTCCCAAATCCTCAAAGCTTTTGAGATTTATTATTGAAACAGGAAGCGAAACACGTCAGATTCTTTCAGGTGTTGCAAAGTTCTGCAAACCCGAAGAAATGATTGGCAAGAATGTTCTGTTTGTGGCAAACTTCCCGCCAAGAAAAATGATGGGTCTTGAATCCAACGGAATGATTCTCAGTGCTGAATACAAAGATGACCTGACAGTTCTGACTGTTGACGAAAAAATTCAGAGCGGTGCACAGATAGTTTAATTGTTGTCATGCTGAGCTTGTCGACGCATCTTTAAAAATGAGATTTTTCGACTACGCTTTCGCTTAGCTCAGAATGACTATTGGAGAGATACCAGATTTATTTATGGAGAAAAATATTATGAGTATTTTTAATAAGGCGGACATTCTTCTGCCAGAATGTGTTGATATGGAAAAATGGAGTGTTGTTGCCTGTGACCAATACACGGCACAGCCTGAATACTGGAAAGAGGCTGAAAAGTTTGTAGGGGACAGTCCCTCAACGCTCAACATTGTATATCCTGAAGCTTTTCTTTCGGAAGGCGATGCAAGAATAGAAAAAATAAATAACACTATGAGTGAGTACGTAAAGAAAAACATTTTTTCCGTACTCAAGGATAGTCTGATTTATGTTGAAAGAACAATGAACAGCGGAAAAATCCGCCGCGGTATTATCGGTGCAATTGACCTTGAAGAATACGATTTTTCAAAGGGTTCAAAAAGTGCAATCCGTGCAACAGAGGGAACAATTCTTGAAAGAATTCCTCCCAGAGTGAAGATTCGTGAAAATGCACCCTTGGAGCTTCCTCACGCTATTCTTCTGCTTAATGACGAAAAGGACGATATATTTGCCGGAATTGACAAGAGCAAATCACTCTATGATTTTGACCTTATGGCTGGCGGAAATCACATTGCAGGCTGGCATCTTTGCGGAGCATCTGCTGATGTCATAATTGATAAAATAAATAGTTTTGCAAAAACTGCTCCCGACAACCTCATATTTGCAGTTGGCGATGGAAACCATTCACTTGCCACAGCCAAAACCTGCTGGGAGAACCTGAAAAAGAATCTTTCAAAAGAAGAACAGCACAAACATCCTGCACGTTACTGTCTGGTTGAAATTGAAAATATTCACGACAAGGCTCTTGAATTTGAACCCATACACCGTGTTGTATTCGAAAAAACAATAGGTGATGTAAAAGCAGATATTGCGGACTTCTACAAAGTTTCTTCCGTTCCAACTGAAAATGCTCAGGAACTTATTCTTGTCAACGGTGACAAAACCGAAAAGCTTTATGTAGAGAATCCTTCTTCAAATCTTACGGTGGGTACACTTCAGAACTTCCTTGACAAAATGGGTTATGAGCTTGACTACATACACGGTGATGATGTCGTAAGACAGCTTTCCGACAGAAACGATGCTGTAGGCTTCCTCCTCCCCTGCCCGAAAAAATCAGACCTTTTCGAAGCAGTAATTCTGGACGGAGCACTTCCCAGAAAGACCTTCTCAATGGGTGAAGCAAACGAAAAACGTTTCTATCTTGAAGCAAAAAAAATAGTATAGACAATTCCTTTCGGGACGGCTTTGCCGTCCCGAAAAAAATGTATTCTGGTGATAATATGAAAGCAAAACTCGGTTTTAATCATACAAAAATAGCCTGCTACATTGCAGCATTTTCACAGGCATTAGTATGCGGTTTTATGCCTCTTCTGTTTGTTATTTTTCAGCGTGACTACGGGATTATTCTGTATCTTGTCACACTTTTGACCACTGTAAACTTTGTTATGCAGCTTTTTATGGACTTCATCTCTCTGTTTTTTGTAGACAGAGTCAGCTACAGAACAACAATCGTTTCTGCTCACGCTCTTGTAACAATCGGAATGCTTATTCTCGGTCTTGTTGTTCCTTTTGTTGAAAAAGCATATGCCTATCCCGTGATTCTGATTGCCGTTCTCCTTTTTTCTGCCGGCGGCGGTATTTTTGAAGTTCTGGTCAGTCCTATTGTCGAAGCCTGTCCATCCGATAACAAAACCGCAACAATGAGTATTACACATTCAATGTACGGTGTGGGCTCGGTAGCGGTCGTAGTTGTTACAAATATTCTTCTCGCTTTATTTGGGCAGGAAAACTGGTTTTATATTGCAATTTTCTGGTCACTTATACCCCTTCTCAACGGAATATACTTTCTCTTTGTTCCCATAAACAAAATTGTGGAAAACAACGAAAGAATACCTATGCACAAGCTGGTTAAGAAAAAAAGCTTTCTCATTTTTTTCCTTCTTATGTTCTGCAGCGGCGCAACCGAGATTTCAATGAGTCAGTGGGCTTCAGCTTTCGCAGAAAGCTCTCTTGGTATAACAAAGGCTCTGGGTGATATACTGGGTCCTTGTATTTTTGCGAGTATGCTGACACTTTCACGAATTGTGTATTCACGTATTTCTGGCAGGGTAAACCCCTATAAATACCTTATGAGTTGCGGTCTTCTCTCTGTGGTACTCTATCTTTGTGCAGGGCTTCTTCCTATCAGCTTTGCGGCAATTGTCTCCTGTGGACTGTGCGGGTTTACAGCAGGTGTTATGTGGCCTGCCACACTTTCTCTTGCATCAGAGCATTACCCGACAGGAGGTGTTGCCATGTTTGGGCTCTTTGCTCTTGCAGGTGATATCGGATGTACGCTGGGTCCCACAACCGTTGGTCTTGTTTCCTCCGCTATGGGCGGTAATCTTCGCAGCGGACTTCTGGTTGCCTGTATCTTCCCTCTGCTGACAGTTCTTGGCTTGTTTCTTCTTATGAAACGCAGACAACGCAAGCAATAAAATTTCAGAACGGTTGTTTCTTTTTCAGAAGCAACCTTCTTTTTTGAATAGGTTCTGTAACAAATGTTGGTGTAAATAACTTTGGAAAGATCCTTCGACTTCGATCAGGATGACCTTCACATTAAAACACAGAAAATCATATTTTGACAGTTACTTTTTTCCGTTCCTAAAAGACTTTACTTGTTTTTTTGACACTATTCGCCTTTTTTCACTGTTTTCCGTCGAATTTCACCCCCTATACTTCTTGACATTGACACACAAATGTTATATAATTAAAATGAGAATTTAGGGTAACGGTATTCTAGTCGGTTACTTCGTTTCCTAGGGCGGGCCTAAAAATTCGCCGAAGGGCATATCGATGAAGTTCCTTGTGCGTGCTTGTGACGCCCAGTCATGGGTGTGTGCTGGGAGTTAAGGTTTAGGGGCGATCCGCAACGGCATGTGGGCGTTGACCCCTTTTCCGCGGAGGCCTGTGACCGTGTATTGGACGGGACATCCCGCCTTTATACGTATCAGGTTAAAACCTGCCATGCGGTATCAAAAAAAATTTATTTTTGCGATGCTGTGGGCAGTGTAGCCTGCCTTGAGTGAGTATGGTGAATAATTGTTCAGACTTTTGTTTCCGGGCCAAGAAACAAAGGTTATCGCTTTTTGAAACCATATTTGCAAAAGAGGCTAAGAGACGTATGTAACTGTCGGGGAAAACTCCTAGA
Source organism: Clostridia bacterium (assembly GCA_045645485.1). Classification (GTDB taxonomy): domain Bacteria; phylum Bacillota; class Clostridia; order Monoglobales; family Monoglobaceae; genus SIG440. The sequence continues at coordinate 31,217 of JAZRIX010000035.1, read as the reverse complement.
CCGGCTCGCATATACAGGATTGTAGTGTGTACTCAGTGGCAATCAGGTATCGCAGAAACCGTTTTTCGGTTTCATCGGCAACGGTGCGGGACAGATTTTAAACGGAAACATCCTTTTTGGCAACGATAAGGAAGTCTGACGGGAAATCCAACCTGACCTAAGGCACAAAATTTACTGTATATGCTACCCTTTTTTATTCTTTTTTGAAAAAATTTTATGGAGATGAAATTCTTGAAAGACGACGTGCATCGAAAACAGAAGATTAAATTCAAACCGGCTTCCTCAAAGAAAACTGATATTTCATGGATTGTGAAAACAATTATTATCACTTTTACTATGTCAGGTGTTTTCAATATGCTTTCCAGCGGAATTGTGAATATGGTCAGTATATGGATTGCTGTGCTCATTTTGGTTCTTATTATTCTTTGCGGTATACTTTTTGACATAATCGGAATGGCTGTCACAACAGCCGATGAAGCCCCCTTTCATTCCATGGCAGCCAAGCGTGTGAATTATGCTGTTACTGCCATCAACCTTATAAAATCAAAGGACAAGGTTTCAAACTTCTGCAACGACGTTGTCGGTGATATCTGCGGTATTGTCAGCGGTTCTGCTTCTGCTGCCATAGTTGCATATATTGTTCAGATTTCTACCATTGAAAACGGCTTTGTTATCAGTCTTGTTATAACAGCATCTGTTGCCGCTATAACTGTGGGTGGAAAGGCTATGGGAAAAACCGTAGCAATGAAATACAGTAATTTTATCGTATACAATGCAGCGCGGATTCTTTCTGTTTTCACTCTAAAAAAAAAGTAATGCGTTTTTTGCAACAACATATTTAAAGGTGTATTATGAGCAAATTTTTGGATGAAATAAATTCATCAGAAGACATAAAAAAATTGAATATTCCAGAACTCAACATTCTTGCGGGCGAAATCCGCGAGTTTTTGGTTGAGAATATTTCAAAAACAGGGGGACATCTGTCCTCAAACCTTGGCACGGTAGAGCTTACGCTTGCCTTGCACAAGGTTTTTGACTTTTCTTATGACAAAATTGTGTGGGATGTGGGTCATCAGAGCTACACTCACAAAATAATAACCGGTAGAAAATCACAGTTCGATACCCTGCGTCAGAAAGACGGTATCAGCGGTTTTCCCAAAATTGAAGAAAGCGAAACTGACGGTTTCAATACGGGTCACTCCTCCACTTCTGTTTCTGCTGCGCTTGGCTTTGCAAAGGCTTTTGAACTTTGCAACAGTCCGTCACGTGCCATAGCAGTTATCGGTGACGGTGCACTTACCGGCGGTTTGGCTTATGAAGCACTGAATCACGCAGGCAGCAGCAAAACACCTCTTATTGTTATTCTAAATGACAACGGAATGTCAATTTCAGAAAATGTCGGCGGACTTTCACAATCTATGCGAAAAGTCACGAGCCATGCAAAATATATTGATGCAAAAACCGCAATAAAAAAGTTTCTCCAGAATCTTCCTCTTGTGGGACAACCCTTTGTCGACCTTGCCATACGAGGAAAACGCCTTCTCAAAAATATTCTTTTTCAGAAAAAGCTTTTTGAAAATATGGGTCTGGAATATCTCGGGCCTGTGGACGGCCACGACCTTACTGAGCTTATCACAATTATCCAATACGCAAAGAGTCTTTGCAAACCTGTAATTGTTCACATTGCAACTCAAAAAGGAAAGGGATACGCACCTTCTGAAAATGATCCTTCCTTCTTCCACGGTATAGGCTGCTTTGATCCTGAAACCGGCGAAGCCGTAGTCTCAGGTTCCGAAACCTTTTCGGATGTTTTTGGCAGCGAAATTGTCCGTCTTGCCGAAGCTAACCAAAGAATTGTCGGCATAACAGCTGCTATGCCTCTCGGTACAGGCTTTGCAGAATTTGCCAAAAAATTTCCCAACCGCTTTTTTGATGTGGGAATTGCAGAACAGCATGCCGTAACATTTTCTTCTGCTATGGCACTTGCGGGATATATTCCTGTTTTTGCCGTATATTCCACATTTTTACAAAGAGGCTATGATCAGATTATACACGATGCAGCACTGCAGAATCTTCATGTTGTTTTTGCTATTGACCGTGCAGGTGCATGCGGTAATGACGGTGAAACACATCAGGGTATTTATGATTTTTCATATCTTTCCCATATACCGAATATGACCGTAATGGCACCTTCTACAAACGAAGAACTGAGGCTTATGCTTCAGTTTGCAGTGAATGAATGTGAAGGTCCCGTTGCTGTCAGATATCCAAAGGGATCAAACCCTGCACCCCAAAAGCTTTGCCCTCCCATACAAAAGGGTTTCGGCGCTGTAGAGTGCGAAGGTGAAGATGTTCTTCTTGTAGCTTTAGGGTCACAGGTTTCCGAAGCCCTAAAAGCTGCTGATATTCTCAAAGCTCACAACATTTCTGCAACAGTTATGAATGCAAGATTTTTGAAACCCTTTGATGAAAAACTCTTCAAACAGCTTTCAGAAAACAAAAAACTTATTGCTACCATAGAAGATAACGTTTGTATAGGCGGTCTGTCAAGCATTGTCCGTCACTGTTCTGACAGAAATATCGTGGAATTCGGTTTCCCCGACAAACCACTTCATCAGGGTAGTATTGCTCAGCAAAAACAATATGCAGGAATTGATGCAAAGCATATTGCGGAAAGAATTATAACTTTATTTGAAGGTGATACCCGTGGCTAAAATCCGACTTGATATATTCCTTGCCGAAAACGGTATGGCACCCAGCAGAAGTGCCGCCCAGGCTCTTATTATGGCAGGGGATGTATATATAGACAACCAAAAAGCAATGAAAGCCGGTGAAACCGTAAAGGGCACCGAAAAAATTGAAGTGCGAAGCAAAGGACCGTCTTATGTAAGCCGCGGCGGTCTTAAGCTTGAAAAAGCAATGTCAGTTTTCCCTGCAGACCCATCAGGAAAGGTTTGTATGGATATCGGCGCATCAACGGGGGGCTTTACAGACTGTATGCTCCAGAACGGTGCAACAAAGGTTTATTCCGTGGACGTAGGTTACGGACAGCTTGCATGGAAGCTCCGTCAGGATGAAAGAGTTGTAAATTTGGAGCGTACAAATATACGTTACATCGACAAGGCTCTCATCACCGAACCTCTCGGTCTTTTCTCTGTGGATGTTTCCTTCATTTCTCTGAAGCCTGTTCTTCCCGTTGCTTATGACCTTCTTGATGACGGCGGCGAAGGTGTGTGCCTTATCAAGCCGCAATTCGAAGCAGGTCGTGAAAAAGTAGGAAAAAAAGGTGTGGTAAGAGAAAAATCCACCCACATTGAAGTTATAGAAAATGTCCTTGCTTTCACAAAAGAAATTGGATTCTCTGTTCAGGGTCTTGACTTTTCACCAATAAAAGGACCCGAAGGCAACATTGAATATCTTATGTACATCAAAAAAGACAACTCAGAATCAAAGGAGTTTGATATTCCTGCATTGGTTGAACTCTCTCATAAATTGAACAAAACAGAAATTTAAGGTGATTTGTTTATGAAAAATATTGCACTTTTTGTCAATCGAAGCCGTGACATAGATTTGTCGGCAACAAAAGAGATTATTGCACTTTTAAAGAAATACAACAAGACCGTCATTGTGGATGAGTCTCTCAGAAATGAACTAAATATGGGTGATGTCCTTTATGCCTCGGACAGCGGTATTTTTGAAATCAGCGATGCTGTTATTGCCTTGGGCGGCGACGGAACAATTTTAAAAATTGTCAATCCCTCAGCAGAATACAATGTTCCCATCGCAGGTATAAATCTCGGTCATCTTGGTTTTCTCACTCTGGCAGAACGCAATGACCTTTCAAATCTTATACAGGTTCTCGAAGGAGATTATACAGTTGAACACCGTATGATGCTTCAGGCAAACATTGTCCAAGGCAGCAAGGTCTGTGCATCCTACAATGCACTCAATGATATTATTATCCGCGGTGATTCCTCAAAAATGATTTCCTTGTCTGCAGAAGTTGACAGAACCGAGGCAAGCAGTTATCTTGCAGACGGCGTTATCGTTGCTACTTCCACAGGTTCAACAGCATACTCCCTCTCCTGCGGCGGTCCTATTGTGCACAAAGGTCTTGACTGTATGATTATGAACCCCATTTGTCCACATACACTGAAATCCCGTTGTATGGTAATTCCGCCCGAATCTCACATTGTCATCAGATTTGATGCTGCTTATTGCAGTGAAGTTGATATGAAGGTTGACGGAATTTCTGTCAAGCATCTTGGCTCGGACGAACATATCGAAATTATACGCAGTCATATGCGTGTACCACTTATAAATGTAAACTCCAGAGATTATTTTGACATAATACGAAAAAAACTCTCTGATTAATCACAAAAAGGATGTGAGAATATGCTCAAAGAATTACATATAAAAAATATTGCTGTAATAGACGAAGTACATATTGAATTTCAAAAAGGCTTCAATGTTCTCACAGGTGAAACCGGTGCAGGAAAATCCATTCTTATCGACTCAATCAATATGGCTCTGGGAAAACGTGTAAGTCACGACCTGATACGAAACGGCTGTGACAAAGCTACCGTCAATGCCTGCTTTGAGATTTCGGAAGGTTCTGTTATCGAAGCTCTTGCCGAAATGGGAATTGAATCCGAAGACGGCACACTTATCATAAGCCGTCAGCTTACAAACGACGGAAAATCCACCTGCCGCATAAACGGTGTAATAACCCCCCTCGCTCTTGTACGGGAGGCAACCTCACTTCTTATTGATATACACGGTCAGTCAGACAACAAAATGCTGCTTGACTCCAACAGTCATCTGAGCTTTCTGGATAATTACGGAAACTGCACTGTTCTTCTTTCAGAATACAAATCCGCTTTCAAAAAAATGCGCCATATTACAAAACAAATCGACAGTCTGTCATCCAATCTTGAAGAAAAACAGCGCAGACTTGAGCTTCTCAACTTCCAGACAGAAGAAATCAACGCCGCAAAATTGCAAATCGGTGAAGACGAAAAGCTGGAAGAAACCCGTGACTATCTTTATAATATGGAAAGTATCGTCTCAGGTGCAGGTGCGGCATACGGAGCTCTTTACGGAGGGGAAGAGTGTTCAGCATATGACCTTCTGCGTCAGGCAGAAAGAAGTCTGTCAGGCATAAGTCAATACCTTCCTTCACTTTCAGAATGCTATGAACGCCTCAGCAGTGTCATTGCAGAAACAGAAGATATTGCCTCAGAGGTAAACAGATGTCTTTCAGGCTCAGATTTCAGTATAGCAGAGCTTGACAGCATCGAATCGCGTATTGATACCATAAACACTTTGAAACGCAAATACGGAAATTCTATTGAAGAAATTCTTGAATACGCAAAAAAGGCAGAAGCAGAAGCCTCTTCAATAGAGAACAGCGATGCAGAGCTTGAAAAGCTCAACGCTGAGCTTGAAGAAATTCAGTCCGAACTGGCAGAAAAAGCAAAGAATCTTTCATTGCGCCGAATGGTTGCCGCAGGTGACCTTGAAGCAAAAATTGCTGACGAGCTGCGTGATTTGGATATGCCAAAGGTGCGTTTCTCAATTATGCTTTGCGACCGTATGTCAGACGAAAAAATCTCATATACTGAAAACGGGAAGGACAGCGTAGAATTCCTGCTTTCAACCAATCCGGGTGAAGACCTGAAGTCTATGTCAAAAATCGCATCAGGCGGTGAACTGTCAAGAATTATGCTTGCCATCAAATCTGTTCTTTCGGATTCTGACGACATTGAAACCATGATTTTTGATGAAATTGATACGGGTGTGAGCGGACGTGCCGCTCAGAAAATCGCAGAAAAGCTCTGTGCTCTGGCAAAAAAACGTCAGGTATTTTCTATCACCCACCTTGCACAGATTGCAGGAATGGCAGATAATCATTATATGATAAAGAAATCCTCCACCGACCTCAGCACCTCCACCTCTGTTACTCTTCTTGACCACGAGGGCAGGGTTGAGGAGCTTTCAAGAATCATTGGCGGAGTCTCGGTTACCGAGCTAACAAGAAGCAGTGCTCTTGAAATGCTTGAGCTTGCAAAAAAAATAAAGGAACAGTAATCTATTATGGAAAAATCGGGTACAGTAAAAAAACTCTCAGGTGAATATATGACAGTTTCGGTAGTCCGTGATTCTGCCTGTGGTGACAATTGTGCCGCTTGCGGTCTCTGCAAAAATAACCGTGAAATGACTGTCCGCTTGAAAAACACCGACGGATTCAAAGTCGGTGACAAAATACTTCTTGTATCCGATGACAAAAAGGTTATGAAGCATTCCGCAATCGGATATCTCAGCCTTACCCTTCTTTTGATTTTTGGAGGAATAATGGGCGGAGCTTTGGGCGGTGACTGGTTTGCCTTTGGCGGTGCTATAGCGGGAACCGCTTTGGGTATTATAATACTAAGGCTGTTTTTTGCAGATAAAATAGAAATCACAACAAAAAGACCGGAGAAATAACCATGCTTATAAACATTGACAATCTCACCAAAAGCTTTGGGCAGGAAGTTATTCTGAAAAATATAAAAATGACCGTCAACGAGAAAAACCGTTGCGGTCTTATTGGTGTGAACGGAGCAGGCAAATCAACTCTTCTCAAAATCATTATGGGTACACTCAATTATGAAGAAGGTGAGGTCACAAAAAAGCCCGGTCTGAGAGTCGGATACCTTGAACAGAACAACGGTCTTGAACGTGACAGCTCCATCATAACAGAAATGCGCAAGGTGTTTGATGATGTGTATATGGCAGAGCAAAAAATGCGTCGCCTTGAGGTTGAAATGTCTGAGATTTCAGATCAGGCTTCAGATGAATACAGACGAATTTCATCCGAATACACTCAGGCTCAGAACTTTTTTGACAGCCGTGACGGTTATAATATTGATGTAAAAATCAAGACTATCCTCAACGGTATGGGTTTTGGTGACAAGAACCTTGATACTGTTATTTCTACACTCTCAGGCGGTGAAAAAACACGTCTTGCCATCGCACGGCTCCTTTTGGAAGAACCTGAGCTTCTTATACTGGACGAGCCAACAAACCACCTTGATTTCAAAACGCTTAAATGGCTTGAAGAATATCTTGTCAGCTACAACGGTGCAATTCTTGCCGTTTCTCATGACCGCTACTTTCTGGACAAAATCGTGACACACATATACGAGGTTGAACGCGGGAGGGTATATTCCTATACAGGCAATTATTCTGCATATCTTCCGCAAAAAGCGGAACGCCGTGCCCGTGAAGAAAAAGAATATGAGATGCAGCAACTTCAGATTGCACAGCTTCAGACTTATGTTGACAAAAATATTGCCCGTGCATCTACGTCAAACAGTGCAAAATCAAGACTGAAAACCCTTGAAAATATGGAAATACTTGACCGACCCGACGGTGACCTCAAAACAATGAAGCTTCGTTTTGAGCATACAAAAGACCCTTACAAGGATGTACTCACCGTTACCGACCTTGATATAGTGGTAGGTGACGAACAAAAAATCCTTTGCCGTGACATCAATCTGGAGGTCAAGAAAAAAGAAAAGATTGCCATTATAGGTTCAAACGGCATAGGAAAATCGTCCTTTCTGAAAATTATTCAGGGAATCATTCCTTATTATAAAGGCAATGTCGAATGGGGAAAAAACGTAACGCTTAGCTACTATGAACAGGAGAATCTCAATCTCAACCACGACAAAATCGCATTGGATGAGCTGTGGGACCGTTTTCCCGATACTCCCGAAGCAGAAATCCGCCGTGTCCTCGGTAATGTCCTTCTCACCAAGGATGATGTTTTCAAGCCCGTAAAAATTATCAGCGGCGGTGAACGTGCAAAGCTTGCTTTTTGTATTATTATGCTTGAAAAAGCCAATGTGATAATTCTTGACGAACCTACAAACCATTTGGATCTGGCATCAAAGGAAGTGCTTGAAGAAGCACTGTCAGAATATGGCGGAACTCTTATATTTGTATCCCATGATCGTTATCTTCTCAACAAGGTTCCTGACAAAATCGTTGAAATTGACGAAAACGGTCTGAGAGTGTTTGGCGGTAATTATGATTACTACTGCGAGGTAATTGAGCGGGAAGCACTCCGTGCCGCAGAGGCCGCTGCGGCAATCGCAACAGAAAAAGCCGCTGAGGCTGCCAAAAATCAGACAGCAAACACCTTCCGTTCAAAAGAACAGCGAAGAATTGAAGCTCAACGGAAAAACCGTATCCGTGAGCTTGAAAAGCTAATTGAAGCTGCCGAAATGCGGCTTTCCGAAATTGAAGAGGAAATGACCCGCGAAGACGTTTTCTCGGATTATAAGCTTATGACAGAAAAATGTGCCGAAGCAGATTCCATTCGCCAAAGCCTTGAAGAATACTATGACGAATGGGGCGAGCTTGAGTAAAAAAAGACCTCTCTTGGTACAGAGAGGTCTTTTTCGTAGGTTTTGTATTTTAATTCTTGTAATATCTAATTCTTTCACCACCGCTAAGATGTTTCGACAAGCTCAACATGACAGCGGTGGTAGTCATCCTGAGCGAAGTCGACGGATATCTCCAAAGTGGTTTACACCAGCCTATGTTACAGAATCTTTTAATTCTCCATACATTCATCCATATTGATTATATAATGTGTTATAATCCTTACAGCATCAAAAAAGGCTTCAATATCAATCATTTCATCGCTTTGGTGAACACCGCCGTGACCCTCGGGTATTTCCGCAAAGCTTGCTTTCACCTCGCTCGGTACCTTTGTTCCCACTGAAAAGGCATTTTCAAGCTTTCTTGCATAAGTGCCTCCGCCAAGTCTCAACGCTTTTTCATTCAAGCCTGTAATACTGTTATATATCTCAACAAGACGGTCAGACACAGGACTGTCATCAGCAATGGAAAAGCCTTTCATACATTCCTCAACCTTGATATTCCACCCTGTTTCAGCAAAAGATTTTTCAGCCTTTTTCAAAAATTCCTCAGGATCAAAAGTTGAGCCGAAACGGCAGTCAAAGCTAAGACAAACCCTTCCGTTACTCTCTTTCACCATTCCGTTTACAAAGGTAAGCTTTCCGAATCTTATATCATCGTGCTCAAGCTTCATAGTTGTACCGTAATGACATCCAAGAATTTTTTTAATATCTGCCATAATACCCCTGTCTTTTTCACACAGTGCCATAGTATCAGAAAGCAATTCTGCCACCATCTTTGCCGCATTGCGTGAACCGTCAGGCATACATGCATGCATCGGAATACCTTTTGCAGAAAGCTCAATTGTCTCATCTTTTTTCAAAAGAGTATATTCTTTTTTATCTCTCGTTTTTTCTTCAAGCTCTTTCATAAGACTTTGTGAATAACGCAAAGTAGCTTTGGCATTGTCAAGAACAACATTAAAGGCTTCACCGCCGCAGAAATCAATAATATCTTTTACACTCTCGCCACATTCCGCCCAGAAATGACATATGCTCTTTTCACCTACACTGCAAGGAAAATCTGCGTCCAGTACCAAGGATACATCAGGCATAGGCTGTTCATTGGCAAAATTTTCTATATCTGTCATACCCGTTTCTTCATCTGAACCAATAAAGGTCTGAATACGGCTTTTTACGGGGATTTTTTCTTCCCTGATAATTTCCATAGCACAAAGTGCCGCCATAATTCCCGACTTATTATCTTCAACGCCTCTGCCTATAAGCATACCGTCAATAACAACGGGTTCAAATGGCTTTGTATATATCCAGTCATCTCCGACAGGCACAACATCACTGTGTCCGAAAAGACCGATTGTTGCCTGGCCCTCTCCCATATTTGCAAGAGCATAGCCTGATTCCGCATACACCTTTGTTTCAAAGCCTTTGTCTTCAAACAATCTTGCGCAGCGTTTCAAAGCTTCTGCACAGTTTACACCAAAGGGTGCACCATCAATTCCTTCACTCCGTATTGCAGGAATTGATGAAACCTCTATCCATTCACTGATAATACGTTCCTTGTTCACTTTAATCCAGCTCTTTATTCTTTCGTCATACGAAAGATTAATCATTTTTCTTCTCTCCTTCAGGTATTGTATTCTTTATCGGTTCATACAAGCTTTGAATTTTGTTCGCCTTTGGGCTTGCATTGTTATAAACCATTTCAAAATAAGTGTCCACCAACTCTCTATACTGCGAATCCTTATCATAATTGAACATTTCATTGTCCGCCGACTTGTAAATGTTGAAGGCTGTAATAATTGGCACTTCCCGTCTCATTTCATTCATATAGCTGTAGAAAGGAGACTGTACACAACCTGCCGCTTCAAGGGTCATCGCAGAAAGATACGGCATGGACGTAATAGCAGGAAAATCTGTTTTCATTTCATAGTTAGCCCATATCACATAAGGAGTGGATCTCAAAGTAAAGGTCTTGTCAATATCAATTTCATCCAGCAGACTTGTGGCAAAGGAAGGTGCGTGATCACCCACCATACAAATAACCGTAGGTCTTTCAGAGTTTGAAAAATATTCCGTCAGCTCCTTAAAAGCCTCATCGGTTTTGGTTATGCAGGACTGGAATTCGGAAATATCGTCTGTATATTCACCAAAATCCTTTGATACACTTATTATATCCTCATTTTCGGGGTTAATATCCCAACCTCCGTGATTCTGGATGGTCAGAAGATACATAAACCTTGGGTCGTCACCCATATTTTCGTAATCCTCAAGCATTTTGTTATAACAGAAAGCATCAGTTGCATAAGAACGCTTTCCGTACTTTTCAACGGTTCCAAAGTCATCGCGGAATACAACCTTGTCAAACCCCAACTCAGGATAAACAATACCTCTTGAATAATTCAAGGGTGCTGCACAGTGTGCCGCCCATGTTTTGTAGCCAAGAGACTCCAGATAGCTGACTATGCTGTTGGAATTCTTAAAATCCAGATAATTGAAGGGAGTTATTCCGGGCATAATCTGAAGGGAATTTCCCGTAAGAAGCTCATATTCGCTTTTGTTTGTACCGCCTCCCGTTCCTGCAACAATAACTCTTCCTTTTTGTTCTGCAGGCAGACTGTCAATAAATGGCATAGGTGACGGTTCACCGTCAAGCTTCACCAAATCACGAAGGTCATAGAAAGTTTCGTTGAGTATAAAAATTATGTCCGGCGTTTTGGCATCTGTCACAGCAAAAGCCTTTTCTTTAACCCTTTCTTCAAGATTTTCTTCGTTATAATTTTCAGGACGCTTCACCATGTTCATAGAGTTCTGAAAAACCTCTATGGAGCTTGCAATAAATCCGTATGAATGATACGAGTCCTCCCATGACCATACAAAAGTATTCCGTGGCTTTATGGGATCCTTTGCAAAGTATACCGAATGCAAAAACATCGGACACAAAACCGCAATACACAAATTGTTTATCAAAATCCCTCTGAAAGAAAACTTTTTGCCTTTTTCACGGACATAAAGCTGTCTTGCAACAACAATTGACAGGGCAAAAAACAAAACAATGGCAATCACAAAAAAGCTTAACGGAAACTTGTAACCGTCAATAACAGACAAAGTTGTTCCGACGTTATACAAATCCTGCGTTGAAATAGGCGAATTTCTGTAAAGCAGTGTATAGTAATTTGCAACACTTAGGCATACAACGGGCACAGCCACCACAAGGGATGAAATCCACCATCTCTGCACAAAGAAGTATACCGCCGACATAACAACAAACACCGTCAGAATATTAATACCGGTGTAGAAAATCCCGTTAAAAAAAGGATTCTTGTTTCCAAGCTCAAGGCAGTAATAAATCAATGCTGAATTCAAAAGAGCATACAGAAATGTTATTATACTGTTTTTATTTTTTTGACAAAGAATAGTTATTTTATTGAAAAACAAATTCATTTCAATCGCCTCTCATACATTAGTTATTTAATTCTAACACAAAAGAACAGAAAAATCTATAAAAATATTAAATATTTCAGAAAAACCTTTCCGTCACATAAAAAGGACAAAGCCTTTGCTTTGCCCTTTTTAGGAGAGAAAATTTTATCAATCCGGTCTCTCTTCAGAAAGCTTCACTGAAACCTTTTCCTTGAGACCTGTGTCGTATTTGAAAACTTCCATCTGAAGGTTTTCACCCGGCATGTGAGTATCCTTGATTTTGTTCAAATCGTCGGTTGTTTTTACTTCCTTGCCGTCAACCTTCACTATAATATCACCCTGTTCAAGTCCTGCAATTTCTGCACCTGTGCCGCTATACACTTCCATAACCTGAACACCCATAGGCCATCCCTGACGTGCCGCCATATATTCAGTAACATCACGGCTGGCAATACCGATTACAGGTCTGCCTTTGACATAACCAAATTTAATCAAATCTTCCACAACAGGTTTTGCTTCTGAAATCGGAATAGCAAATCCCATACCTTCAACAGATGATGCCGCAACCTTTACAGCATTTATTCCTATAACCTGACCGTATGCGTTCACCAATGCACCGCCTGAATTTCCTTCATTGATTGCCGCATCGGTCTGAATAAGACTCATTGTCTTTCCGTCAACTGTCACCGTTCTGTTTACGGCACTGATTATGCCCTGAGTTGTACTTCCGAAAAATTCCATACCCAAGGGGTTTCCGATAGCAACGGCCTTTTCTCCTACTTCTACAATAGATGAATCACCAAGCTCTGCAACCGTAAGTTCTTCTTCCGGCTTGATTTTGAGAACAGCCAAATCGGTTTTCTTGTCTGTTCCCACAAGCTTTGCTTCATATTCTGAACCTGTATTAAGGGTAACACTTACTGCAGATGCACCGTCAATAACATGGTTATTTGTAACGATATATCCGTCAGAGCTGATAATAATGCCTGAGCCTGTTCCTTCTGAGAACATCTCCGAGCTGAAAAAGCTCAGGGAATTTGAAATCTTGCTTGTGATTCCAACAACTGCAGGGCCTACTCTTTTTGAAATTTCAACGGTTGAAAGCTCCTGACCCAAATTGACGGTTTCTGATGCAGAATTTTCGGGCACCTTTTTTTCAGGTTCTTTTTTCAGATTTGCAAGAACATTCGATGTTCCCGCTGATTCCGTTCTCAGTGTTCCAACCTTGTAGCCTGCAAAAAACAACGAACCGATAACAGCAACATTAAGGAATCCCGCAACAACCGCAAGGGCTATATATCTCTTTATTCCTGATTTTTTCACAGTCACATTGAAGGTCGGCTGTGTGTGTTCAAAATTGCTGTTCACCTTTTCAGTATTTTCAGCAAAGGGCACTTCCGATTTTTGCTCTTCGCTCAAATTTTCAGTTTGTTCACTGACTGCCTCAATATTTTCGAAAACTTCCGAAACACCCTCTGTCACTTCCGTCGAATTCACATCATTCTGTATATCCGGAGCTTCAGCACCAAGGTTTTTTCTTTCTTCATTATAAAAATCACTCACTGAACCTCTTCCTTTCTTTTTTGTTTAAAGACAGTTCTGACTGAATCGTTTCTGTCTCTTTGTTAAATTGAGTATACCATTAATTTATTACAAAATTATTAAGATTATTTAAAAAATTTAAAAATTTATTTTTACATTTTTCCTCTGTCAAGAACAAAAGAAAATTCTGCAAATTCTCCTTCTTTGCTTCGTACAGATATATTCTTTCCGTGTCTGTTGATAATATCCTTTACTATATAAAGACCTATTCCCGTACCCTCACGGTTTAATGAACGGGATTTGTCTGCCTTGTAAAATCTTTCAAAAACATATTTTATATCATCCTTTGAAATACCGCAGCCTGTATTATAAACCGAAACACATACTTCCTGCAGACGAATCTGTGTTGACAGCCTCAGCATCCCGCCTTCATCCGTGAATTTTATAGCATTTTCAATAAGGTTCACCAGAACTCTTGTAATGGAATCGTTATCAGCATTCACATAACATTCATTGGATTCAAAAATAATATCAACATTTATGTTCTTTTCACAGATTTTATTTTCAAAGTTAAACAAGGTACGCTTGATTGTCTCGTTTATATCAAAGACCTGCTTTTTGAGCTCCTGCTTTGTTTCAGCACTTCTTGTAATGTCCAGAAAGGAATTTACAAGAGCCGAAAGTCTGGATATTTCGTCCTTTACAATTCTGAGATACTCTGTTCTGTTATCTTCAGGCACCGTTCCGTCCAGTATACCGTCAACAAAACCGCCTATTGTAGTCATAGGAGTTCTCAGTTCGTGGGATACGTCAGAGATAAAGTTGTTTCTTATATCCTCCGCTTTTTCAAGGTGAAATGCCATATCATTGAAAGCTTTTTTCAGATTTTCAATTTCATCAATACTGCCTTCCTCCTCCAATTCCACTCTGCTGGAAAAATCACCGTTTGCAAAATCCTTTACTGCAGACTCCATCTTTTTGATAGGACGGGATATTCTCTTTGACAGAGCATATGAAAACAGAAACGAAATCAGCAAAACTCCCAAAAACGCCAGGCTCATCAAGCCAAAAAGCTTTCCCTGAAGTTCCATCATCTCAGGTACAGGCATACTGATGAAAATTGCCCCCACAATATTCCCATTTTGTTGTTGAAAAACCGGAAGCTGAAGTGTATACATATCCGAAGAATAAACACCGCCCAGAGTACCCTTTTCAACGTTTTCCTTTCCTGTCAGGACATCATCACAGAATCTTTTTTCTACTGTATCAATTTCCCGATTATAAAAGCCTTCAACCGTTGATTCCATTATAATTCTTCCACGGTCATTTATAATAAGTATATTTTTGTTGGTACTTCGCGAAAATCCGTACAGAAAGTTTTCAAGACTCTCCGGAGCAACTCCGCTGTCGATAAACTTTGAAATTGCCTTTGCATTATCCTTCAGGGTCTCTATACGGGCAGAATATTCTGTATGAGCAATAATTGCAAAGCCTGATAAGGCAAGTATAAGCATACTTCCTACAATTATAATAACATTATTCAAAAATATTTTTGCAAGTATGTTTTTTTTCATATTCTACAACCTTTTCACTACAAGGATTAAAATTTAACCTCAAACTTGTATCCCACACTCCAGATTGTCCTCAATACCCACGAAGAATTTTCCTGCTGATTTGCCTCAATTTTTTCACGTATTCTTTTTATGTGAACATCAATGGTACGGGATTCACCGAAATATTCATAACCCCATACCTCATCCAGAATCTGATCTCTTGTGAAAACCTTGTTTGCATTGCTGGCAAGGAAATATAGCAGTTCAAATTCCTTGGGCGGCATTTCAAGCAACTGTCCGTGAAGATATACTTCATAGGTATCGTGATTTATAACAAGTCCGTCAAATTCCAGAACATTCTGTGACTCCTCAGGACTTTCACTTCCCGTACCTCTGCGCAAAACAGCCTTTATTCTTGCTACCAGCTCTTTTGGTTCAAAGGGCTTTACCATATAATCATCGGCACCAAGTTCAAGACCCAGAACCTTATCAAAAAGCTCGCCCTTTGCCGTAAGCATTATGATGGGAGTATTCCCCATAGCTCTGATTTCGCGGCACACTTGCCAACCGTCCTTTTTAGGAAGCATTATATCGAGAATTACAATGTCAGGCTTTTTTTCCTTAAATAATCTTACAGCATCCTCACCGTCATATGCCGAAAATGTTACATAACCTTCTTTTTCAGTATAAAGCCGTATAAGCTCACATATGTTTTTTTCATCATCAACAATCAAAACTTTCTTATTCATACTTACTACTCCTTCACAATTTACAAACTATCCTTTATTCTCAAATAGATATCATAAACTTCACGTTTTGGCAGCTTTACAAGGTCTGCAACCTTGTTGACCAGTTCTTTTCCTCTTGCACCATCTTTTGCATACTGTATCAGCAATTCCTCAGGTGACTGCAGATTTTCTCGCATTTCCTCTTCAAGCTCTGCTTGGTCCTTGCCTTTTATAATAAGAACAAATTCCCCTTTTGGCGGGTTTTCTTCATAATGAATAATAGCTTCTGACAAAGTTGTTCTGAAAAATTCTTCAAATTTTTTTGTAAGCTCACGTGCTAGGACAATCTCTCTGTCTCCAAAGACCTCCAGCATATCCTTCAGGGTTGAAAGAAGCTTGTGCGGTGCTTCATAGAAAATAAGGGTTCTCTTGTCATTTTTCACTTCTTCAAGATGAATCCTGCGGTTTCTCTTGTTCATAGTGAGAAAGCCTTCAAAAGAAAACCTCCCCGTCGGCATTCCTGATGCAACAAGAGCACAGGTGAATGCTGAGGCTCCGGGCAGAGGTACAATCTCTATGCCTTCTTCAATACACAGTCTTACCAAGTCCTCCCCGGGGTCTGAAATTGCCGGCATACCTGCATCAGAAACCAAAGCGACATTCTGTCCTTCTTTGAGTTTTTCAACAAGAACTCCGCCCTTTCGTGCTTTGTTATGCTCATAATAGCTTGTCAGGGGAATATTTATATCAAAGTAATTCAAAAGCTTCAGGGTATTTCTTGTATCCTCCGCCGCAACCAAATCCACCGATTTCAAAACCTCCAGAGTTCTGAAGGTTATATCCGAAAGATTTCCTATAGGTGTCGGACACAAATAAAGTTTTCCATTCATATTTTCTTTGCCTCTCTTCCGTATATTTCGTTGATTTCATCCGAGTATGTTCCTTCATTACTATATACATATAACGGCGGTTCAAGAAACAGCTTGGGATTTCCGTACTTTGCACCTTCAATAAGTATCATATTAGCAGTCCTGGAAGGCGACGGATGTACAAATCTGAGTCTTTTTGGCTCAAGTCTGTATTTTCGCATAAGACATATAATATCAGCAAGTCTTTCGGGTCTGTGTATCATACAAAGCTTCCCATAAGGCTTGAGACATTTTGCACTGACTCCGATTATATCTTCAAGATTACAAAAAATTTCGTGCCTTGCAACAGTAACTATATCAGTAGCATTTTTCAAACCGCCGTTATTTTCTTTGTAAGGCGGATTGCAAGTAATATTGTCAAACCTTTCTGTACCAAAAATTTCAACTGCATCTCTGAGGTCACCTGTCTTTATTGTTATCTTTTCTTCCAGTCCGTTGAGGCAGATACTTCTTTGTGCCATTTCAGCAACACAAGCCTGAATTTCAAGACCCGTTATGTGGTCAGCAGAGGATTTTTCATGCAGCAACAGCGGCACAATACCATTGCCCGTACACAAATCCAGAACCTCTGTATGTGTCTTTACTGTTTTTGAAGCAAAATCCGCAAGCAAAACAGCATCAACACCAAAACAGAACCATTCAGGATTCTGAATAAGCTGCAGATTGTTTTTTGTCTGAAGGTCATCCACTCTTTCGAATGGGTGGATTGTTACATTTTTCATATATTTGTCCTCATCATAATGAATGTTTCTTAATGCATTGCAAGATGCAATTCATTGAGTTTGCCTTGCAAACTTATTATAGCAAATTATTCCTTATATTTCAACCCCGTCCTTATTTGTCAGATTTTGTAAATTCCTGTATCAATCCTGAGGAAACGAGAGGAAACGGGAGAAAACGGGGGAATTTCAAAATGATTCACCTTTTTGAACTCCATTTTTCAAAATCAAAAGGGTTAAATTGGATTAATTCGGTATAATCAAATTTGCTTTTCAGGCAATAATCGGGTATAATTACCTATGGTGCAATGTGGAAATACTTGCCCGATTAAAATTTAACAGAGGTGATTCGATGTTTAAAGGACTGAAGGATAGACTGATTAAATTATCCTCATCAGCCAAACGGAATATCTTCATTTCAGCAGCTTTTGTACTCTTGTCTGTAAGCGTTGTTTGCACAACTCTTCTTTCATGCAAGCACATAACAATTGTTGACGGAGATAATTCCGGAAAAGAAGTTGTTACATTCAAAAAATCAGTTGAAGATGTTCTGGCAGCAGAAGGTCTTATACTTGGCACAAGCGACAAGCTTAACGTTGATGTCAAGGCTCCTGTCAAGAACAATATGGAAATCCAGATATACAGAGCCTTTCCCGTAAGCATTACTGCAAAAGGAAAGACCACTCAGCATATGGCAACAAAGCGTACTGTTCGTGAAGTACTTGATGAACTTGGTTACGAAGCAAAAGACAGTGACAAAATCACACCTGCACCTGACAAAAAGGTTGCAGATTTTGAAGAAATCACAGTTATACATCTTGCTGAAAAAGTTCTTGAAGTTACAGAAGAAATTCCTTACGAAAGTCAGGAACGCAAAAACAGTTCTCTTGCTGTCGGAAACCGCAAGGTTATTCAGGCAGGTGCCCCCGGTAAAAAAACCGTTTCATACAAGGTTTACTATGAAGACGGTGTTGAAATCAAGCGTGAAGCTGTAAAAGAAAAGGTTGTTTCAGAAGCAATTGCTCAGATTACCGAAGTAGGTACAAAGAAACCCGTACAAAAAGCTCCGGTAGTTGCAAAAAAGACTTCTACACCCGCAAAGGTAGCAAAAACAGTTACAACAGCTGCAGTAAAAACCTCACGTAGCGGAAATCTTTCATACAGCAAGGTTATTCCTATGACCGCAACTGCATATGATGCATCAAGCTGCGGAAAGTCACCTTCCCATCCGAGTTATGGCATTACAGCCACAGGGGCACGTGCACAATACGGTGTTGTTGCTGTTGACCCCAGAATTATTCCTTTGGGTTCAAGGCTTTATATTGAATGTTCTGACGGTTCCTACATCTACGGAAACGCTGTTGCAGCAGATACAGGCGGTTCAATCAAAGGAAACCGCATAGACCTCTGTTTCAACTCACGTTCAGAAGCACTCAACTTTGGAAGACGTCAGGTAAAGGTCTACATTCTGAAATAATTCAAGTATAAAATCCCGTCATTTTCAATGACGGGATTTTTGTTTTGTCCGTTGTGCTTCAGAATAAAAAAACCATTTTCTTATGTTTTTTGCTGTGTCTTATTTGTGATATGTTTTTCCGCTAATAATTGTGAATCCTCTGTAAATCTGCTCAGCAAGTATAACTCTCATAAGCATATGCGGAAATGTCATTTCAGAAAAACTCAGCCTTAAATCCGAAATACTCTTTACCCGTTCAGAAAGTCCCATAGACCCTCCTATAACAAAAACAAGTCTGCTTGTTCCTTCTACTGTGCAACGGGAAATCATTTCAGCAAAGTTTTCCGAAGACATCTGCTTTCCTTCCACGCAAAGAGTCATTACCTTTGCACCCTTTGGTATCTTTTGCAAAATACGTTCTGCTTCGCGTTCAAGAACAACATTTTTTTCGTTAAAAGAAGGATTTTCAGGCGTTTTCTCATCCTTGACCTCAACTATTTCAAAATGGCAGTATGCAGAAAGTCTTTTTGAATATTCCTCTATGGCTGCCGAATAAAACTTTTCTTTCAGCTTTCCAACAGCCACAACCGTAATACTCAGCATCAGGACTGAAAATAATAGCCAACGCCGCGCTTTGTCATAATATATCTTGGTTCTGACGGATCATCCTCTACCTTTTCGCGAAGACGTCTCACCGTAACATCCACAGTTCTGTCATCACCGTAATATTCATAACCCCATACACTTTCCAGCAGATTCTGTCTTGAAAAAACTTTATTGGGCTGGCTTGCAAGAAATTTTACCAAATCGAATTCTCTGATTGTAATATCAATAAGCTTGCCGTTTTTGTATAACTCATATCTGTTATAGTCAAGCACAAAGCAACCGATTTCAAGCTTTTCAACCTCTTTTTCCCGACGGTCGGCAAAATCCGTTTCTGTTCTTCTCATATTGGCTTTTACTCTTGCCATAAGTTCACGGATGCTGAAGGGTTTTGTTATATAATCATCCGCACCCAGCTCCAGTCCCAGAACCTTGTCAAATTCCTCTTCACGAGCCGTAAGCATCAAAATCGGAACCGAAGATTTTTCACGGATTTTCTTCAACACGGAAAAGCCGTCAAGCTTTGGAAGCATAACGTCAAGCAAAACAAGATCAGGCTCTACCACCATAGCCTTGTTTACAGCTTCTTCACCATCATATGCTTCAAAAACAACATAACCCTCTTTCTGAAGATTAATCTTTAGAATCTCTACAATTGGTCTTTCATCGTCTACAACCAAAATCTTTTTGTCCATTTCCTTGCACCTCCATGGGCTAACAAAATATTTTCATCAACCCTTTGTCCTTTGTTTTTACTTGTTTTCTCTAATAAGTGACAAATTCAAGGGGATTCACAAACACCCCATTTTTCTTTACCTCAAAATGCAGATGTGTTCCCGTACTTCTTCCGGTACTGCCCATTTTGGCAATCACATCACCTTTTGCCACACGTGCTCCCACGCTTACACACAGCGATGAACAATGTGCATATGCCGTCTGATAGCCGTTTTCATGATCTACGGTGACATAATTTCCATATCCCGACATCCAGCCCGCATAAGTAACAACTCCGCCGTCTGCCGCCTTGATATCAGTGTTGTGTGCACCTGCAATATCAATTCCGTTATGGTTTCTGCCCCATCGGGAACCGTAGCGTGAAGAAAGTACGCCAAAAGACGGATTTATAAACGCTCCTGAACCCGTTGTTGCAGGACGTTTTTTTGTTCCTACCTTTTCTATCTGTTTTACAGGTCCGTAGATTGTTTCTCTGTCAAGAACACTTCTTTCGGTTTCTACACCGTTGACCTTTGTGATACGGGCAAGCACCTTTTCTGCACCTTTTGAGCCTCTTCTTGTGATTTTAACCTCATCCTCATAGGAGGAATCATCTTTAATTTTTTCAATATCATAATCAACAGGCTCTGTAATGGCAACTGTTTGTACACTGCGCACGGATAAAAGCGGAACACGCTGTTCAAACCGAAGCTCCATGCCCTCATTAAGTGTTTCACCAACACCTTTGTTCATTGCCAGAATATGTTCAATGGATGTACCGAATTTGTCGGCAATGGTTTTTATTCTTTCACCCTTCTGAACGGTATAGCTTCTGACCTCTTTTTTGCCGTTTTCAAGAATTTCAGCAGCTTGTTCCATATTCTCAAGCTTTGAAATATGAAAGAACTCTTTTTTTATTTCTACATTTTCACAAAAGTCCACCGCCATATCATCGGTAATTGTCTCTCCGACATACTTCTGTCTGTAGTTTTTTAACAGTTCTTCTGCTTCTTCGCGGCTCGAAAGCCCCAAAACATCCGCACCGTCTATACACAGCATATAACCGTTTGTCAGCGAATCCACATTTGAAAGAAGCTCACTGCAGATTTCTTCTTTATCTGACAGATTTCTTTTTGTTATTAATCTGTAAGCAAAAGCAGGAGTTTTTTCGAACTCCGCATCTTCACCGAGCTGTTCTTTGACAACAAGTCTTGCACTCTCAATAGCATCAAATGCTATTTTCTTTTCAGAAACAAGACCCACATATTCACCGTCCACAGTTACGTCATATCCTATCCCGATACCAAAAATTTCAACCGTACAGTATACCGCAATCACCGCAAACGCTATCCCGACCCCAGGAATCATCTTCTGCTTATGTTTTTTTCTAAAAGCTTTCCCCAAAACCAACGGTCTTTTATTTATCCAAAGTCCATCCAAAAATGACTTTGCCCGTTTTTTTCTTTTTTTCTCTTCAGGGAAATTTCCCATGTACTGCGAATCTACTTTTTGTCTTCGATTCAAAAAATCACCTCTTTATTCTTTGATTTTTCTATTCTATCACAACATTTTAAACTCATTTTAAAGCAATTGTAAATTTTTTATTACAACTTCTTTGAGTTTACATCATTTTATCAAAAAATGCAATAGTTTTTTGTCATATCATGAGGTTTCGATTAATTTAATTAATATATTATTGATATTTAATTGACTAATTGTAAAAAAAATGGTATACTAATTCTGTATAAAAAAGCCACGTAAGGCTGAACAGGAGGCTGTTATTTATGTCAGACCAGAAAAAAGAAAAAAAAGTAATTGATATTATTCACAAGAATTGTAAGCTCTCCCTTGAGCAAATCGCCACTATGACCGATATGACCACCTCAGAAGTTGCCGCCATTATTGACAATCTCGAAAAGGAAGGTACAATCCTTGGTTACGGTGCAATTATTAACTGGAACAATCTTCAGGAAAAACAGTCTGTTAACGCATACATAGAAATTCAGGTTTCACCTCAGCGTAACTGCGGTTTTGACCGCATTGCAGAACGTATTTATCAATATCCTCAGGTTAAATCCCTGAATCTTATGAGCGGTCATTATGACCTTGGACTTATTGTTGAAGCCAACAGTATTCAGGAAATTGCAACGTTTGTTTCAGATCATCTTTCCACAATGGAAGCTGTTCTTGACACAGCAACACACTTTGTTCTCAAAAGATATAAAAGTGACGGTATCGTATACGCTGTTAAAAAAGAAGACGAAAGGGAGGTTATATCTATATGACCTTCAACCCAAATGACTTTCTGAGCAAAGCTGTCACCGCTATTCCCCCGTCAGGCATAAGACGTTTTTTTGATATTGCCGCTGAAATGGATGATGTTATTTCTCTCGGTGTTGGAGAACCTGACTTTGTCACACCTTGGCATATCAGCAATGAAGGAGTATATTCCCTTGAAAAAGGACATACTCACTATACACCGAACCGCGGTCTTTCACAGCTTCGCCATGAAATTTCAAACTATATGGAACGCCGTTTCAATTTGACCTATGATGCAATGACCCAGACAATTGTTACGGTTGGCGGAAGTGAAGCTATTGACATCTTCCTCCGCACGGTTATTGAACCCGGAGATGAGGTTCTTATCCCCGAACCCAGCTTTGTTTGCTACAAGCCTATTACTCAGCTTTGCGGAGGTGTAGCTGTTCCCGTACTCACTACTGCAGAAAACAGCTTCAAGCTTACAGCCGATGCTCTTATCTCGGCTATTACCGACAAGACAAAGGTTCTTGTCCTTCCCTACCCCAACAACCCCACGGGCGGAATTATGACCCGCGAAGACCTTGAGGCTATCGCTGAAGTTCTGAGAAAACATAACATTATGATTCTGAGCGATGAGATATATTCTGAGCTTACATACGGAAGAAAGCACGTTTCTATGGCAGAAATCTACGGTATGTATGACCGTACCGTTGTGGTAAGCGGATTTTCAAAGGCTTATGCTATGACAGGATGGAGACTTGGCTACGCCTGCGGTCATCCTGATATAATTACTCAAATGACAAAGGTTCATCAATATGCCATAATGTCAGCTCCTACAACTGCTCAATATGCTGCAATCGAAGCCTTGCGCAACGGCGACAGCGATATTGAAATGATGCGTAAAGAATACGACGACCGCAGAAAAATTATTGTAAAAGGCTTTAATGATATGGGTCTGGACTGTTTTGAACCCGAAGGTGCCTTTTATGCCTTCCCGTCCATAAAATCCACAGGACTTTCATCCAACGACTTCTGCGAAAAGCTGCTCTACGATATGAAGGTTGCAGTTATTCCCGGAACAGCCTTCGGCAACTGCGGCGAGGGACACATTCGCTGTTCTTATGCATATTCTCTGGACAATATCAACAAGGCACTGGACAGAATAGAAACTTTTGTGAAAAAGCAGAAATAATTTATAAACAAAAACGGGCTGTTGCATTCATAACAATTTGCAACAGCCTCAATTTTCAGCTTGGAGAAAGATATATGAATTTACTCTACGATACACACGCTCATCTGGACGACCGTATGTTTGACGGGGACCGTGAGGACATAATAGCAAAAATAAAAAACTCAAACGTCGGCATCGTAAATAATATTGCCGCCGATATAGAGTCTTCGTATGCCGCCATAGATCTGGCAGAAAAATACGATTTTATTTATGCAACAGTAGGAGTCCATCCCAGCGATGTACTTTCTATGACCGACACCGATATTGAGACTCTCCGTACACTTTCGAAGCATCCAAAGGTTGTTGCAATCGGTGAAATCGGACTGGATTATCACTACGATGATGCAGACCCCGACCTTCAGAAGCACTGGCTGAGAGTACAGCTTGATATGGCAAAAGATTTGAATATGCCCGTAGTAATCCACGACCGCGATTCCAAGGGGGAATGTCTTGCCATACTCAAAGAAAAAGGAATCAACAACGGCGTTGTTCACTGCTTTTCAGGCAGTGCCGAAACCGCAAGGGAGCTATTGAAAATGGGTCTATATATTTCCTTCACCGGAGTTCTGACCTTCAAAAATGCCCGCCGTGCCGTTGAAGCTGTCCGTGCAATACCAATTGACAGACTTCTTATAGAAACTGACTGCCCGTATATGGCACCTGAGCCTTTTCGCGGACAACGAAATGACAGCAGTATGGTTTACCGCATTGCAGAAAAAATAGCAGAGATAAAAGAATTACCAGTAAATGATGTAATAAGAATAACACGTCAAAACGGAATGAAGCTTTTTGGAACAAGCCTATCCGTACAGGAAGCTTGAAAAAAGCCTCTTTCACGCCCGAAATCCGTGTACCGTCAGCTTTTTTATTAAAAAGGCCGCCAGTACAAGCTTCAGTACATCGGGAATTATAAATGACAATATATGCTTTGATAAAACCGTTACAGCCCCCGCAACAGGATTTGCAGAAAAGAACATACAAAATGCCCAGACTCCGCCCGTTATATAACATATAACAAGTGAAGCAGTCAGGGAAAAGCAAATCCACGCCATGCTGTTACGGTTTTTTTTGCACAAAATACCTCCAACAAAAACCGCAGGCAAAAAACCGATAATATATCCGCCCGTTTCACCCGCAATTATGCCTACTCCCCCGCGTCCGCCTGAAAAAACAGGAATTCCTATAGCTCCAAGCAGAATATATATAAGCACCGCAGCGGAACCCTTTTTCTCACCAAGCAGACCTGCTGTTACAAATACCCCAAAGGTCTGAAGGGTAAATGGCACAGGTCCGGGTATGGCTACCCATGCACACAAAACCATAAGGGCAGCAGCAAGAGCTATTCTGTTACTGTTTTTCTGTCTTTCTTTCTTCATTTTCTTTCTCTTCCTCAAAGCTTCTGAGAGTAGGGATAAACAGCTTTGCAAATCGGCTTGTTTCTCTGTTTTTTTCATAGAAAAATCCTATTACACTGAATACAATTGCCCCTGCAAAATTTACCAGAAGGTCCTTCATCGTATCATAAAGTCCGATATCCAGATATCCCTCTATGCCAAGGTCTTTTCCGTTTACCGCAAGCTGTTTTATATTTTCAAGA
The DNA here is from genome assembly GCA_045645485.1 of Clostridia bacterium. Classification (GTDB taxonomy): domain Bacteria; phylum Bacillota; class Clostridia; order Monoglobales; family Monoglobaceae; genus SIG440. The sequence goes on along the minus strand of JAZRIX010000035.1, from coordinate 6,034 downwards.
ACCATAGGTTCCTTTGTGTTTTCGCTGAGATAAGTCGAAATAACTGAGCTTATCACCATATCCTTTTGCATATCCTTGCCAAAAAACACATCCATACCGCATTCAAAAAATTCCCACAACACTCCGATTGTCATAGAAAAACAAAAAGCCACCAAAGCAAGAAAAAACGGAGACAATTTGAAATTTTCCCTGTTGGTTCTGTGGAGTATATCCACAAGACCAAATCCAACGGCTGCACACAAAAAGCCGTTCAGTGTGTGCAAAATAGTATCCCATAAAGGAAACCTTGTATAGTAATTTCCCATTTCACCAAGTACAACAGATGCAAAAATAAAAAAAAGAATGATACCCTCAAGTACACCCGGAATATCAATTCCGAAATTCTTTTCAAATACTGCAGGAAGCAAAAAAAGCACCAGGGCAAGACCGCAGTAAAAAAGGTTCTCGTAATTGCCTCTTATACACGAAATTGTCATGGCAGCAACAACAATAATTCTCAAAAGAACATATACAAGAAAAACGCCCTTGCTTTCATTGGCTTGCTTTCTGATATTCCTCAGGCTCCATTTTTTTTGTTTTGCCATATGTGTTTCCTCCTCTATGCACATATTAATTCTAACACAGAAAAATTTTATACGCAAGCATATTATTGAATAAATCGCACATAATAATTCCATAAAATACAAAATAGGAGGAAAAATATGTCTGTTGAATTTTCAGAAAGTAAAACAAAAATAAATCTTATGAGAGCCTTTGCAGGCGAAAGTCAGGCACGCAACCGTTATACCTTTGCTGCAGGCGAAGCAAAAAAACAAAATCTTCATATTATTGAAGCAGTGTTCACTTTCACTGCAGGGCAGGAAAAAGAACACGCTGAACTTTTTTACAACAATCTCAAAACTCTGTCAGGAGAAAATATAGCAATCGAAGGTGCGTATCCAATAAATGTTTCGGATTCCGTTTCTTCCCTTCTTCGCTGGGCAGAAAAAAACGAATATGAAGAACACGATGATGTCTACAAAAGCTTTGCTCAAGTGGCCGAGGATGAAGGCTTTTTGCAGATTTCAAAGCTCTTTACAAATATTGCTAAAATTGAAAAACTCCACGGAGACCGTTTCAGACAGTTTGCGGAGCTTCTTGAACAGGATAAACTTTTTGTATCTGATGAATCTGTTTCGTGGGCTTGTCTCAACTGCGGTCACGTAGCCGAAGGCAAAAACGCCCCACTCATCTGTCCTGTTTGCAATCACAGTCAGGGATATTTTATCAGAGAAGAATTTATAAAGCTTGTGTAACAAGCTTTCCAAGGAAGGTGCCGCTTAACGCGGCACCTTATGACTTATCTGTAATACCTATCAGATAAGCCGAAATTATGTTTCATCGGTCCTGAACCATTTCCCAGATCAAGACCTTCTGCAAGTGCTTCAGATATGTAATCCTTTGCTTTTTTTACCGACTCTGCAAGGCTATATCCTTTGGCAAGATTTGATGCAATGGCAGAAGACAGTGTACACCCCGTTCCGTGAGTGTTGGGATTGTCAATTCGTTTTCCATCGAACCATATAATTCTGCCGTTTTCGCACAAAAGGTCGTTTGCATCGTTTATACTGTGACCGCCTATCAGCAGAACACTGCACCGATATTTTTCTCCCATATATTTTGCCGCTTTAATCATCCCCTCTTTATCAAAAATTTTCATATCGGATAAAATTTCCGCTTCAGGGATATTGGGAGTTACAAGCGTTGCAATGGGCAAAAGCTTTGAAACCAATGTGCTTATTGCCTCCGTCTTAATGAGTGCAGAACCGCTTGTGGCAACCATTACAGGGTCTACAACGATATTTTTTGCCTTGTGGAAATTAAGCCTGTCGGCAATTACGTTTATAAGTTCACTTGATGATACCATCCCGATTTTTACGCTATCAGGGAAAATATCTTCAAATACTGCATCAAGCTGTTCTTTTAGAAATTCAGGTGTAGAATCCAGAATCGCCCTTACCCCAAGAGTATTCTGAGCAGTAAGTGCCGTAATGGCACTCATTGCATAAACACCGTTCATGGTCATAGTTTTTATATCCGCCTGAATACCTGCACCGCCGCTTGAATCGCTTCCTGCAATAGTCAATGCAGTTTTCATTTGTTTTCCTCTTTCCATAATCCCAACTCCTTTGCTTTTTTTATCAGCTCTGCTGCAGCCATTTTGGGGCTTTCTGCTTTCATAATTGCAGATACAACACAAATTCCCGCAATTGGTATTCCTTCAAGAACATCAATATTGTCTTTATTAAGCCCTCCGATAGCATTGGCAGGAATGGGAACCGCATTACAAATATCCTTTAATGTGCTGAGCGGGGTCAGCACCGTCTTAACCTTTGTAGTTGTGGGGAAAACAGCACCTACTCCAAGATAGTCCGCACCTTGTTCATAAGCTTCTTTTGCTTGTCCAACGGTTTTGGCGGTTGCACCGATAATCTTGCTGTCCCCCAGTAGTTTTCTTGCCATATACACGGGCATATCACTCTGACCTAAGTGTACCCCCTCCGCATCTATGCCAAGTGCCACATCAACTCTATCGTCAATAATCAGCGGAACATTATACTTTTTTGTCATACTGTGAACTTTTTCGGCAAGCCGGATATATTCTCTTGTGGATTTTTCTTTTTCACGGAGCTGCATAAACGTTACTCCCCCTTTTAATGCTTCTTCTGCACGAAAAAGAAAATCTTCTTCAGAGTAGCCTGTGCTGTCAGTTATAAAATATATCCTTGTATCCGTTTTTTTCATTTTGACTTTCCCTCCGTATTCATTTTTCCAAAAGAACCTGCTGCAACACAAACAATTATGGTTATAACTACATCAAGAAGTGTGCTTCCCACAATAATATCAACCTTCATTAATAGTCTGTAAATAACAAAGCCAACAAACCATATAACTATATTTTTGATACTGAATTTCATATGCTCCTTATTTCCCTTCAATATATAGAAATCAGCAATCTGAATGGCTATCATCGGAGCAAATACCGAACCTATAAAATATAAAAAGTCAGTAATATCCGTTATAGGGAAAAGTATTGCTCCCACAGTACCTATAACCGTAACCGTGACAGCCAGCCATTTACTGTTTGCTTTTGCGGTTATGGTCTCGCCCGAAACTCCGGCAGAATATGCATCAAGGAATGTTGTGGTTACCGTTGAAAATACAATTATGACAAGACCTGCAATACCAAGACCTGATTTCACCATAATCTGTGCTATGTCGCTTTCTGCGGTAAAAATTGCCCCGCCCATACCGATTATGTACATCCAGCAACTGACTATGCCGTATGTAACCGCACTGACTGCAGTTGCTTTAACAGGCTTTTCGGCTTCTCTTGTGTAATCACTGATAAGCGGCAGCCACGAAAGAGGCATTGCAACAGAAAGTTCAACAGCCGCACCGAATGTTATACTGTCGCTGTCAATGTTGTGTATAGTTTCTTTTCCAAAAATAATGAAACTAAGTACAAGGGTCAGAACAAACAGAGCCAACATTGCAACTGTATTTACTTTGCCGAGATTTTTAATTCCAATTATAATCCACAAGGCAATGAGTGCACCAATTATAATACACCACACTCCGCTGCCAATACTCAAAATACTGTTTGCCGCAAGAGAACCGTCATAAATCATAATAGCAGTCCAACCCACGAGCTGAATTATATTAACGGCTGCAAAAAGCAAAGCACCCTTATAACCAAAACTTGATTTTGCGGTTTCCATTGAACTTTTTCGGGTTTTACCGCCAATTAGCCCTGCAAGAAAAAGCATTATGCATCCAATAATATGACCAAATAATACCGCAAGCAACCCCCGTGCAAATCCCAAGGGTGCAAAATATGTTCCTGTCAAAATTTCCGCAATGGAAACCGCGGCCCCAAACCAAATCAATCCATTCTCAAAAACTGAGGTTCGTTTTTCGTTCATTATTTTCCTCCATATTCATATACTTTGATATTTCGTCTTTGCTGAGCAGTGAAATCTTATCTGTCAGGTTCACCATAAAACTACCGTTGCCTTTATCTGTTTTTGCCGTTTCTCCGCATATACCAAAATACACACAAGCCGATACAGCTCCATCCATAGGCACAAGCAACGTCAAAAAAGCAGTGCATAAAGCACCAAGCATACATCCCGTTCCTGTAACAGAAGCAAGCTGAGGTGTTCCGTTTTTAACATAAACAACCCTTTTTCCGTCTGTTATAATATCCGTTTCTCCCGTTGCAAGAATAACCGTTTGCAATTCTGAGGCAAGCTCCTTTGCCGCTTTTGTGATATAACACACATCAAGAGAAGCATCTGCATCCACGCCCCGAGAAAAATATTCCGCGTTATGCAAAGCCGCAATTTCAGAATAATTTCCCTTTATAACAGAGGGTACAGATATTTTCAAAAGCTCAGAAGCATAGTTCCTTCTGAATCTTGAACAAGCTATCCCCACAACATCCAGCAAGACAGGAATACCTTTTCCCTTTGCTCTGTCAAGAGACAGCATCATAGATTCCATTCTCGCATCTGTGATATTGCCCATATTGAGCATAAGTCCGTTCGATGCATCGGTTATTTCACAAACTTCCTTCGGGTGCTCTGCCATAATAGGTTTTGCTCCTACGGAAAGTATGGCATTTGCACATTGATTTATGGATATTGGGTTTGTGATACAATGAATAAGAGGTTTTTGTTTCTTAACATTCTCCCGAATGTTGCAGATTATATCCTTCATTCCTTTTTCACCTTCTTGAAAACATAATATATGATTGCCGAAAAAACACACACTGCAAGAGAAACATAGGGCAAAACATCAAATATGTGCGATGTAAATTTGAATATTCCTGACAAAATTTCAATCACCACAAACAAAATTGCACCTAATGCCCCAATGGTTAAAGTGTTTGAAAGCAAAGTGCTTTCGTCATGATAGCTTTTTGATGCAAGCATATTTTGTATCCGTTCAAGCATTCCGTTATCAGCAAATTTGCGTAAAAACACATACGCTATGCTTCCGCCGATAAGTGTTCCACATATAAATGACGGAACATAAAACAGCCACGAAAGACCTTCCTTGCCCCAGATAAAATTCATAACGGGGTATGAAATAACAGCACCAATAATGCCTGTTCCTATAATTTCTCCGATTACCGCAAAAATGATTTTACCTTTTGATATCCGATAAAAAACACCTGAGAGAAATGCACCGAATATCGCACCTGTCAAAGCAATGGGTGGTATTCCCATTGTAACCATACGGATAATGCCTATGAGCGTGGCACACAAAAGCGAATACCAAGGTCCCAAAAACACGGAACATACTATGTTGATAAAATGTGCCATTGGACACATTCCCTCAACTCTGAGTATTGGGGAAATTACTACGCCAATAGCAATAAGCATTGAAAGTACAATCATTTTCAGTAAATTTTTTGAATTAGTCATTTGAAATTCCTCTTTTCTTGTTATTATACAAGGCACAAGCCTTGCTCGGTCGAGAATCACTTTTCTCCTCTCACCCCGAAACACGGGTTCCCATCGCAAACTACAAGACAAAAGACGCTCGCCTGATATCCGTCCGATTCTCTCGGATAAAAAATTTCACCTCCGTACAAATAAAAAAGGAAGCTACCGATTTGGTAACTTCCAATATAAACTACGATATTCCCAAAGCTTGTGTTCAGGCATCCCTACGTTGGCATTATCCAAATCAGGTTCTCGGTCGAAGGTTATACCTTCCTCTCAGCCTGTACTACAAGCTCCCGTTTTCTATTTATTTTTACACATTATAACACTCTCAAACAAAAATTTCAAGACCTTTTTGAAAATTTATTATTTTCTGCATAAATAACGTAAATCTCTAGTCTTTTTGTTGTGATACAATTGATGGGTGACAAATAAAAAGGAAAATGAACTCCAAATATGATATAATGTTTAACGACCAAGAAAAACATATATCAGAAGGAGTCATTTTCCATGAATATTTTAACATCAAATGCCCACTTTCG
>JAZRIX010000034.1:0-2425 GCA_045645485.1 Clostridia bacterium | reverse complement strand
GGTTGCAACAGGTGCAAAGTTCAAGGATGTATATCTCACATTCCAGGAATACTTTGAAAAACCCAAAAAAGACCCTGCACGTTGGGGCAAGCCCATGGCGGCACTTCTCGGTGCGTTTGATGTACAGAAGAACCTTGAAATTGCGGCAATCGGCGGCAAGGACTCAATGAGCGGTACTTTTGAAAATATTGACGTTCCTCCAACACTTGTTTCATTTGCTGTTACTGATGAAAATGTTGACAACATCATTTCACCTGAATTCAAGAAGGCAGGAAACAAGGTTGTATGGATTAAGCCCGAATATGACAAGAACGGTCTTCCTGTGACAGAAAGTCTCCTTGCTTGCTTCAGACAGGTTACAGAGCTTGTTCGTAGCGGTGCGGCAGTTGCGGCATATACACCCACATACGGCGGTGTAGCTGAAGCTGTTATGAAGATGACAATGGGTAACGGTATCGGCTTTGAATATGCTGACGGTATTTCACTTGATGATATCTTCGGTTACAGCTACGGTTCATTTGTTGTAGAACTGGGTATGGATACAGATGCAGGCATTGTTCTTGGTACAACAACCGAGAAGAAGGCTATTGTATACGGCGGCGAAGCTGTTTGTATGTGCGAAATCTCAAAGGCTTACGAAGACAAGCTCGAAAAGATTTACTCCTGCAATATTGAAACAGAGAAGAAGGAAATCCCTGCATTTAATTATGAAGCAAAATCAGTTGTTACACCCAAAATCGGTGTTGCAAAGCCAAAGGTTCTTATTCCCGTATTCCCCGGAACAAACTGTGAATTTGACAGTGCAAAGGCTATGCGTGATGCAGGTGCAGAACCTGAAATCTTTGTTATTAACAACCTGACTCCTCAGGCAATTTCCGAATCAGTTGAAGCCTTTGCAAAGAAGCTCAATGAATCACAGATTGTATTTATCCCCGGCGGTTTCTCAGGCGGTGACGAACCTGACGGTTCAGCAAAATTCATTACTGCATTCTTCCGTAACCCCGAAATCAAGGAAGCAACATCCGAACTCCTCGATATGCGTGACGGTTTGATGTGCGGTATCTGTAACGGCTTCCAGGCTCTTATCAAATTGGGTCTTGTACCTTACGGAAAGATTATTGACACAGACGAAAACTGTCCCACACTTTCATATAACACAATTTCGCGTCACCAGTCAAAACTTGTCCGCACACGAGTTGCATCAAACAAGTCACCCTGGATGGCAAATGCAAGTGTCGGCGATATCTACACAGTTCCCATTTCGCACGGTGAAGGTCGCTTTATGGCAAGTGACGAGCTTGTGAAACAGCTTGCCGAAAACGGTCAGATTCTTACACAGTATGTTGACCTCGAGGGCAACCCCACCAACGAAATTCAGTACAACCCCAACGGTTCAACCTTCGCAATCGAAGGTATAACATCACCTGACGGACGTGTTCTCGGTAAAATGGGTCACTCCGAAAGATGGGGCTACGGACTCTATAAGAATGTTGAAGGTAACTTTGACATAGGTATGTTCAAATCCGCAGTAGAATACTACAACATATAGTCCAGTAAAATTTGTTTATCTCGAGCGTTCAGCTTTCCTCATGTACATACAGTACACTACGGTCGGCTGAACACCCAAGCTAATTCAAATTTTCCTCGGACTTGATTGGTGGTTTATTTGATTGTAGGGGCTGGCGTCCTCGACAGCCCGTTAATTTAATGATTGGAGGTATTACCAATGAAAACAGATATAGAAATTGCTCAGAGCGTCACGATGCAGAATATTACAGAAATTGCAAAGTCTGCAGGTGTTGATGAAAAGTATCTTGAGCTTTATGGAAACTATAAGGCAAAAATTGACCTTGCACCCCTTAAGGAAAAGGAGGGTAAGGCAAAACTTATTCTTGTTACCGCAATAACTCCCACTCCTGCGGGTGAGGGGAAGACCACGACTACAATCGGTCTTGCAGACGGTATGAAGAAAATCGGCAAGAATGTTATGGTTGCACTCCGCGAACCATCGTTAGGACCCGTTTTCGGTGTTAAGGGCGGTGCGGCAGGAGGCGGCTATGCTCAGGTTGTACCTATGGAAGATATCAACCTTCATTTCACAGGTGACTTCCACGCAATCGGTGCGGCAAACAACCTTCTTGCAGCTATGCTTGATAACCACATCTATCAGGGCAACAGACTTAACATTGACCCCAGACGTATTACATGCAAGAGATGCGTTGATATGAATGACCGTCAGCTTCGTCACGTTATTGACGGTATCGGTGCAAAAGTAAATGGCGTTCCTCGTGAAGACGGATATGATATTACAGTTGCATCTGAAATTATGGCGGTGCTTTGCCTTGCATCTTCTATTGAAGATTTAAAGAAAAGACTTTCAAATATTATTGTTGGATATACCTATCAGGAAGAGAAGTCGGAGGCC
>JAZRIX010000033.1:0-27240 GCA_045645485.1 Clostridia bacterium | reverse complement strand
AACAATAGGAATCAACAAAATTCCTATTGTTTTTTAAAAAAAATATCCAATTATAAATTTACAATATATTTACTTTTTGATAATAGTTTTAAAGGTTTTTTAATTATTTTCCATAATCATATATATTGATAAACTTTATCTTGTTGGAAGCGCACACGATATTCGTATTGGTACCGTTTTCGCGTATAACAATAAAATCCTTTCCTACTTCTTCGAGCATTCCGTTTTTTTCCATATGTATATTGTCACCAAACAGGAATTCCACCTTTATATACCGCCCTGTTTGTGTTGAGAGATAATCGGAAACGCTGTATGTCTGTGGCTGAATCTCTGGGATTACTTTTTGCGTTGCTAAAGTATTTTGAGGACTGTTGTTGCTCATAATAGGATCACGGCGCAGCTCTCTTTCGTTTTGTTGTGAATCTGAATTCATAATATAAGTACGGTTTTCCGGCTTTCCTACCGATGTAGCCTTTGAACCCGGCGGAATCATAACAACTGATTGCTCGTTTGGCCATGGTGGATTTGGGTTTCTCTTTGTTGTGCCGAATTTTCGCATATATCATTCAACCTCCTTTGGTACTTTATAATATGCAAAATAAATTTTTTTGCAACGAAATTGAATAAAAAATTTTTTTAGGCAAATAATATTTATGAGATAAATCTCAAATCAAAAATAAAAGGAGTTTTTTATTATGTCAAACAAAGAAAATCAGAACAATCGTAACGAAAACAACAAGAACAACAGCAACAATAACAACAACAATAACAACAACAATAACAACAACAGCAAAAATAATGAAAACAACAACAGATAGTTTTTAAAAACAGAACAAATCTGTCTGATGTTTTCTATAACGAAAAATATGTAATTTTTCGTTATATTAAAAAAAGACCGTAATGGTCTTTTTTTAATGTACATATACTTTTTTCATAATATATTTTTTTCGCTTCTGAGATAAAATAAAACAGAGCAAAAACAATCAGCTCTGAAAGGAAGTGAAACTGTGGCAGAAATAAAAAGGCTTTTTCTGTCGGGAATAATTGCATTAACACTTTGCTTCGGCAACACTGAAAATCATCACAATGAAGCGCAAAGCACGGCTGTTTCAGCCTTTTCTGCGGATGAGTGCAAGTATGTTGTACCGAGCGGGAAAACTGTAGGTGTAACACTCAGTACAGACGGTGTTCTGATATCAAGAATGAGTGAAATAGAAACAAATGGCGGGATAAAGCTTTGCCCTGTAAAAAATGCCGGTCTGAAGAACGGTGATATTATACAGCAAGTCGGCAATAAAAAAATATCTGGTGTTTCTGATTTAATCAATGCTGTTGAAGAAGCAGGTGTTAATCCGACAAAAATATTATTTTTACGAAATGAAAAACAGCTTACCTCCACCCTTACACCATGTATTTCAAAAGAACACAAAAAAGCCGTAATTGGTGCATGGGTAAAGGATGCTGCATCTGGAATCGGTACAATTACCTTTTATGAACCTGAAAGCGGTTTTTTTGCAGCGTTAGGACACGGAATATGTGACAGTGAATCGGGAAGCATTTTAAAAACAGACGGCGGTGAAATCTTGAATTCAACAATTGTTTCCGTAGACAAAGGCGAAAAAGGCTGTCCTGGTGAGCTGAACGGTGTGTTTTCAGAAAATGCCGAAATTCAGGGACAAATTTTTTCAAATACCGAGCACGGAATTTGCGGAAAAATTTCCGACAGTTTTGTAAAACATGACCATCCACCTGTTGCAATTGGAAACAAAAACGAAATTACCACAGGAAAAGCCTATATTCTTGCAAACATTGAAGGAAATAATACAGAAAAATTTGAAGTTGAAATTATAAGACTTCTTCCGCAATACACGGGAACAACAAAAAATATGATAATAAAAGTAACAGATGAAAAGCTTATACAAAAAACCGGCGGAATTGTTCAGGGAATGTCAGGGTCACCGGTGATTCAGAATGGGAAGTTGGTTGGAGCAGTTACTCACGTATTTGTTAATGACCCGACAAGAGGATATGGGATATTTATTGAAAATATGTTAGCAGAAGCAGAAAAAATTAATTAGTATTAGTGCCTGTGCAATATTTTCGGCAATGTCGAGATGCACATGGGAAAACAAATCTTATATGCTTCAACCGCCGCATCCGCATACTCTGTCTACCGTTGCATTTTAATAATAATAACAGCTGCCTGAAAAAACAGACAGCTGTTATTTTTTATTACATAAAATTATCACGAAGTGTACAGGACATTCTTTGCATCATTCTTTCTGCTTTTCGGTATGCTCTTCTCATATCCTTTTTGCTCATAGGATTGATAGCAAGGGCAACACCCGCTCCTACCATTGTTCCTGCAAGAATACCCAGTGCAAATTTGTTCATTTCATTTCCTCCTTTATGCTTATTTTACTATCAGAAGATATATCATTCACATAAATAGTATTATCTTTTAATTCAATTTTATTAACCGCTATCCGTACTTTTTTATCAAAGGTATTTCTTTTTGCGGTAATATCAATAATCTCTCCTGTTTCACAGTCAAAATTGAAGCTTTTTATCTTTTTAAAGATATTTCTTTTAGTTTGTACCCGTGCAATATTCTGTGCCGCTATGGTTTCATGTTTATTTTGAATATAGGTTTTGTTCTTTTTCAAAACTATTCCTTCCGGTGATATATACTTTATACAGCTTGTGGGGATAGTTTTTTTAACTGGTATCAGGCTCAGAGTCTCCGCACAGAAGGCATTTACGTTTCCGTTGTTTCTGGAAAAACAAATTCCGGTAGCTTTTCCGAAGGGTTTTTCTTCGTCTTCGTTATAAACATACATTCCAATCATTTTTTTCGTGTTCAGAATCAAGAATTTCACACATCTTTCCTTACATAAACAAAACCCGCAAATCAAAAGTTAAAGATGATTTGCGGATTTCATTCAGATAAATATTTTAACAAACATTTCCTTTTCTGACTTTATTCAGTTAATTACTGATTGTTGCCGTTTGCAAGGTCCTGTTCATACTTTTTGATCATCTTCTTTACCATCTGACCACCGATTGAACCGGCTTCTCTTGATGTGAGATCACCATTGTAACCCTTCTTGAGCTGTACACCTACTTCGTTAGCAGCTTCCATTTTGAATTTGTCCATAGCAGCCTTTGCTTCAGGTACAACAAAATTGTTGTTGCTCTTGTTGTTTGACATGTTGTTTCACCTCCCTTTTTTCAGAAAAACAATTTGTTTGTCTGTCTTCGGTATTATTGTATCCTGCATCAAAGTAAATAACCTATGAAATTTTTGCTATTTTTATTGATTTATTTGACAAATCATAATTAATATAATAAAATATATAAAAAAGAAAGGATGTGAATGGTTGTGAGACGAAAGCTGGCTGAAATATCATTTTTTGAAGTTATTTTATGTTTTTTTGTTGTTATGATTCATCTTCTTTCTGAAAGTATTTCGGTTTATGAAAAAGGAAGTCTTTTGTCAGTAATATCATTCTCATTTTCAAGAGTTATGACTTTTGCCGTGCCAGGGTTTGTAATGTCTGCAGGCATAAAATTTGCCCATAAGTTTGAATATACATCTTTTAACTATTTTTCTTTTATTAAAGGTCGTATTGCAAAGATATATTTACCGTATCTTTTTTTTGCTGTACTGTATTACCTTTATTTTGTTTTTATAAGAAAGTATTTCTTCTTTGATTTTTCTGATTTGTTTCAATATCTGATACACGGATCAATTGCGGCACCGTTTTATTTTGTTATTGTAATGATGCAGATATATTTCCTTGCTCCACTTTGGCTTTTTCTGTACAAAAGCTTTCCTGCATCAATTGGACTTGCTATCTCTGCTGTAATTACACTTTTGTCTCTTTTCTTTATAAAAGGCTTCAGTTACAGTGACAGAATTTTTACACATTATATGCTTTATTGGCTTATGGGCTGTTATATAGGCTCTGACTTCCGTAACATAATCAGAAAGCTGTCTCAAAAGCGTATTTTGCTTCTTGTTCTTGGCATTATCTTTACTATTATGTATGTTTCTTCATCCTACCTTCAGTTTTGTCAGGTGTATTATACATTCTTTACAGAAGTTATAAAGGTTTTTTACTGTGTCTTTGTATCACTGCTTTACTTGTCTTTTATGCCGAAATCGTTGGGAATCATTTCAGAAAATATTGCTTCAGCAACATTTTATGTTTATCTGATGCACTGTCTTGTGATATTTGAGATTCAGGCAATACTTGACAAAGCACAGATACTCTCTGTACCGACACGCTTTATTATTGCTTCGATAGTAACATATTTTGTAACCTTGTTTTTGAGTGTTGGTTATGCAAATCTGAAAAAAATGATTTTGTCGAAAAAAAGGGGTAAGTTTTTTTGAAAATTGTATTGACTTTTCAGAAAAATGGGATATAATATTTACTGTCAATTAAATATTCCTCCTTAGCTCAGTCGGTAGAGCGCATGACTGTTAATCATGATGTCGCTGGTTCAAGCCCAGCAGGGGGAGCCAATACAAAAAAATCCTATCTTTGATAGGATTTTTTTGTATTATTATTTATTCACATTATTCAATATTCATTGATAAATATAGCAAATATTTTTTAAATTACCGACATAATCAAAACAACAACAATGATTATGGGAAGAATATATGAGAAGTATGGTCTCAGCCATTTCGCAACCTTCAAGCCTTTTCCACTGTTCACCTCATCAAAATAATTCTTCCATCCCCATCCGTAACGGGTTGTACAGAAAAGAACATAAATCAGACTTCCCACGGGAAGCATTATGTTTGAAACGGCAAAATCCTCAATATCCATAATAACTTTGCCACCAATGTGTATAAACGACCACAGGTTAAAGCCAAAGATACACGGCAAGGACAGCACAGCCATAAGAATAACATTTATAATTGCGATTTTTCTTCTGCGCATATGAGTCAGCTCAAGCCAGAAGGACATAATGTTTTCAAAAACACCTATAACGGTAGAAAATGACGCAAAAATCATAAACAGGAAGAAAAGTGTTCCTACAATCTGGCCTCCGGGCATATTATTGAAAATACTCGAAAGTGTTGTGAACAAAAAGCCTGCACCAACTGTCGAAGCATCTGCTGTCACACCGTTGTTGAAGGTAAAGCAGGCAGGAAAGATTATAAGACCTGACATAATTGCAACAAAAGTATCAAGCCCCATTATTGTGAGAGCTTCGCCTGTCAGGCTTCTTTCCTTTTCAATATAACTGCCAAATATAGCTATAGAACCTATTCCCACACTGAGTGTAAAGAACGCCTGTCCCATTGCTGCTGATATAACAGTCAGCCAGCCGTGTTCCTTGACCCCATCCAATGACGGAATAAGATAAAACTTCAGCCCCTCTGCCGCTTTTGATAACGTACAGGAATAAACGGCAAGACCAATCATCAACACAAAAAGTACAATCATCATTACTTTGGTGATTTTCTCAACACCCTTCTGAAGTCCAAGGGAGCATATTCCAAAGCAAATAATGATTACAGAAAAGGTTGAGAGAATTAAAAGACGCCAATTACTTACTATGCCGTCAAAAACCGCACCCAATTCTTTTGCAGATTCAAACGCCATAATTGAACCGTTCAGGTACTTCACAAAGTATATCAGCATCCATCCCGATATTACCGTATAAAACATCATCAGGATATAGTTACCTGCAATACCCATATACTTTGTCAGATGCCATTTCTGTCCCTTTTTTTCAAGAACATCAAATGATGACGCAATACTTCTCTGGCTTGCTCTGCCTACAGACAGCTCCATTGTCATAACAGGCAGACCCAAAAGCAACAAAAAGGCTATATAGATAAGCACAAACAGTGCACCGCCATATGCTCCCGTAATGATAGGGAACCTATACACATTACCAAGCCCGATTGCACAGCCGGCAGAAATAAGAATAAAACCCAGCCGTGACGAAAATTTTTCTCTTTGTTTCATAATTAAACCTCACATAAAATATTTTTTCTTGTGCAAAGAAGATGCTTGCAGTCTTCGTTAAGTATAATCACCATAGCAACATCCCCTTAAATAACTTCAAAAATCTTATAGCATTACAAAACTTATAAGCACTTTTTGCATTTTAACACAAAACAGTTCAAATAACAAGTACTTTTCGTCTTAATTCTGATACATAATGTGTTTAGTTTCTTTTCTTGTTCTAGTTATCAGTATAAATTTCATTCAAAACAGTTGTATTTTTCCAATATTTGTGATATTATATAAATAACTATGCAAAGGATTGGTGAAAAATTATGAAACCGACAGTAGCTATTGTTGGACGCCCCAATGTGGGAAAGTCAACATTGTTCAATAAAATATCAGGAAAGAGAATCGCAATCGTTGAGGATACTCCGGGTATTACACGTGACAGGATCTATGCAGATGCCGAATGGCTTGGCAAAGAATTTACACTTATTGATACCGGCGGTATTGAACCGTACAGCAAAGATATTATTCTTTCTCAGATGCGTCAGCAGGCAAATCTTGCCATTGATATGGCAGATGTTATTCTTCTTATCGTCAATGTTCGTGACGGCGTTACCGCTGCAGATAAAGATATTGCCGCAATGCTTCAGAAATGCGGCAAGCCTGTTATTCTTGTCTGCAACAAGGTGGATAACCCGGGTGACCCGCCAATGGAGGTTTATGAATTCTACAATCTTGGTCTTGGTGACCCTATGATGGTATCATCTATTCACGGTCTCGGTGTCGGTGACCTACTGGATGAAGTATGCAGTCACTTCCCCGAAACATACGATGAAGATGATGACGAAGACGTAATCCATATCGCAATTGTAGGCAAACCCAATGCGGGAAAATCATCTCTTGTTAACAGAATACTCGGTGAAGATCGTGTTATAGTCAGTGACATTGCAGGAACAACCCGTGATTCAATCGATAGCCGACTTGAACGCAACGGCAAAAAATATGTCCTCATTGACACTGCAGGTATGCGAAAACGCGGCAAAATTGATGAAAACGTTGAACGCTACAGTGTTGTCCGTGCACTCAACTCCATTGAAAGAGCTGATGTATGTGTTATTATGATTGATGCAACCGAAGGTGTAACCGAGCAGGACACGAAGATTGCAGGCTATGTTCACGAACAAGGTAAGGCTGCTGTTTTTGCTGTAAACAAATGGGATTTGGTTGAAAAAGAAACAAACACCATGAAGAACTTCAAAGACAGACTTCTTGAAGGCTTTAACTTTATGATGTATGCGGAATCTATTTTTATTTCAGCAAAAACAGGACAAAGAGTTGATGATTTGTTTGAAATGGCAGAGCTTGCTGTTGAAGAAAACAAAAAACGTATTTCAACAGGTCTTTTAAATGACGTTATAAACGATGCAATCGCAATGGTTCAGCCTCCCTCGGATAAAGGTAAACGTCTAAAGATTTACTACGGAACTCAGGCAAGCGTAAAGCCTCCTACATTCGTTCTGTTTGTTAATAACTCAGATCTCGCTCATTATTCATATGTACGGTATCTTGAAAACAAAATCAGAGCAGCTTTCGGCTTTCGTGGAACTCCAATAAAGTTCATAATCCGTGAAAAAGGCGAAAAAGATACCAAAGGAAGCAAAATTTAACCAAAGGAGTAAGATTATGGATTTGATATACAAACTAATTACACTGTTGATTTCATACCTTTTGGGAAGCATCAACTCATCTATCATTGTTTCAAAGCTGATGATTGGCGATGACATCCGCAACCACGGTAGCGGCAATGCCGGCGCAACAAATACCCTCAGAACAGTAGGAAAGCTGGGTGCAGGCTTAGTTGTTATCGGTGACATTCTCAAAACGGTTGTAGCCATTATTTCAGGAATGTTTATTCTTGAAAATAATGCAGAAGCAATTTATATTGCAGGTATCGGAACAGTTCTGGGGCACAACTTTCCCGTCTATTTTAAATTCAAAGGCGGAAAGGGCATAATTGTGTCAACTGTTGCAATAATTTTCGCATCACCTCTTCTGGGGTCAATAACGGCCGTTGTTGCAATTCTGATTATGGCAATTTCAAGATATGTTTCTCTGGGAAGTATTCTCGGCGCGGTAATTTTTGTTGTTCTTGCTCTTATATTCAAAAACAGCGACCCTGTTTTTGTTGTTTTTGCATTTATGCTTGCAGTTTTTGCAATATATATGCATAAGACAAATATCGTACGGCTTCTTTCCGGAACGGAAAACAAGCTTGGGTCAAAGAAAAAAATTCAGGAGGATAAAAAATAATGGCAAATATATGCGTTTTAGGCAGCGGCGGGTGGGGAACAGCTGTTTCCATTCTTCTTTGCAACAACGGTCACTCGGTAACTCTTTGGTCATATGACAAAACAGAGTGTGAGAACCTGAAGAAGTTTCATGAAAACAAACCCTTTCTTCCTGGAATAGAAATTCCTGACGGCATTGACTTTACTGCTGATTTATCAGTATGCACAGATAAAGACCTTATAGTTATAGCCACACCCTCTCACGGGGTGAGAAATGTTGCACACAGCATAAAAAACTATATGTCTGAAGGTCAGGTTGTTCTCAATATTTCAAAGGGTATCGAAGAAGAAACCTATATGACAATATCACAGATACTGAAAGATGAGCTTCCTATGTGCAAAATTGCAGTTATGTCAGGACCCAGCCATGCAGAAGAGGTTTCACGCAACATACCTACGACAAATGTTGTTGCATCTGATGATATCGAAATTTCAAGATATATTCAGGATATTTTTATGAGTTCGGCCTTCAGGGTTTATACCTCAGATGATACTATCGGAGTAGAGCTTGGCGGTTCATTGAAAAATGTTATTGCTCTTTGCTGCGGTATTCTTGACGGTCTTGGCTGCGGTGACAACACAAAGGCGGCCCTTATGACAAGAGGTCTTGTGGAAATTACCCGTCTTGGTGTTGCTATGGGTGCAAAGGCTGAAACCTTCTTTGGTCTTTCAGGAATAGGCGACTTGATTGTTACCTGTACCAGTATGCATTCACGCAACCGCAGAGCAGGTATTCTTATCGGTCAGGGTATGTCTGTTGATGAAGCTCAGAAAACTGTAAATATGGTTGTTGAAGGTGTTCGCAGCTGCAAAGCAGCAAAAGAGCTTGCTGACCGCAAGGGTGTTGAAATGCCTATAATATCAGAGGCATACAATGTTTTGTTTAACGGACAGAACCCTTCAGATGCTATCACCAATCTGATGAAGCGAGAAAAGAAAAACGAATCTGAATCGGATTTCCTGCATAAAATGTAGAAACTGTTTTTTGAAAGGAATTATATTATGGATATCAATACTTTAACCGATTTTTTCAAAAAAGCAACAGAAATTCTCCCCAAAGGAGCATTTCTCACTACAAAAGACGGCGACAAGGTCAACACAATGACAATCGGATGGGGTTCGTTTGGCTTTGAATGGGGAATTCCCGTCGCGGAGGTTATGATTCGTGAAAGCCGTTTTTCCAAAATTGCCGTAGACAAAAATCTTGAATTTACACTTACATTTCCCTATGACGATTCAATGAAAACCGCTCTTGCTTTTTGCGGAAGCAAAAGCGGCAAAGATGTTGACAAAATCAAAGAATGTAATCTTGATTTAAAACCCGGCAAAGCGGTTCACACTCCTGTTATTTCCTGCAAGGGACTTGTTTTTGAATGCAAGGTAATCACAAGAGCAGATATGACAAATCCCCTTACCTCCTCTGATGTTCTCGAAAAATGGTATAAAAATGGTGATTTGCACACATTCTATTATGCTTCAATTGAAGCTTGCTATGAGATTTAACTGACTATATGTAACCTGAAGACCCTTTGTATTTAGCTCGGAATGTTCTGTCACCCTGAGCAAAGTCAAGGGGTCTTTTTCTTAACTTGTCCGTACTGTCCGTTTTAATATGATATACTTAAATTACACCCCAGACATGTAAACCATGTTTGAACAAAAACGGAACATTATTTAACGAGGAACATCCCCTTGATATCACTCCCCCACTTCACGAGCATTGCAGATGCTACTTAGCCGCAGCTATGGCAATTTCTTGAAATTATGGATATATTCGAAGAAGCCGAAAAGTGGTATTCCAAATTCAATGAAGAATTTTCAGTTACAATCGTTGATTGATGCGATTAATTTGAATTATATGCAAATTTTTTTAAAAAACTATTGACAAATAAAACACTTGGGTGTATAATACGTCTTAATTGAATATCACAAAAACTGTGACGAAGACGGTCGGATTACCGAGTTTTGAGAGAGTTGGCGGATGCTGCAAGCCAATAACAGAGTTTTCCAATGACCCATCACTTCCGAGTTGGAATCCCGAAAGCATTTTGCAAGTAGACGGTTCCCGTGCATTGCAACGTTATTGCAAAGGGCTTGATAGAGCCTGCAGAGTGACGAAATTATATTTCGTAATTTGAGTGGTACCGCGAGTTTTACAACCCGTCTCAAAGAAGTCTTTGGGATGGGTTCGTTTTTTTTGTGGCATTCCTTTATTCTTATTTATTACCGAAAGGGGAAACAAAAATGGATTACAATTTGAAAGAAGTTGCTCAGCGTATAAAAGACTTACGCGAAGCAAAAGGATACACACCTTCAGAGCTTGCAAAGCTTACAGATGTGTCACTTGAAGACTATCTTGTTCTCGAACAGGGCGAAACGGATTTTAGCTTTACATTTATTTATAAATGTGCCAAAGCCTGCAATGTTGAAGTTATCGATATTCTCGAGGGAACAAGCTCTACCCTTACCTCCTACGCTGTCACACGAAAAGGTGAAGGTGCAAAGATTGTCCGCAAAAAAGGCTTTGTTTATAACAACCTTGCACCAAAATTCAAAAACAAGCTTGCTGAGCCATTCCTTGTTGAAGCACCCTTCCTTGCAGAAGAACAGACAGCTCCAATAAAGCTCAGTTCGCACAAAGGTCAGGAAATTGATATTATTGTCAGCGGAACTCTCAAGGTTCAGGTTGGTTCACATATTGAAGTTCTGAACGAGGGCGATTCAATTTTCTATGACAGTTCAACACCTCACGGAATGATTGCTACAAGTCCCGAAGGCTGTGTATTCAATGCTATTGTTCTTAACCCCACAGGCGAGGATTTTTATAACGATACAAACGAGGTTACAACATCAATTGAACCAATTACTCGCGAAACAAAGGCCACTGTTGCAGACAACTTCATTGAAACAACTCTGGATGAAAACGGTGTGTTCAGCGGAATTTCATTCAAGAATGACGATAAATTCAACTTTGCTTTCGACTGCGTTGATGCCATTGCAGACAAAAATCCCAACAAAATTGCAATGATGTGGGTTGCAAATGACAAAACAGACCGTGCATTCACCTTCAAGGATATGAAAAAGTATTCAGCAAAAGCTGCGAACTACTTTGAATCACTGGGTATCAAAAAAGGTGACACTGTTATGCTTGTTCTCAAGCGTCATTACCAGTTCTGGTTCTGTATGCTTGCACTTCACAAGATTGGTGCAATCGCAATCCCAGCAACAAACCAGCTTGTTGAGCATGACTTTGAATACAGATACAAAGCCGCAGGGGTAAAAGCAATTGTATGTACATCAGACGGTGATGTATCAAGCGAAGCTGAAAAGGCTTCAGAAGCATATCCTGATATGCTCAAATTTATCGTTGGTGGCAAAAAAGACGGTTGGTATGACTTCAACGAAGATATTGAGCGTTTCAGTACACATTTCAACCGCAAAGAAGACACCCCTTGCGGCAACGATCCAATGCTGATGCTCTACACATCAGGTACAACGGGTTATCCCAGAATTGCAACACATTCATACAAATATGCCCTTGGACACTATCCAACAGCAAAATTCTGGCACAATGTGAACCCAGACGGTCTTCACTTCACAATTTCCGATACAGGCTGGGGCAAGGCACTCTGGGGCAAGCTTTACGGTCAGTGGCTCTGCGAAGCTGGTATATTCACATATGACTTTGACCGTTTCCATTCAGATGATATCCTTCCTCTTTTCAAGAAGTATAATATCACAACCTTCTGTGCACCTCCTACAATGTACAGATTCTTCATCAAGGAAGACCTTTCAAAATATGACTTGTCTTCAATTCAGTATGCAACAACTGCAGGCGAAGCTCTGAACCCTGAAGTATTCAACCAGTTCTACAAAGCAACAGGCCTCAAAATTATGGAAGGCTTCGGTCAGACAGAAACAACCCTCTCTATTGCAAACTTTGTGGGAACAACACCAAAAATCGGTTCAATGGGTCGCCCCTCTCCCCTTTATGATGTTGTGGTTCTTGACCCTGACGGAAACGAATGCAAGACAGGTGACACCGGTGAAATCTGCGTAAGAACATCAGAAAACGTTCCCTGCGGATTGTTTATCGGTTACTATCTTGATGACGTAAAAACCAAGGATGCATGGCACGACGGATATTACCACACAGGCGATCAGGCAACCATGGATGAAGACGGTTATCTCTGGTATGTGGGAAGAATTGATGATGTTATCAAGTCATCAGGCTACCGTATCGGGCCCTTTGAAATTGAAAGTGTTATTATGGAGCTCCCTTATGTTCTTGAATGTGCCATAACAGCTGTTCCTGACGAAGTTCGCGGACAGATTGTAAAAGCAACAATTGTTCTCACCAAGGGAACTGTAGGCACCGATGAACTGAAAAAGGAAATTCAGGAATATGTAAAAACACACACCGCACCTTACAAATATCCCAGAATTGTTGACTTTGTGGAGGAACTCCCCAAAACAATCAGCGGTAAGGTTCGACGTGTTGAAATCAGAAATAACGATTTGAAGAATGCAAATAAGTAACTACTTAAAAATGGCTAAGCTGAGTTAATTCAGCTTAGCCATTTACTTTAATCATTTTCGTGGAAACGGCAATGATTATAAGTCATTCAAAATAATGTCTTCAAGAGATTCTCTGCGAACAGCAATATATTCCTTATCCTTTGCAAGCATAACAATGGGAGGTCTCGGAACTCTGTTATAATTTGACGCCATTGAATAGTTATATGCACCGGTTGTAAGAACTGCGATTATATCGCCTCTCTTTACACTGGACGGGAGCTTTACACCTTCTTGAATAATATCACCGCATTCACAGCAACGTCCAACCACACTGCACTCAAAATCACATGCTTCCTGCATTTTATTGGCGACGCAAACAGTGTATTCGGATTTGTAAAGTGCAAATCTTGGATTATCTGTCATTCCACCGTCAACAGAGATATAGTTTCTGTATTCAGGAATCTGTTTCACCATTCCTGCAGTATAAAGTGTAATTCCTGCATCCGCAACAATTGAGCGTCCAGGCTCCATTCTGATGGCAGGAACATCAAGCTCAAGCGCTGCACACTTTTCCTTTACCGCCTTTGCAACAAGTGCGATATTCTCAGCAATATCAATCGTCGGGTCGGTTTCAACATAACGTACGCCGTAACCGCCACCAAGGTTCAGTTCCTTTGTTTTGAAACCAAGGTCACTTTCAATATGCTTGATAAAGCGGAGCATTACGTCAGCAGACTTAAAGAAAACATCTGAATCAAATACCTGTGAACCCACATGACAGTGAAATCCGCAAAGCACAATATTTTTCTTTGACAAAGCAAATCTTGTAATCTCCTCAGCCGCACCGGTTTCTACAGCAGAGCCAAACTTTGAATCCACCTTGCCTGTTGCAACTTCATCATATGTATGAGGATCAATTCCGGGTGTAATTCTTATAATAATTTTTGACAAAACTCCCAATCTTGACGAAATTTCATCAATAGCATCTATTTCTTCACGGTTGTCCGCAACAAAACAGCCTATGCCGTTTTTTATTGCATATTTAATATCGGCATCTGTTTTGTTATTTCCGTGGAAATATACTCTGTCCATCGGAAACCCTGCCGCAACCGCAGTACATATTTCGCCTGCAGAAACAACATCAACGCCCATGCCTTCTTCGTCTGCAATTCTATAAATCTGCTTGAAAGAATTTGCCTTGCTGGCATAAAGCGGAAGGGCATCTTCCCCAAAATGTTCTTTCATTGCATTAATATAGGTTCTGCAATTTAAACGGATTTTTTCTTCATCCATCAAATAAAGAGGGGTTCCGTATTTCTTTGCAAGTTCAACAGTGTCTCTGCCTGCAAACAGAAGATTTCCGTTTGCCGATACATCTAAGTTATCACAAATCATCAGTATTTCCTTTCGTTCTTATATCTCTATGCCGCATTCCTTCATAAATCTGAACATATTTTCTTTCTTTGCTTCATCCATTGGTGTCAAAGGAAGTCTGAGATAGTTTTCACCATAACCCATAGCCGCAGTTGCCGCTTTTACGGGAATAGGATTAACCTCACAGAACAGTGCATCAATAAGCTTAATATATTTCAGCTGAAGTGCTGCACTTTCCTTTGTCTTGCCATCAAAATACAAATCGCAGATTTCAACAGTCTCTTTGGGAAGAATGTTGGAAAGCACAGAAATTACGCCCTTTCCGCCCAAAGACATTATGGGAACAATCTGGTCATCATTACCTGAATAAATATCCATTTCATCACCTACAAGTGATGCAAGCTTTGCAATTTGGGATATATTTCCGCTTGCTTCTTTTACCGCAACAATGTTAGGATGCTTTGCAAGCTCAGCACATGTTGCAGGTTCAAGATTGCAGCCTGTACGGCTTGGAACATTGTACAGAATAATGGGTTTTGTGCTTGCATCTGCAATAGCAGTGAAGGACTGAATAAGACCCTTTTGCGTTGCTTTATTGTAATAAGGTGTTACAACAAGCATAGCGTCTGCACCTGCTTCACAAGCATATTTGGTAAGGTCAATTGCGTACGCAGTATCATTTGAACCTGTACCTGCTATAACAGGTACTCTGCCTGCTATTTTGTCAACTGCAAACTTGATAACTGCCTTATGTTCATCATCTGTAAGTGTTGAGCCTTCGCCTGTTGTACCAGCAACAACGATGGCATTAATTCCCTGCTGAATCTGCCATTCAATCAGTCTTTCAAATGCTTCATAATCAATTCCCTTTTCATTGAGAGGTGTAACAATAGCTGTTGCTACTCCCGTAAATAATGTGTTTTTCATTTTTCAAAACTCCCTTATCAATTAATTTGGCAGGTTCTGTGACAACTGTTGGGGTAAATTCCTTAGGAAAGATCCTTTGCATTTGCTGAGGATGACACTATCCGTCTTGTAATCATGTCATATTGAGCGTAGTCGAAACATCTTTACTCTACTAAAACCCCAACATTTGTAAAAGAACCATTTGGCAAACCCAATTCATAATTGGCATAAAAAAATGATAGCTGTAAACAACTATCATAAATAAACGCTCCATAAAAAGACAACATTCAAATATGATAGCCCTCCGCATTGCTGCGACAACGAACAAAATCTTATTTCTGCTCGCCAGATCGGTTCTTTGCCGTAAACCGTCTTCGGCGTCTGCCCCTTTCGGCAAATTCTGTTCTGGCAAACATAAGAATCTGCATACTGATGACAAAACGCACCTCTATCTATATAAATATTATACTTTAATAATTCCTATTTGTCAATACCTTTTACTGTTTTTCTGTACTATATTTCCAGCCATCCATGGATTCTATATACTTTACTGTCTGATATCCCATATCAGCAAGCTTTTCAGCGATTTCTCTGCTTTGCTCCTTGTTTTCACCGTATACAAGCAGTGGTTGTTCCTTCATGGGAATAATCATTGTAATTGCAGATTCCTGAATCATTTCTTCGGGCAAACCCACAGCATCTTCAATGTGCTCTTTTTTATATTTTTCTTCCGGACGTACATCAATTACAACAGTATACTCTTCTTTATCAATAAAAGCCTTTGCATCTTTATGTGAAAGAAGCTCTGCTTTTCCGGGCTTAACATCCTTCTTTTCGGTCTTTTTAACTGTTTTATCAGCTTTTACAATTTCCTGTGTTTTGTCATCAGAATTTTCTTCAGCCTTGGCGGCTTCTTCATTTTCGTTGGTCTGAGTCTGTACTTGCGCCTTGCTTTCAGCCGTCTGAGAAGCTCTTTCATCGGATTTGCAACCGACAGCAAAAGCCGCAAGAGTACTTACAGCAAAAATAATTGAGATAATTTTTTTCATATAAAACATCTCCTTTTTGTTTCATCCTTTAAGAACAGGACTTATGGGTTTATAAATAATCAACGTAACTACCGATACCAGAATAACCTTTGCAAGATTGAAGGGTGCAACACAAAGCAACACAAATTCAAGCATTGTATCAATCGAAGAATTGATTTTTGTTGCCATACCTACAATTACATCAATGGGCATTTTGAAAGCTGCACCATAAACAGGCAACATTATGTAGGCATTAATAAAGCAACTAACAACCACCATTAATATACCGCCAACAACAAGACCCAGCGTCGCATTTGCTTTTGACTTTTTTCTTTTGTAAATTATTGCAGCAGGAAGTACAAAAGATGCACCCATTGCAAAATTAGCAAACTCACCGACAAATGCTGTGTTTGTACCGTTGATTATAAGGTTAAGAATAACCTTTACACCTTCAATAGCTACTCCAGCCAAGGGACCCAATGCGAAAGACCCAACCAAAACAGGTACCTCGCTGAAATCCAACTCATAAAATGGCGGTGCAATAAAGGGCAACGGAAACTCAAGAAGCATAAGAACCGTCGCAACAGCAGAAAGCATTGCAACCTTGACCAGCCATGCAGTTTTTGTATTTTTCAAAATAACACACTCTCCTTGTTGTCTTCGTCAAGGGAAAAAATTATCCCGATTAAAAAATCGGGATAACATTACTCAAAAAAGCATATGCATAGTGCAAAACTTCTTCTTTCATCCAGACTATACTGTCGGTTTTGGAATTTCACCAAATCGGCCGTCAAACGGTTCGCGGACTTTTACCGCCGGTAGGGAATCACACCCTGCCCCGAAGAATATTTTTATATTCCTGTGAAGTATAGCACTTTTCTATATATTTGTCAACATCTATTTTACAAAAAATCTGTATTCAGCCGCACCATTTTCAGGATCATATTGAAATAAGCTCAAAGCCGTTATAAAGGAACTTACATTGATTTTATCTCTTTGAGGAGATCAAGAGTACCATCAACAACAATGTTGTCAACACCCTTTTTAAGTTTTGAAGTTCTTGCTTCATAACCGCCCTCATCATAAGCACGGCTTGTGGGAAAGTATGACTCTCCACCATTTGTCAGACAACAGAGAATTGTTGTATCAAAGGGGGAATCTGATTTCATCTGCATAAATTTTTACAGCCTTGTCACAAATCTGAAGAACGATGCCCGCAATAACTCTGCCCATGTGCGCGGTGTAATGCAAAGTCTTCCAAAACCCGTTTTAATTTTACTCATAAAAATTTCGTCCAAAATATGTATTATTTTTTATCGACAGTATTTTGCATTCTCTTTCTGTACTCTGTAGGAAGGCAATTAAACTGCTTTTTAAAATAGGCATAAAATCCTTTTATGGAATTATACCCTACTTGTGATGCAATTTCAAGTATTGTCATATCTGTATTCTCAAGAAGCTCAACAGCAACCTTCATTCTCATCTTAGCCACAAGCTCACGGTATGTACATCCAAAATATTGTTGAATAATACGGCTTGCCTGTCTTGTGCTCAAAAATAGCTTGTCTGCAATATAATTCAGCGAAATATCCTGACTGTATGATGTAAAAATAATCTGCTGAAGCTTGTACATACGAATCATATTGCTGTCAGAGATAGTCTGGGTTGACAACGGATGAGCCTTTTGAGGATCAACAAAATCAAGAATACTTACTGCAAGCTCGTGAAAATGCATTCCCAGCATAACTTCATCACCATGCATAATATCAACAACAATCTTCTTCAGAACATCTCTCAGGGCATAACAATTATTTATCACAGTGCACTCATCAGAAAACACTCCAATCAGTGCATCATATAGTGAAAAATTTGTTTTCAAAGAATTATTTTCCATTAGGAAATTAAAATTATATCGCGCAGTACCGGGATTGACCATAATTGTTTTGTGATTTGTCCCGGGTGATATAACAATCAAATCATCCTTTGAGAATTCCTTATCTTCATTTTCAAACTTAATGCTAAACCGCCCGTTATTTACATAAAAAAGTTCATAGTATGTATGAAAATGCAACTGATCGTATTTTTTCTTGGATACAGGTGCAATACCTACCCTGTCTGCCCCCACGTCTGACAAAACTGTAAATTTTGTATTTCCTATGTGAAAGGTAAACTCTTTAAACGTATCAAGTCTATTTTCCTGAATGTTAGCTTGTTCCAATTTTCTCGCCTCTTTTGAATGGGTAATCGTCCAGACATTTTAACCTATTTTAATTGTAAAATATACCTTACAAAAAGTCAATAAAAATTTCGAAAAATTTTTGTACTCAAATGACATATAGGCGAATAAATGTCACATTTTATATAGACAAGCTTATTGTTTTGGTGTTTAATATTAAAAGATATAGATTTAAAATCTTTATAAAGAAAGGTGATTTTAAAAATGGAAAAGCTTAAAAGAGGTTTTTATACCGCAATGGGTACACCCCTTGACAAAGACGGCAATGTAATTGCAGAATCATTGGCAAAAGAAATTGATATGCAGATCGAAGCAGGTGCAAGCGGTCTTCTTCTTATGGGAAGTATGGGTATTGAGTCTGCAATCAAGAATTCAGCATATAAAGAAGCTGTTCGTGTTGCTGTTGAAGCAACAAAGAAGAGAGTCCCCCTCTTTGTTGGTGCAATGGACAACTCTATCGAAAGAGTTAAGGACAGAATTGATATGATCAAAGAATATGACTTTGATGCAGTTGTGATTACAACTCCCTTTTACAGTGTATATCCCGATGCTGAAAACCTAAACTTCTTCGAAAAAATTGCTGACTACTCACCAAAGCCCGTATTCCTTTACGATTTGGCAGTAGTTACAAAGCAGAAGATTACATATCCTATGGTTCAGCAGCTTGCAAAGCATCCCAACATCAAGGGTATCAAGTCAGGTGACATCGTTCTTGCACGTAAGGTAAAGAACAATTTACCCGACTTTGAATTTCTCTTCAGTAACATCGACATCTTCGACGTTGCAATTTCTTACGGAATTGACAAGGTTCTTGATGGTATGTTCAGCTCAACACCTGCTAACTCAAAGAAGTTCATCGAAGCTGCTTTGGCAGGCGATATGGAAACCTGCAAGAACGCTCTTGACAACATTCTTGCATTCCGTGACTTCTACATCGGTCAGAAGGGGACACTCCTTGCTTGTTTCTCAGAATCCATGAATCTTCTTGGCCTGGACGGTATCTTCTGCAACGACTACACCTACCATGGTGACGATGCAGAAAGAATTGCAAATACAAAGGCGTTTATGCAGAAAATTGGCGAACTTTAAGTCGTACGCACACAAAACTAAAAAGGTGTTGCCCATTGATGTGACCCCAAAAAGTTAGACTTTTTATAGCGTAGTAGTTGTAGTGACTGCTACGCTATTTTTATGCAGTCAAGATGTTAAGCCGATATTGCACCGGACTCATCCATCCAATATGCCTGTACTACTTTTTGCTTGAATTCATGACTATATTTTGCCATACAAAAACCGACCTCCCAATTGTTAGGTTTTTGGTCTAACTTTTGGGGGTCGGTTCACATTAGGGCGACACCTTTTTAATCTGTTATTATTTTACCGGTTTGTATCTTTCTTCCCACATCCAGGGTGAAATAACAAATGGATCCAGATCCTTAAATTCATCCAAAATTGCGCTTAGAGTTGTTTCAGAAAGCTTTGGTGTATTAAACATTGCAACATTCTGAGATACTTGTTCGGGAGTTTCACTTCCGACAACAAGAGAATCAACGCCAACAGTATCACGGATAAATGACATCGCAAGCTCTGCAACTGAAATTCCCAGTTCTTTTGCAAACTTATGTACCTTTTCAACTTCTGGCCAAACCTTTTTATACATTTCTTCAAGCTTCAGCTTTGGTGCATTTGGATTCTGAACCAGAAAGTCTTCCTTCTTACGGAAAAACAATCCCTGAAGATATACGCTTCTGACAAAAACAGCAATTCCTGCATCGGACATTTTTTTAACAGTACCGTTTCTGATAATGTTGTTGTCAAGAATGTTCATAGGAACCTGAATTGCTTCAAAACCGCCTGATTCAACTATTCTATCAATTTCGTCTTTGTTGGACATAGAAATTCCGGCATTGATAATAAGACCCTCTTTTTTGAGCTCATTGAGAGCTTCAATCAGCTTGTCCCCGTAATCAAGAAAGTTTCTTTCTGTGTGACTCATAAAAATCGGAATTCTTTCAACAGAAAGCTTTTTTGCTGACGCAATGGCAAATTCCTTCAAAGACTTGTAAATATCCTTCGAAGTTTCTTCAGTAACCTTGAACTTTGTGCAAATATCAAAATGCTTATCGGGATGTGTCTGCAGATACTTTCCGATTACTTCTTCGCTGTTGCCGTAGTCATCGGATGTATCAAGAACAGTAACACCGCCTTCATATGCTGCATCAAGAATTGCAAAGCTTCTTTCTTCGGTTGGCTTGCCGGCACTGTTGTTGACACCGTAGCTCATACCAAGCTGAACAGTACCCAGTGTCATTTTTGAAATATTAAGACCGTTTTTTGATGTAATATCCATTATATATTCTCCTTTATTATTTTGCTGTATAACCGCCGTCAACGGGAATAACTGTCCCTGTCATATATGCAGATGCATCGGATGCAAGGAATACAAGAACCCCCATAATATCCTTATCATTTGCCATTCTGCCGAGGCAAGTTGACTTACTATATCTTTCAACAAATACATCAGGCTGACTTCCGTCATAAAGACCGCCCAGTTCAAGTACGTTACATCTAACCCCATATCTTCCGTAATGTGACGCAATATAACGTGTGTAGTTTGTCATACCGCCCTTTGTATAGAAGTAGTCAGGACTAACACCGTCCTTGTTCATCCCAGTTCCCTCATAAAGGTTGTAATCAGGGCCAAGCAAACCCATGTATGAACCAATATTGATAATAGAACCTCTGCCTGCATCACACATTTTATTACCAAATGCACGGGTAATAAGGAAAAGACCAGTTGCATTTATGGACATACTCTTTTCCCAGCTTTCCTTCGTATCGGAATAACCCTTCATTGTACGTGCAACAGCATTATTTACAAGAATATCAACCTTGCCTTCCTTCTCAATAATTCTGTCACGAAGTGCAATAATGCTTTCTTCACATCCTAAATCAAGTGCTTCAGCATATACTTCGTAGCCTTCTTCACGAAGTTCTTTTGCAACAACTTCGTTAGCATCCACATTACGTGATGCCATATACACCTTTGCACCCGCCATTGCCAGCGCTCTTACCAACTGCTTGCCATATAGACCTGCACCGCCGCTGATTACGGCAACCTTACCGTCAAGATAAAATGTTTTCATAAATTCATTCATTTTTTATACCTCCATTTGAGTTGTATAATTATTTTATCATTGACAATCACCTATATACAATTTCTATAAGCGACATCATTTTTTTAAAATGTCCAAATTTACTATCTATAACAAGTTGTCTGAGAAATTTCAGACAGCTTATTTAAAATATCATAATTACTCCAACCTCAATACTGTAAAAGGTTGATCCAGTGCCAAATTTCCGCACGGTCGTACATGTGCGTTTCTGTCATCGGCGAAAAATAAATTATAGATAAAATAAAAAACTGAACATACTTTTCTGTATGCTCAGTTTATGTCACATATGTTTACTTTTCCTTTGGGATGATCTCTACTGTCGAACGTTCATTGTTCCATTTGACGTCGCACCCCAAGCCTTCAGCAACCGCTCTGACAGGCACAAGTGTTCTTTCGTCAAGAATTATGGGAGCAGTGTCAAGAATTATTTCCTTTCCGTTTAAATACATCTTTTTATTTCCCACTGTTATCTCTATTCTTCTGTCACCCCGAACACCTGTTGCAGTACGAGTATCTGCATTCCAATACACTTCCGCATCCAATGCCTCAAAAATTTTACGCATCGGAACCATTGTTCTGCCATTGTACAAAATCGGCTTTCTGTCAAAGGTTATTTCTTTTTTTGAAAGTTCAACCTTAATTTCTCTGCCGGAATTGTTTATCACAATTTTTCTTTCTCTTTCAAACCGTTTTCCCGATTTTCCAACTGCAACTGCCTTCAAAGTATGTTTGCCTTTGTATTTTGTTGCATCAATATGCGCTGAAAACGGCATTTCACTTGACATTCCTGCATATTCTCCGTCAATGTAATAAATTACCTTGTTAAACTCTTCTCCGTGAAGATATGCATAACAGGAAACTGAAAAAATACTGTCAACATTTGTTCCGTCAACAACCTTGCGGTAACATATGTCCGAATTATTATAAAAACCGTCCTGAATAAAGCGTTCATTTTTAACAAATTTCAGGTATTCATCGGACAGCAATTTATTATTTGATAGCCTGAAGTCATTATACGCACCGGGTGCAAATTGGTCAAAATGAGCAATCAGTTTTATCTGAGGATAGACCATAGGTATATATGTATAGTACTCACGTAATCTTTGAAGAGCAAATGTCGTTGTATCTTCGCCATTTCCGGTATATACATGATGACAGCATCCTGATTCCGACAGCATCATAGGCTTTCGGTCACCGTATTTTTCAACATATTCCCTTATTGCCACAATAGGCTGAGAACTGTCACCTGTTTTGTTTATTATGTTATTTGCTAACGACTGATTTTTGTCTCCAAGGTAATATTTAAGGGCATAGGACGAAAGACCGACCCAGTCAACATATTTATCACCGGGGTAAAAATCGTGCACATTTACACCAATTTTTGAAATATGATTGGGACTCCAGACAACAGCTACATTAGTATTTCTGTTTTTGAAAAAGTCAGATACGTATCTGAAGGCTTTAATAAATTCATCAGGCTTTGTAGGGTTTTCCCACACATTAAACTCTGCAGCAAAACGTAAAAAAACAGGTACTGTTGGATATTCAGCAAATAATTTTGAAATATCGTTTAAAAATGTATCATAATTCTTGTAATTTCTGATATCTGTGCCTTCTTTGGGACAATTGAGCGCATACTCAATTGCACAGCCCGACTCCTTTGCCTGATTAAATACACCAATATTGTATCCAAGCAACGGCTGACCAAGCTCCTGATATGTAAGAATCATTGATTCGTTTTCAAGAAGTCCTTTTTCTCTTATCGGACTGTCTGCGTTAACTCCGAACAGCACACCGTTACTTTTTTCATTTTTAGCTCCGTAATACAGAGCCTGACCGCCGTCAACATAAAGCTCCAGTTCACTTTTATATGCCTCAACGCCGGCTTTGGCAAGTTCATAATACCGCCCAAGCTCGTCAGGGTATTGAAGCACAATATCATAAAGCTGTTTGTAATGGTAATATGCATTCTCCGCATCACCAAGAGCTGAATACGAAAGTGCAACCTCTCTGTTTTTTGATGCAAGAACCTCTCTCTTTTCAGCACAGTTGGGAGAATTCTTTATTATTTCAAGCAATTGTTTTCCGTACTTTATTATTCCATTGTGGTCTTTGCTGTTATATGCATCCGAATAACTTTGTGCAGGCTTCCAGAATTCATGGGGAAACTCAAAAGCATAAACACCCAAGCTACACGGCAGCATACAAAAAATCAGCAGGGTAATCATTATTTTATTCAATAAATTTTTCATTGCTTTTAACCTCACAAAAAGTTAATCTGTTTTATATCACAAATCAGATTCTAACTCTGATTTAAACCGTTTTATCAATTAATCATATAAGGTATATAAGGGTTAGATGCACATCACACTCTGTCGTCGTACATTTCCATCGTTTTGCAAATATCATCAAAGCTATTGCATTTTCCGTTTTTAACATAAAGATATGATGTTGTCATACCACATACAAGACAACTCTTTATGTCGAGATCTGCCAAAAGTCCCGCACAAAAACCAGAGTTAAAGTTATCTCCTCCGCCAGTCGTCTTCTTAGGCTTTTCACACAAAATACCCTGAACTTCTACCTCACCGCCATCAAATACTGCAGCAGAGCTATCAACTGGGTGAATTATAACTGTACCAATACCAGAATATTCCTTGATAGCCCTTGCGATAGGTAAAGAACCTTCATATTCTCCGTCGCACAAAACAGAGTGCATTACCATAGCTTCACTTTTGTTAAGTCCGAGATATGTAGGTGCGTACTGACTATAACGACCAAACATTTTAAGTGCTGCCCTTATCTCCTCAGGGCTACGTTTTGCGCAGTCTGCAATGTCTATATATATTTTTCTATCCTTCTTTTTAAGTTTAGGCATTACAATTTCAAGGAATTTTTCATATATTTCGTGAAAATGCACCAAGTAGCTCCAGTTTACAAGAGTAATAATATCTGCATCCTCAAAATACTTAACAAGTTCCTCAACGCTTACACGCTCTATCAAATCATTCCATTTAAGCTGACTGATTTCTTTTATATTGCTCATAATTATCTTTCCATCTTCAAACTCAAAAAGATATGAGTATCCTGGTTCACTTACAGTTACTGATTTGCAGTTTTTATGCAAATCAAATACAGGATTAACCTCAGGATATCCAAGAGCTCCAATGCAGGTACAATTTACGCCCATATTTGCAAGACCGTTAATGTAGTGGGGACCACATCCGCCAAAATCCGTTTTTTCAAAAACAAGTTCTACACTTCCGCTTCTTCCTGCAAGACTTGTAATCTTTTCTCCAAATTTATCAATAGTGGGAAAGTATGTGCAAGTACTTTCATCCGCGCGTGTCTTAACGGGTTTTATTACATAATCAATAAACCCATCAAACCCTGCACTTACAAATTTTGACTGCACTGTTTCCTTTTTTTCTTTAAACTGTTGTGAATATTTCATAATATCCTCCTAAAGTATTATTTTAATAAAATGATATTTTAATTATATAATTTAATCCTAACATAAATATAAAAGCTTGGTTGCAAGGGTGTTCTTGCTACGCTATCAATTTAATAATGTTAGAAAAACACTGAACACCAATAGTTTTTTGAAATTTTATTTTATAATATCCAGTATAAATTAACTATAAAAAGACTGTATAATCTGGATGCCACGTATCAAAGGCTCCTTTGTGTAAAGGGAGGCTTTATTTTTTCGACAACATCTGACACTCTTTATATTGCGACACATAAGGTTTGGATGCAGCTTGTTTTAGCTAAATTGACTAAAAAATATGAGGGACATGAAATCAAATCCCTCATAAAAAACACAGTCAGCAAGTCATATAACCGACTAGAACAAAATTATAATTAATTGCGAAACCAGTACAACTGCAACAAGTGCAATAGGATAGGTGGCAGCATAAGCCGCAGCAACATCCTCTGTGCCAGCAACATGAATCAAAGTGCCTAGTGCGGGCGTACTGGTCATTCCGCCTGTAATAGAGCCTAATGTATTAAGAATGCTCATTTTAAGCACATATTTTGCAAAAGAAAAGCCAACAATCATAGGAATGATAGTCATTAGTGCGCCATACATAAAATAACTTATCTTAAACTCCTGTATAAATCTTGCTCCGCCTGAGATTCCGGCACCTATTAAGAAAAGCATAAGACCAAGTTCTCTAAGCACCTTGAGTGTTGTTGTGCTGGGCATAAGACTAACTCTCCCAGCCTTTCCAAAATGACCGAAAACTAACGATGCCAAAAGACATCCGCCGGTTGTTGTAAGCGAGAAAGTAGTTCCGCTGAATCCTTTTGCCGAAAGAGGAATTTT
This sequence comes from Clostridia bacterium, assembly GCA_045645485.1. Classification (GTDB taxonomy): domain Bacteria; phylum Bacillota; class Clostridia; order Monoglobales; family Monoglobaceae; genus SIG440. The sequence continues at coordinate 1,343 of JAZRIX010000033.1, read as the reverse complement.
AATCATTCCTATAAAAATACCCATTATTGCTGCTATAGCAAACGGCGCTATCCCAAAATCATCAATTTCTATAAGCTTCCCTGTATTCTTTTTTATATTGGAATCCTCATCTTTAGAAACAAGTTTTTTTCTTTCTTCATCCATATTAACCTTTAAAAATTTAGGCATAAGTTGAACGAATAAAACAACACCGATAACACCGAATATATAAGCTATACCGTAGCCAACAGACACAAGCTGTTCAAGTTCAGGAGTTGCAACAGATGCCTTTGCTGCAGAAAATGCGGGGGTTGAAGTAAGTGCACCGGCAAAAAGTCCTGACATTATCGAAACCAGTTTTTCCATATTTGTCTCACCCATCATCTTGCCAACATAAACACAAAGAATTGCACAAATTCCGCCGGCAAGAATAATCACTATCCCCAATAACACATACGAGGTAAAGTTCTTTTTTATATTACCAAAGAACTTTGGACCTGCAATAAAGCCAACTGCAGAAACAAACAGTATGAGCCCTATATTTTCAACAATTTTCAGTGCATTAGTTGTATAATCAGGAAGTTGTGCCGATAAATCGTCATAAAAAAGACAGCCAAACACAAGTGCAACTATAAAAACACCTGCTGTGCCCAACGACACACCTTTTATTGTAATTCTTCCAAGAGCATACCCTATAGCCGAAATTGCAAAAATACAAAAGACTAAAAACGTAACTCCTGTAATCGAAATAACTCCACCAAACAAATTCATATATAATTCCTCATTCCTATATAAACTGCCTATATTATACTACAATTATACAATTGTGTCAAGTTGTGCTATCGGTATATTTATATCTCAATACCAAAATATTTTTCCAATTCTTTTTGATTTAACCTAGTATCTTCCGTATTGGTCCCTTTTTCTGATATTTTCCATGTTTCCCGATACTCAAATGATGCACCCTTCCCTGTAGAGTCTCCCATATAATATTCCGGACTACCATAATCAAGCCAAAGTTCGGATTTTAGATTCTCCACATAAAATGGAAATTCACCATATGTTATTTGAGGAGGTTTTTTAGGTGCAAAGTCGTCCAAAGCTACTATGATGCTTATGACACCACATATAATAGCTAAACTTACAATAAGCGACATAAATACTTTTGTAAACTTTTTCATAATACTACACCTTTCACTATTTTTCGACATTCCTTACTATGCAGGACAGACGGTTTAGATGCAAACCATTTTAACAGCAGGCTCGTGTCAAGTCAGGAACAAGAACATACTTTCCATATGCATTACAAAGCAACACTACCCATGATATTATATCATACATTACTGTAATAATTGCGTTTAATA
>JAZRIX010000032.1:0-7236 GCA_045645485.1 Clostridia bacterium | reverse complement strand
GAAATTGATATCTTTGAGAATTATATCCTTGCGTCTGACATTTCTTACAGCCACTGGAACACAAAGGATAACTGGACATACAATCCTGATGCACGGATGTTTGATATGAAAGTCATCAATGCAGCAAAAGAAAAAATTCTTCACCCACTGCTTGACCTTGGGGATATGTTTTCAGGCAGAAAAACAGCCCGCACTATATGTGACAATCTTTATGTGTGGCTCAGCAATATGAATATCGAAAAAACAGTTTCGGACAAAATAAACATCCTGAAAGAGAACCTTCAATCCGAAAAAGCCGAACAGCTTCGTCTGGTGTGGAACAGCTTTGTTTCGGTAACCTCTCAGCTCAGTGAATATATGAACGATGAATATACTACCTTTGCTGAGTTTTATGAGCTTTTCACCTCTGCCTGTGGCGAACTCAGCGTAGGAATGGTTCCTCCCACTCATGACAAGGTTCTCATCAGTGCTGTTGATATGTTCAGGAGCACCGGATGCCGTGCGGTTATTGTTCTTGGGGCCAACGACGGAATCTTTCCACGCGACCATAGCAACGAAGGTATCCTTTCGGATGCGGAACGTATCACGCTGGAAAAGGCAGGACTCACCCTTGCTCCCGATAATCTTGCACGTCAGGCAGAAGAGGAATTTCTTGTCTACTCGGTACTCACAACCCCACAGGAACAGCTTTATATCTTTGCTCCCCTCAGTGACCGTGACGGCAAGAGCCTGAAGGAATCAGAAGTAGTTCTTACTCCCAGAGAATCCCTGTTCCCGAAAATTACAAACGAAAGCGACCACGGCAAAAATGAACTTGCTGTTACCGAAAGTCGTGAATCCGCATTTCGGGGGCTTTCAATGCAGCTTTTTGAAAAAGGTTGGAGCGAACAGCTTCTTTCGCCTCTGTGGAAAGAGGTATACCGTTACTTTAAAAAAGATAAAGTCTTCAGTGCACGTCTTGAAAAGCTGAAAAAAATGAAGCTTTCACAGCAACACAACACCGCACTTACTGCAGAAGTTGCAAAAAAGCTCTACGGTCTGCCTCTGACACTCAGTGTTTCCAAGCTGGAAAAATACAACGGCTGTGCTTTTTCATTCTTTATGCTTTACGGACTTTTGGCACAGGAACGGCTTCTTGGCGGTCTGGACTCAAGAGATACGGGAAACATTCTTCACAGTGTTCTTTGCGACTACTTCAAGTCAAAAGCCGAGAGCGATACAGATTATTCAAAAATAAGCCGTGAGGAGTGTCAAAAAGAGATTTCAGTGCTTGTGGATAACCTTTCGGAAGCCACCAACGAAAATCTCTATGCATCTTCACACTATTACAAATATATGATGCTGCGTATGAAAAATATTGCAACCTCAACCGCATGGAAGCTTATAAAATTCTATGCACAAAGTGCTTTTCGTCCTACGGGATTTGAAATCAGCTTTGGAGAAAATGGCATTTATCCGCCATATGCACTTGATTCAAAAGAGGGAGAAGTATTTCTCAAAGGCTTCATTGACAGAGTGGACAGTGCCGAAATCAACGGAACACCGTATATCAGCATAACAGACTACAAGTCCTCCGAACGAAAACTGGATATCGCTCTTGCGGAAGCAGGTATACACTTTCAGCCTTTGATTTATGCCAACGCCCTGACAAAAAATTTTTCGGATACACAGGTTGCGGCTATGTTCTATCTGCAAATGAGCGATCCACTCATTTCCTGTACTGTTCCCCCCACCGAAGAGCAGTGGGAAAAAGCGATGAATGACGGAATTGCAGCACACGGTATAATTGCAGATATTCCGGGAATCGCCCGTGGAATCGACCAATCCTATGACATCAAGGATGCCATACACTATATTCCATGTGACAAAAAATCACTTATGGACGAAGACAACTTCAAAAAACTGCTTGTTTCAGCAGATGAAAAAGCCGCTGAAACTGCAGATAAAATCCTGTCAGGAAACATAGGTATAAATCCCGTTTGTATTTCAGGCTTTAATCCCTGTCAGTTTTGTCCGTATGATGCAATATGTCAGAAAAGCAACAGTTCCGAAAAAGCTCAGTAATATTTTTAAACTTCAAAAGTTTTATTTCAAAATTTAGTATTTTTATTGACTTTTTAAGTATTTTGAAATATACTTGGTTTATAAAATATCAGATTTACATATATACGGGTGAAAAAATGAAAAAAAGCTATGAGGCTAAACGAATTCTTGTAAAAAACATAAAGGACAGCCGTGAAAATCTTCTTATAAGAAAGAAAAAACTACACGACTACGACCTTCACTGGCATGACTGCTTTGAAATCGAACTGATTCTGAGCGGAACAGCTGTTCAATCTTTGAACGGCATTACCCAGACCCTTGGACCCGGTGATATATACTTGCTGAATCCCACAGACTTTCACAGTGTCAAAAGCAACGGAGCGGAAGTCTTCAACATTATGTTCAGCGAAACACTACTGGATGACGAGCTTCTCCAGAAAATTCTCAATGTTGAAAAAAATATACTTTTCCATCTGGATGCAAAGGAATTTGTCAACGCTGTTTCTCTTATTTCCCAGATGGTTGACGAATTTGACCACTCAACAGGCTATTCCGAAACCTACATAAAGAACCTTCTGGAATGTCTCTTTATTATTTTGTTGCGAAAGTACGATTTTGAGTTCAGCGGAAGCACAGACAAAAATATTTCAGGCATAAGAAAGGCTGTTCTCTTTATGCACAGCCACTTCAGGGAAAACCCCTCAATGGCAACCGCCGCTGAAGTCGCAGGCTTCAATATGAATTACTTCAGCTCACTTTTCCACAAAATAACAGGAAAAACCTACAAGGAATATCTGACCGAGCTAAAGCTTGAATACTCAAAAAAGCTTGTTCTTTCGGGTCAGCTTTCCATTTCGGAAATATGCTATGCTTCAGGCTTCAATTCCCTGCCTAATTTTCTTAAAAGCTTCAAACTCCGCTTTGGAGTTTCACCCGGAAATATGCGAAAAACTCATACTCTCCAAAGCAATCCCCCTGAATCGTAAACATATTGTGAACAAATCTTCATTTTTGTTGACAAAACAGATATACTGATGTAAAATATTTTGTGCAAAAGCCGCAGCAGACTTGTTGCGGCTTTGTAATTTTGTGAAAGGACTGATTTTTTTGATAAAAAACTTGCTTTCTTGTGTAGGTGAGTACAAAAAACCTACGTACCTTACCTTTTTGTTTATCATTTCAGAGGCAATTATTGAATGTCTTATACCCTTTATCACCGCAAACCTCGTAAATCAAATGAAGGTTTCCATAGAAATGAAAACACTTCTTATCATTGGTTTGTCGCTTGTAGGTATGGCACTAGCCTCTCTTTTGTGCGGTTTTATTGCAGGCTATACCAGCGCAAAGGCATCTGCAGGCTTTGCAAAAAATCTGCGTAATACGGTTTTTGGAAGAATTCAGGATTATTCCTTTGAAAATATTGACAAATTCTCGTCTTCTTCTCTTGTAACACGTCTGACTACAGACATAACAAACGTCCAGATGTCCTATATGATGTCAATACGTATAGCATTGCGTTCTCCCATGATGTTCATTTTCTCTGTAATTATGGCATACATAATGGGTGGTGTCCTTGCTTCAACCTTTGTGGTTGTTATCCCTGTATTGCTTTTCGGACTGTTTTATATTTCAAGAAAGGCAATGCCTGCATTTCGCCGTGTCTTCAAAAAATATGACAAGCTCAACGAATCCGTAGAAGAAAATATTCGTGCAATGCGCGTGGTAAAAGGCTTTTCCCGCGAAGATTATGAAAAAGAAAAATTCGGCAATGCCAACGAAGACATTCGTGCAGACTTCACAAAGGCAGACCGTATAATTGCATTCAATCACCCTCTTATGCAGGTATGTATGTATTTCAACATGATATTCGTTCTCACCGTAGGCTCAAAGCTAATAATCTCAACCTCCGGTGCAAATCTTGATGTGGGTCAGATTTCTGCAATGCTTACCTATGGTATGCAGATACTTATGTCTCTTATGACGGTATCTATGATTTACGTTATGCTCACAATATCATGGGAATCAATGAAGCGTATCTCCGAGGTGCTGTCCGAGACCCCCTCTCTCACAAATCCTGAAAATCCCGTTGCCGAAATCAAGGACGGCTCCTTTGAATTCAAAAACGTAAGCTTCAAATACACTGCAAAATCCAAAAAGCCTGCACTTTCTGAAGTTAACCTCTCAGTTTCGTCAGGTATGACAGTTGGAATAATCGGCGGAACAGGTTCAAGCAAATCTACTCTTGTACAGCTTATACCCCGTCTTTACGATGTAACCGAAGGCAGTGTCTGCGTCGGAGGTATTGATGTCAGAAAATATGATTTGAAGGTTTTAAGAGATAACGTTGCTATGGTACTTCAAAAGAACCAGCTTTTCAGCGGCACCATAAAAGAAAATCTCCGCTGGGGAAACGAAAATGCAACAGACGAAGAACTGAAAAATGCCTGTATCCTTGCACAGGCAGATGAATTTATTTCTTCATTCCCCGACGGTTATGATACATTTATCGAACAAGGTGGCAGCAATGTTTCAGGGGGACAGAAGCAACGTCTCTGTATTGCCAGAGCACTTTTGAAAAAGCCTAAGTTCCTTATCCTTGACGATTCCACAAGTGCCGTTGACACAAAAACAGATGCACTTATCCGAAAGGGCTTCCGTGAATTCATTCCCGAAACAACAAAAATTATAATTGCACAGCGTATTTCATCAGTTCAGGATGCAGATATGATTGTTGTTATGGAAAACGGCAGCGTTTCAGCAACGGGAACTCATACCGAGCTTCTTGAAAGCAGCAGTATATACCGTGAAATTTTTGAACAGCAAACAAACGGAGGTGAAAATGATGAAGAAGCCAATGCCTGATTTCAAAGGCGGCAGACCCCAAGCAAAAAAAGGAAGTCTTGCCCGCATTATGAAGCTGCTCATAAAGTCATACCCCGTTTTGATTCCCATAACCGCCGTGTGCATCATAATATCATCAATTACAGCATCACTGCCCGCAATCTTTCAGCAACAGATTTTTGCCGATATTGGCATATGGGCTGATAGCGGAGACTGGGCATCAGCATCAAAGGTTATTATTCCGAAAATTGTTTTGCTGGGTACCTTATATTTTTTCTCTCTTTGTGCAATCATTTGTTATACTCAGCTTATGGCATTCATTACTCAGGGATTTCTGAACAAGATGCGCCGAGATATGTTCGACAAAATGCAAAACCTTCCTATCAGATACTTTGATACAAACCGCCACGGTGACATAATGAGCCACTATACCAATGACATTGATGCGCTGAGACAGCTTGTTTCTCAGGCACTTCCCACAATACTCCAGTGCGGTGTTCTTTTGGTATCGGTTCTCTCCATTATGCTGTATTACAGCTTTTGGCTGACTCTCACCGTGCTTTCAGGAGTTGCTGTTATGCTTTTTGTAACAAAAAAAGTGGGGGGCGGTTCAGCAAAATACTTCATCCAACAGCAAAAATCCATGGGTAAAACAGAAGGCTTCATTCAGGAAATGATGACAGGTCAGAAGGTAATCAAGGTATTCAACCACGAGAAAAAATGTCTGAATGATTTCAAAGCAATAAACGAAGAGCTTTTCCAGGACAACTTCCGTGCCAATGCCTACGCTAATATACTGGGCCCCATTATCCAGAATATAGGCAACATTCTCTATGTTCTGATTGCCCTTGTTGGCGGTGTGCTTCTCATAACAAAAGCTCCCAATCTCGGGCTTTCCACAATCGTCGCAGGAACAGTCACAGCATTGAGCATTGACATAGTTATACCTTTTCTCAATATGGCAAAACAATTTACAGGAAACGTGAATCAGATATCGCAGCAAATAAACTCTATCGCTATGGCATTGGCAGGAGCAAGCCGTGTTTTTGAACTGCTTGACACTGAGCCGGAAACCGACAGCGGCTATGTAACTCTCATAAACGCAGTTACTGACAAAAACGGTAATATAACCGAATCACCTGTCCACACCGGTCAATGGGCATGGAAGCATCCGCACAGTGACGGTACAGTTACCTTCACCCGTCTTGCAGGTGACGTGAGACTCACCAACGTGGACTTTGCATACGAAGAAGGTAAAACCGTACTCCATGACATAAGCCTTTATGCCGAACCTGGTCAAAAAATCGCTTTTGTGGGTGCTACCGGTGCAGGAAAAACAACCATTACAAACCTTCTCAACCGTTTTTATGACATAGAAGACGGAAAAATCCGCTATGACGGAATCAATATCAACAAAATCAAAAAATCCGATCTTCGCCGTTCTCTCGGACTTGTTCTGCAGGAAACAAATCTGTTCACTGGAACAGTTATGGACAATATCCGTTACGGAAACCTTCAGGCAACGGATGAAGAATGTATCGAAGCCGCAAAGCTCTCAGGCGCTAATGATTTCATCACAAGACTTCCGGGTGGATACGACACCGAGCTTTCAAACAACGGTGACAATCTTTCTCAGGGTCAACGCCAGCTTATTGCCATTGCAAGAGCCGCTGTTGCCGATCCGCCTGTTATGATACTGGACGAGGCAACCTCTTCCATTGATACCCGTACCGAACAAATTGTTCAGCGGGGTATGGACAAGCTGATGGAAGGCAGAACCACCTTTGTAATCGCACACCGTCTCTCAACGGTTAAAAATGCTGATGTAATTATGGTTCTTGACCACGGCCGTATAATAGAACGCGGAAGCCACTCAGAACTCATTGCACAGAAGGGTAAGTATTATCAGCTTTATACCGGTGCATTTGAACTGGAATAAAAACAGACCAATATACCATAAATTTTAAAGAGGTGTCGCGTTAAGCGACACCTTTCTTAACGGGGTGAATGGATCTAGATGCAGAATTCGTGAAACGCGGGAAAATGCGGTAATACCGCATTTTCTCCTGTCCGCAGGCGTACACAAGTACGCCTGCGGTGAGTTTCGCAGATAATTTAAAGGCTAAAATAAAGAAAAATTCGCCTCATTGGGCGAATTTAATCCTTTATATTATAATAAAATAATTCAAAAAATCTATTTAAAACAGGTTTTATCCCTTTGAACGGTCTGCGTTAAATGGAGCAGCCACTTTTATTTTTCAAGCTTGCTTTCAAAGTATGCCTCTACCGAAAGAGCATTATCACGTTCAGCTACTTTCTTTTCATCTTTATTTATTCTTTCAGCCGCCGCTA
>JAZRIX010000031.1:0-2986 GCA_045645485.1 Clostridia bacterium | reverse complement strand
CTCAGTCAAATATGAACGCCAATGAGGTAATTGCAAACAGGGGAAATCAGCTTTTTGGAGAAAGCCTTCTTCATCCCAATGATGATGTGAATATGAGTCAGTCATCCAATGATACTTTTCCTACTGCAATGCACATAGCAGCGGTACTTGCAATTGAAGAAAAGCTGCTGCCTGCCGTTGAGACTTTGATTGAAACATTCAGAAGGCTTGAAAAAGAAAACAAGGACATAGTGAAAAGCGGAAGAACTCATCTGCAGGATGCTACTCCTATTACCTTTGGTCAGGAAATAAGCGGATGGAGATCCAGCCTTGAAAAAGATGCAGAGCTGTTGAAAAGAGCGACAGAACCCCTGCTTGAACTTGCCCTTGGTGGAACAGCAGTCGGAACAGGATTGAATGCTCCTCCATTGTTTGCTGAAACTGTAGCAGAGGAAATTGCAAGGCTTACGGGAAAACCTTTTGTTACGGCTGTCAATAAGTTCCACGCACTTACATCAAAGGATGAGCTTGTTTTTGCTCACGGCGCAATCAAGGCTCTTGCCTGCGATATGATGAAAATTGCAAATGACATAAGATGGCTTGCGTCGGGTCCCAGAGTAGGTTTGGGCGAAATTTTCATTCCTGAAAATGAACCTGGTTCCTCAATTATGCCCGGAAAGGTTAATCCGACTCAGTGCGAAGCGGTAACTATGGTAGCGGTTCAGGTTATGGGAAATGATGTTGCTGTGGGAATGGCGGCATCTCAGGGGAATTTTGAGCTTAATGTATTTATGCCCGTGTGTGCTTACAACTTTTTGCAGTCAGCAAGGCTTCTTGCTGAAGCGATTTCTTCTTTTGATAAAAACTGTGCCTCGGGAATAACCGCAAATAAAGAAATGATGCATAACAATCTTCACAATTCTCTGATGCTAGTTACAGCCTTGAAACCGTATATCGGATATGAGAATGCGGCAAAAACGGCAAAAAAAGCTTACAAAGATAATATTTCGCTGAAAGAGGCATGTGTAGAGCTTGGATTTTTGACTGCCGAGGAATTTGACAGAGTTTTCCGACCTGAAGAAATGGTATAATGAAAAAACTCTCAACCGACGGTGAATCGGGTTGAGAGTTTTTCTCTTTTATGTTGTTTATTTGTGATAAAGCTTATCGTGTTCATAACGGGGTTCAAAGCTTACGTTTATTCCAAGGCGTCTGAGAATTTTTTCATCCTCTTCGCTGAGAATAACTGTGAAGTGTGCATCACTGCCCTTCAGGTTTTCAAGCTGTTTTTTTGCAAGCATGGCAACGGAATTGGAAAGTGCTGAAATTGTAAGTGCAAGAAGTACCTCGTCTGTATGCAGTCTGGGGTTCTTGTGCTTGAGATACTTCGTTTTCAGTTCACAGATAGGTTCAAGAACCTGTGCTTCAATAAGGTCGGTTTCGGCATCTATGTTTCCCAATGCTTTGAGTGCATTCAGCAAAAGAGCAGAAGCGGCACCCAGGGTGGATGATGTTTTTCCTGTAACGATACGGCCGTCAGGAAGGACCATAGCTCCTGCGGGAGATTTTGTTTCCTCGGCTCTTTCAAGTGCACGGGGAACCGCAGGACAGTATTGAGTGGTAATTCCTGCCTGATTCATAAGTAATTCTAGCTTTCGGATTTGAGACTCGTCACTGTTGCCTCTGATAACACTTGTGCTTGTTGCAAAATAACGTCTTATGATTTCTTTTTTTGATGCTTCACAGCATACTTCATCATCAATAATGCAGTTGCCTGCCATGTTGACACCCATATCGGTTGGTGAGCTGTATGGTGAGCTTCCCTGAATTCTTTCAAACATTGCATTGAGAACAGGAAAGATTTCAACATCACGGTTGTAATTCACGGCGGTTTTGCCGTAAGCATCAAGGTGGAAGGGGTCAATCATATTAACATCATTGAGGTCTGCTGTTGCGGCTTCGTATGCCAGATTTACGGGGTGTTTCAAGGGCAGATTCCATACGGGGAAGGTCTCGAACTTTGCATATCCGGCTGTGATTCCGCGTTTGTGGTCATGATAGAGCTGGCTGAGACAGGTTGCCATTTTCCCGCTTCCGGGGCCGGGTGCGGTGATAACAACCAGTGAACGCTCTGTTTCTATATATTCATTTTTCCCAAGACCCTCATCGCTGACAATAAAGGGAATATCCGAAGGATAGCCGGGAATGGTATAATGCTTGTAGCATTTTATGCCCAGTGACTGAAGCTGTTTGAGAAAGTTATTTGCGGAAAGCTGTCCTGCAAAGCGTGTTAGAACAACACTTCCAACATAAAGATTCATATCACGGAAGGTATCAATAAGTCTGAGAACGTCATCTCCGTATGAGATTCCCAGATCGCCGCGGATTTTGTTGGACTCAATGTCCTCGGCGTTTATGGTTATGACAATTTCCATTTCATCCCTGAGCTGTTGCAGCATAAGAATTTTGCTGTCGGGAGCAAAACCCGGCAACACACGTGATGCGTGATAATCGTCAAACAGCTTTCCGCCAAATTCAAGGTACAGCTTACCCCCGAATTGGGCAATCCGTTTTCTGATTTGCTCAGATTGCATTTTTAAATATTTTTGATTATCAAATCCAATTTTTGGCATGGAAATGTCCTCCTTTTTTGCAATACGTAGAATAGTATAACACATTTTTTGACATTAGAAAAGAGAAATTTAAAAAAAGTATAAAAAATTTTTAAAAATTGTTATTTTTGATGAAGAAACCAGAAAAAATATTTGCATTTTACAATGAGCTGTGATAAGATATATAGGTTATGTAAAAATATAAATTGGGGCGAATGAAATGAGAAGGTTTTTCGGTCATTTGTCAACGGTGGTTCGGCATAAATCAAAGGTTTTTACCCATTGCTGCAAGGCGGGGATTCCTTGGCGCGGCATTATGCATGATATGTCAAAATTTTCGCCTGCGGAGTTTGTTCCCGGAGTGAAATTTTTTTTGGGAACACGCAGTCCCAATG
>JAZRIX010000030.1:0-2126 GCA_045645485.1 Clostridia bacterium | reverse complement strand
CCTTACAAAGGATGACATTATTGCAAAGGTAATGAATGTTATGATTCCTTTTGTTGTGGAAGGCTTACCCTTTGACAAATGGGATAACTACGGCGAAGCACTTTACGAAGAGCTTGCTCCTATTTTCGAAGAAGGACAGCTCGACGGCAACGGCAATCCTAAATTCGGCACAGGTGTTGCAAAAGCAGAAATTGATGCATGGAATCATATCGCTTCAACAAAAGACTACGGCAGTGACGGCGTTTTCGGCTTATGGGATTACAAATTCCGTTATGACTGGCGTCTTTCACCCTATGAATCTGTAGACAGACTTCACAACTATATAAAAACAATTTTGAAAACAACCAACTGTGATAAGGTGTGTCTTGTAGGCAGATGCTTAGGCGGTAATCTTGTAACTGCTTATCTCGACAAATACGGCAGTGAAGGCTTAGTTGCAAAGGTTGTTTATGACGAAGTTATGTCAAACGGCTCTGCAACTATAAACGACTGTTTCAGCGGTAAAATCAAATTCAGCGATAAGCATATACAGGCTTACGTTGCTCAGACCGAATACTTTGCAAATGAAGATTTAGGTATTGATATTTCAAGTTTGAACAATGTGCTGGTTGAAGTTATCGAACAAACTATCGACTTTACTACTCAGACCGGCATCATGGATTCCATTTTCGGCGGAGTTGAGAGCTTGTATGAAAGACTTTACGCAGCTCTTATGCCTGCATTCCTTTTAGCTTCAGGTATCGCTACCTGGCCCAGCTATTGGACAAGCATTTATGAAGAAGACTTCGATGCTGCTCTTGACCTTATGTTCGGCAAAGAAGGCAGCGAAAAACGAGCTGAATATGCAGGTCTCATTGAAAAAATCCTCTATCTCAGAGAGCGCTTTACAATCCCCCGCGAGCGCAAGGGCGCAGATAATCTCTACAAGCAGTTTGAAAAAAACTATGGTGTTGAAATAGCAGTTCTTGCTGGCTACGGTCTTGTTCAGGCTCCTATTACAGAAAGCTATGACCTTACAGGCGACTGCACAGTAGATCTGAGAAGCGCATCCTTCGGCGCAACTGCTGCAGGTGTATTCGATATACTTTCGGATGAATATATCTCAGAAAGAACAGCCGCAGGCTACGGAGATTATATCTCTCCCGATAAAAAAGTTGATGCTTCAACCTGCCTTTTCCCCGACACAACATGGTTCCTTAAAAACAAGCACCACGACGGCGGCAGTGGTTGGGATTATATTGCAACACATTTCTGCCAGTATAAAGATTACACTGTAAGCAACAACTACAAAGACATTTCACGTTTTGTTGTTATCAAATCAATTCACAGCACAAGTTCAAGCGGATTTGAAAACCTCACCGCAGAAAATTCTGCAGACGGCGAATGGCTCAACATTGTTGAACAGGAGCCTACAAAAGAAAGCATTTTCATTACAGCTATGCGCTGGTTCACAACCCTCTTCAAGGTTATCGGAATGCTTCTCAGGGGTGAAATCAGCTTCGGTGAAGCAAAAGAAATACTTTGATATCCATAAAGTCCGTTCTTCTGAGCGGACTTTATTTATTTTACTTTTATCTCAATATATTGACAAGTAACCTAAACAATGTTAAACTTTAATGGTAAAATTATATTATGAAAGGTTGATATCAATGAAAAAGATTATTTCTCTTACCCTAGTTTTGATTATGCTCTTTGCTGTAATAGCTCCTGTAGCAACAGTTTCAGCGGCAAATGAAAGAACACCTATTGTTTACATCCGAGGCAATGGCGACGGACTTTATTACCCCGACGGCACTCTTTGCATTGCTCAGTTTGAAGAGCTTTCGCTCGGTGGCGATGACGGTCTTGACAAAGATACCATCGTTGAAACTGTAGTAAACATCCTCAAGCCTTTCGTTCTTGAAGGTATGCTCTTTGACAAGTGGGATAACTACGGCAAGGCTATCTATGACGAGCTCAAGCCCCTTTTCCCCGATGCAGGTCTCGACTACAACGGCAACCCTACAAAGGGTACAGGTGTTCACCCTCAGACAATGGCTAACTCAATCGCAGCTTCAAAATCAACCTGGAATTATACTCATAACGGTCAGTATGCCTTTGCATACGACTGGCGTCTTTCACCCTAT
>JAZRIX010000029.1:0-26524 GCA_045645485.1 Clostridia bacterium | reverse complement strand
GATATCAAGCCGCATAACATAATTATGTCCTCAGACGGTGTGATGAAGGTGACAGACTTTGGTATCGCCAGAGCCAATATGCAGTCAACAGTAACCTGCGAGGATACGGCTATAGGTTCTGTTCACTACATTTCTCCTGAACAGGCAAGAGGCGGATACACAGACGAACGTTCGGATATATATTCTTTGGGTGTTGTTCTTTATGAACTGCTGACAGGAAAGCTTCCGTTTGACAATGACAGAGCTGTGGCGGTAGCTATAATGCATCTTCAGGACAGTCCTATTTCACCACGTGAATACAATATAACCATTCCACTTTCACTTGAAAACATTGTACTACGTGCTATGGCAAAGGATGTTTCATCGAGATACAAAAATACATCAGAGTTTATTGTTGACCTTGCAGGTGTTCTCAATGATCCGGACAGAATAATTATCTTTGATGATGAAACGTCAAAAGAGGAAAAAATATCTGACAATACTCTTATTATGCCTGCTGTAGAGCTTGAACCCAAGGATACGGAATCTGTGGTAGAAAGAGAAAAGAACAGTTCTTCTGAAAAGGAGGAAAATAAAATAATAGATGAGATGAAAAAGAAAAAGCAAATACCTGACGAAATTGATAAGAAGAAAGAAAAAAAGGTTATTGCATTTGCGATGATTTGTGCAGTTGCCATTATTCTTGTTATTGCCGGAGCTTTTATGTGGGTAAGCGGTTTGTTTGGCTCTGATGTTGACAGAGTTGTTATTCCTGATCTTCAGGGGATGCTCTATGAAGACGCTGTAGAAAAGTATGTTAAAAATGCAGACCCAGACCTTGGTTATTCATTCAATATTATCAAGGAAGAGGTTGTAGAAAGTGACAGAGAAAAGGGTACAATTCTCAGTCAGACGCCAAAGGCGGAAAGCAAGTATGCAAAAAAAGATATAATAGTAATTTCAGTAAAAATCAGTGAAGGCAAAGGCGATATCCGACTTTTGGACTATACAAATTATGATGACGTAAGAAAAGCGGAAATTGCAATCAAAAAGAACGGTCTGAAGGTTGATACGGTTTCAAAATTCAGCGATGATGAGCCAAAGGGAAAGATTATTGGTCAGGATCCTCCTGCTGGAGCTTTTGTCCGTCAGGGAGACGAGGTAATTCTATATATAAGCAAGGGCCCTGAAAAGAAGGACGAAGAAGACAAAAAAGACGATAAGAAAGAAACTGATTCTTCCGATAAGAAAAACGAAGAGTCGGATGGAAGAAAGCCTGAGGACGAAAAAAAGGATGAGTCAAAGACAGAACCCAAGGATGAAACAAAGGGTGACTCAACTGCTACAGGTTCAGAGGATTCTAAAAAGGAAGAACAGGCTCCAGCTGTTCAGAAGAAAAGCTCAATTGTAACCCTTTACGGACCAAAGAATAAAGAAGATGCGGTTGTTCAGGTTAATGTCAACGGAAGAACTGTTTACAGCAAGAGACTCAGAAAAGGTGAAAGTGATACTGTCAAGCTGGAAGGTACAACAAATTCAGTTGAAGTAGAGATTCTCCATGACGGTGTTTCACAGCAGAAGGGAACAGTCAGACTTCACTAAGAGGTAAATTATGGGCTTTTTTGAAGGAATTATAACAAAAGGTATCGGTGGATTCTATTATGTAAATACACCGAGCGGAATAATCGAATGTCGTGCAAGAGGTATTTTCAGAAAGCGGGGCTTTGCCCCGCTTGTTGGCGATACAGCGATTGTTGAGTCTGAAGATGGACAGTACGGAGTAATCAACGAAATAAAGGAAAGAAAGAATGAATTGATAAGACCAGCGGTTTCCAATGTGACACAGATGTTGGTTGTTGTAGCACAGTCAAGTCCTGAACCCAATGCATACGTACTTGACAAGCTTATTGCTTCTGCTGAATATGCACAGCTGAGAATTGCGGTGTGCTTTAATAAGTCGGATATCGGAGGTAGTGAAGGCTTGATGTCCGCATACGAAGGTGCAGGGTTTTCGGTGATATCTTCAAGTGCTGAAAAAAATGAAGGTATTGAACCTCTGCGAGCTTTTTTGAAGGACGAGATTACTGTTTTTGCAGGAAATTCAGGTGTTGGAAAGTCAAGCCTTATCAATCGGCTTATGGAACGTGAAGTGTTTGAGACGGGTTCTGTCAGCCGTAAATTGGAACGCGGACGTCATACCACCCGTCATTCTGAACTTGCGGAACTGCCCTTTGGCGGATATATTATTGACACGCCCGGATTCAGTTCTTTTGATATTAATGATATTCCCCTTGAAGAGCTTGGGAAAATGTTCCGTGAATTTGAAGAACATAATACGGGATGCCGTTTTCTTGACTGCAGTCACAGAAGCGAGCCGGATTGCAGTATACTTGAGGCGGTCAAACGCGGTGATATTGCAAAAAGCCGACATGAAAGCTATGTTCAGTTGTATAATGAAATTAAAAGTGCAAGAGATAGTATTTATTGATGAAGGATGGTCAGACATATGAAAGAAATCAAGATAGCACCGTCTATTTTGGCGGCAAACCCATTGAGTATGGGCACAGAACTTAAGAAAATTGAAAATGCGGGGGCGGAATATGTTCATATTGATGTTATGGATGCTCATTTTGTTCCTAATTTTGCTTATGCTCCCGATATGGTGAAAGCGTACAAGACGGTTTGTAATCTTGTATTCGATGTGCATCTTATGATTACTGACCCAAAAAAATACATAGAGGTCTTTGTAAAAGCCGGAGCTGATATTATTACAGTTCATCAGGAGGTTACGGATAATCTTGCCGAAATGGCGGATTTTATACATTCATTTGGCGTAAAAGCGGGAATTTCTGTTAAACCTGGTACTCCTGTTGAACTTCTTGGCGAGGATATAGACAAATTTGATTTGGTTCTTATTATGACTGTTGAACCGGGATTCGGCGGTCAGTCTTATATTGAGGCAATGAATGCAAAGATTGCTAAAGCACGTGAAATGATTGATAAAACAGGCAAAAATATTGAGCTTGAGGTTGACGGAGGAGTTACTCCTGACAATATCTATATGCCAACAGAGAACGGTGCAAATGTTATTGTTGCGGGTTCGTCAGTGTTTAAGGCCGTTGATGCAGAAAAAGCTATTGCTGAAATGAGGGCGAATGCAAGGTGAGATGTTATGTTTTTTGTTCTGCTCCCATTGAAGATTACGGTTATCTGGACAAATATGATTTCAAAAAGGGATTTGTTATTTGTGCAGACGGCGGCTATAAGCACGCAAAAAAATTGGGAATAGTACCTGATTTGTGGTTGGGTGACGGAGATTCTTTGGGGATGTGTGAGATAGATTCAAAAGAAAAGCTTGTTTTTCCGGTTAAAAAGGATTACACGGATACGGATCTTGCTGTTACTGAAGCTTTAAAGCGCGGCTTTGATGAAATTCTGATTTTTGGTGCTTTGGGCGGCAGACTTGATCACGAATTTTCTCATTTTTGTCTTTTGAAAAAAATTCTTGATAACGGTGCAAAGGGTTTTCTTATAAACAGTAAAAATGAAATTACAATGGAAAATAAGTCATTTACTGTTTTTCCTGACGATAAAAAATATATTTCTTTTTTTCCTTTCGGCGGAGAAGTTGCAGATTTTTCGGTAAAAGGACTGTGCTATGAGGCTGAAAATATGACATTGAAATGCAATCAAGTTCAGGCAAGCAGTAATTGCTTTGACGGAAATAAACGGGGGAAAATTTCGTTTTCGGACGGTTATGTACTTGTGATAAAATCAAACGATTGAGAGGTGTAGGTGTGAAAAAAATATTAGGTATTCTTTTTTTGCTTGTCAGTGTTTTGGTACTTTTGTCTGCTTATAATGCGTTTGCCTCAAAAGCTGACGGTATTGCATCGGTATATGATAAAGTTGACTTTGACGATAAGGGGAGAATAATTGCTCCTGAAGAAGCTTTGTTTGAGGGTAGTCTTTATGATGCTGTTGATTTTCTTTTTTACAGTCAGCGTGGAGGAGTTATAATTCTGAACGGTGATATAAAGCTCAACAAGGGTCTTACTCTTCAGCCGGCAAATGATACAACCTCATGCATTATCATAGACGGAAATGTAACTATTGATCTCAACGGCTATTCCATAACCCAACAAGCGGGAACAGCTTACAGTAAAAATGCTGCAATAGTTGTTCCAAAGAATTCAAGACTCAGACTAATTGACAGCTCAGACAAAAATGGTGCAGTAAACGGAGTTCAGTACGGCATCTGCGTAGAAGGCGGTTTGCTGAATTTGTCAGGTGGTCAGGTTATGGCACAGGCACAGGCAAGTATGATTCCCGATGATGCGGAGTTACCTGTTGTTTTAAAAAAATCAGGTGAACTGCGGATGGACGGCGGTTGCATCATATATCACGGTGACCTTGATGACGGCAGAACATATTTTGAAAAATCCTGTGCAATATATGCAGATTCTACGTCTATGGTAAAAATAGACGGAGGAATTGTTGAAGGTGAAATTGATGCAGTGGACACAAACTTCACTGTTTCAGGAGGAACTTTTGATTTTGATGTATCGGAAAAGCTGAGCGGATTATATAAATCCGTAGAGAAAGACGGCCAATATACCGTTGAATATGCCTTGCCTGAAATAAAGGGCGAAAACTGTGAGGTTTCGGTTGATGCACGAGAAAAAGATGGCACGATATATGGCTTTGATATAAGTGTGAAACCCTTGAAACAGGGCAAAGAGGAAATAAGATTGAATATATCTGAGCTTCTGTATACTGTCAAATACCTTGGGGATAGCGTTTCTGAGATATGCTTCAATACTGATTTTATGTCTGTTGTGTTTGGACCTGATGCAGTTGGGGCTTCAACAAAGATAACTGACGGAGAAAATATATTTCTTGTATTAAAAAGAAATTATAATATTATTCCTGAAATTAAAGAAAGAATAAATAATGCAGTATATACAGCAGAGTATTTTTTTGAAAATGAAAAAGGAAAAGTTTTATATGCTGGCATTGACGGAACATTGATTATCCATCACAGTACCCGAAATGCTGAAAACAAAAATGCTGTTCATGGATACAAATTGGAAAAAACTGAGATTTACGAAAAAAATATAAAGTTTTCAGATGACAGCATTGTATGCAGTGCCTCAGATAGAGAAAAGCTTCTGATTGCGGAAGGTGTGGTTCTTGAGGTGACAGGGTTTACGATGAATTTTGAAGGGCGGACAGATGCGGTATTTTATGCGAAAGCTCTTGGGGTAGAAGCAAAGGATACAAAAATGCTTTTCTGGACTTCTCCGCAGACAAAGTACACAGAAGATACAGCTGAAAGAGTTGTGGGCTACAGCACAAAGGATAAATACGGTTTGCGCTTTGTGTACGAAAACATATCTGCAAAGGATATGAACAAACAGATTTATGTGAGAATTGCGGCAACAGACACAAAAGGCAATACTGTTTACGGTGATGCGCCAACCACCTCATACAGTGTGGTAAAATTTGCTGAAATTAACCAAAATGACAAAAATATGAGACTGTTCCTTACAAAGCTGCTGAATTACGGCGCGGCTGCACAGGAATATTTCGGTTCAAAAGATGCACTTGTGAATATGAATAAATGGATGTCCGATGCCGAAAGAAAAACCTATTTTATTTATAAATATAAGAATTTGGCAACATCTGTTGAAGAAACAACACACAGCGGTAAGTGTACGGCAGAGATTTCTGGAAAAACTTTGGTTTTTGATGGTGATGTTTCTATCAACTACTATGTTTCATCAGACGGAAAGTATGATGAAATAGGGTTGCTTATCTGGAATGAAGAAGCTTTTGACAAAAATAAGAATCATATTATGGGTACTCAGTCAAAGATAATAAAAAAATTTGGAACAAACGGCATATACAAGGTTTTTTCATTGAAAAATATTGTTGCAAGTGATTTTTCAAAACCGGTTTATGCAAGAGTTTATACAAAAACCAATGGTGTATATAAGTACAGCGATATTGATGTATACAGTGTAAAGGATTACGCCGCAAAGCAAATAGAAAAGAATACTGACCCAAAGCTTGTGAAGCTTCTTAAGTGTCTTCTTGTTTACGGTGAAGAATACGGTTGGTACATTGATTCAATAAAAAAATAATAAATATGTATTGAGAGACTGCAAAAGGGATGATTGTACACATTTTGCGGTCTTTTTATATTTGGGAAAATTTTGTCTTCACAGAATGTTGTGCCATAGAGTTTAGCACATGAGTTTCGGTTATAATTTTTGAAACCTTGTGATTTTTGTCTATTACATAAAATACACAGAAATAATCATAGCTGAGTAGCTTCAGAATAGATGAAATTGGTAATTCTTCTGAAACGCAGAAGGTTTTTGTGAAAAAAATTTTTTTTCTTTCAAGCTTAGAAGTATTTTCGGTTATTTCTCTGAATGCAATATGGGATAAAGTATTCTTTTCATATGTAAGATTCTGGAGCAAAAAAGCAGAAACAAGAATCAGTGAAAAGTTGAACCCTGTAACAAAAAACAAGCTTACACCTGAAATAATCAAAAGCACAATCAAAGTACGACTTAATTTCAAAACAGCGTTATATGCCTTCATAAAACCAAAATGCAGTGTGAGGACAGCCTTTAACATTCTGCCGCCGTCAAGGGGCAGAATAGGCAGAAGATTAAGTGCCGCCATGGATAGATTTACATCGGCAAAAAAAACAATATAAGAGGTATTAATATATTTTAACACAAATGTACTTATCCAGAACAGAATAAGATTTGTTAAGGGTCCTGAAAAGGCAATGAAGAATTCTTTTTCAGAATTCTGCATATGTGATGATGTCAGCCGTGCTGCAACACCGAATGGAAGAATTGTTATACGGGATATGGGTACATTCATACAACGGGCGCAAAAAACATGTGCAAGCTCATGTAGAAATGCTACAGTAAAGGCGGTGAAAAACAATCCGCTGTATCTGCCCAAGACAGAAAACAGTGCAACTGCAAAGAACCATATACTTACAGAAAAATGCCTGCTGATTTTAATTTCAGGTTTAGTTATGAATTTCAGGATTTGTTTTGTTTTCATTTTTGGTAACCTCTTTCAGAATTGTTGCTTTTGTGTTTTTGAACGCATATTTTACTGTTTCTGTTATGGCAGATGTGTCGGGTTCATATAGAACAGCTTGTCTTATCAAACCTGTAGTCTTTGTCTGCGGAAAACAGTACTGACAGAAACATATTGTTAAAAAAAGAAAAATTGAGACAACTGTTTGTCCAAGAAGCCTTCTTTTTAATCTCTTTATTAGGACATTTTCTTTTGTACGGTTTTTGCGGCCCTTGTATTCGCAATATTCACCTGACATAAGCGTAAGTCCTTTCGGAAAAGTTTTAGTTAATTATATTCATTTAATTTGCGGTTTATGCTTGAAAAAACTGTTGTTTTATAGTATTATATATAAAAGAAAATGTTTTGAAAGGTATATATTATGAATTCACATAAGATTAAATTTGAAGCGGCGCTTAAACGTATCCAGAAACCCGGGCGTTATGTAGGAAATGAATTCAACAGTGTTCACAAAAAGAATTTTGATGAACTTATGAAGTTTGCTTTCTGTTTCCCTGATGTTTATGAGGTGGGAATGTCGCATCTGGGGATGAAAATTCTTTACCATATGCTCAATGACAGAGAGGATACTGTCTGCGAACGTGTATTTGCACCATGGGTTGATATGGAAGCAGAGATGCGGAAGGATAACATTCCCCTTTTGTCTCTGGAAAGTTATGTTCCCGTAAAGGACTTTGATATTGTGGGTTTTACCCTTCAGTATGAAATGAGTTATTCCAACGTGATAAATATGCTTGACCTTGCGGAAATTCCACTGAAGTCTGCTGACCGCTGTGAGAAAGACCCATTTGTATGTGCAGGCGGTCCTTGCGCATATAACGGTGAACCACTTGCGGATATTGTTGACTTCTTTATTCTTGGAGAAGGTGAAGAAGTCAATGGCGAAATTATGGATGTATACAAGGAATGGAAGGCATCAGGCGAGGAAAGAGTAAAGTATCTTGAACGCATTGCAATGATAGAAGGGGTTTATGTACCCTCCTTCTATGATGTGGAATACAATGAAGATAACACCGTGAAATCGGTTACTCCCAATCGTGAGGGTGTTCCTGCAAAGATAAAGAAGCGTATACTGAAAGAGCTTGATAACAGTTATATAATGGATAAGATGATTGTTCCCTTTATGGATATTGTTCACGATCGTATTACCTTGGAAGTATTCCGTGGCTGTATCCGCGGCTGCAGATTCTGTCAGGCGGGTTATCTTTACCGTCCTGTCCGTGAACATTCGGTTGACAAGTTGGTTGAAACAGCACAAAAGCTCATTGACAATACAGGTTATGAGGAAATGTCTCTTTCATCACTGAGTACAAGTGACTTCACCTGTCTTCAGGAACTGATTGACAGATTACTTCCCATAACCGTTGACAAGAGAATAAACCTGTCATTGCCATCCCTCAGAGTTGATAACTTTTCTATGGAGCTTATGGAAAAGGTGCAGACCGTGAAAAAGAGCGGACTTACCTTTGCACCCGAGGCAGGAACACAAAGACTTCGTGACGTTATAAACAAGAATGTTCTTGAAGAAGATTTGCTCAGAACATCAAAAATAGCATTTGACGGCGGCTACAACCGAATAAAGCTTTACTTTATGATTGGACTTCCCACCGAAACAATGGAGGATGTTGAAGGTATAGCGGAGCTTGCGGAAAAGGTTATCGGGGTATTCTATCAGATACCCAAAGAAATTCGCAAGGGCAGAAATGTTACAGTAACAGTAAGTACATCAAGCTTTGTACCCAAACCGTTCACACCCTTCCAATGGGAACCTCAGAACAGAATGGAAACCCTTGTTGAAAAACAAAACTTCCTGAAGGAACGTATCAAAACAAGGAATATTTCATATAACTGGCATCAGAGTCACGTAAGCTTTTTGGAGGCGGTATTTGCCAAAGGTGACAGAAGACTTTCGGATGTTCTGATTGCGGCACACAAAAAGGGTTGCCGTTTTGACGGATGGGACGAGCATTTCAGCTATGAAAGCTGGTTAGAAGCATTTAAAGAATGCGGCATTGACCCTGAATTTTATGCATACAGAAAGATTGAGCACGACGAAGTTCTTCCCTGGGATCACATTGATATCGGGGTTTCAAAAAGCTTTTTGATGAAGGAACATGACAAGGCATATGAAGAAAAAACCACTCCCTCCTGCAGAGACGGCTGTGCAGGCTGTGGGGCGGCACAGTTTGGAGGAGGTGTTTGCTTTGAGTAAGTGGAGACTTAAGTTTTCAAAGCTTGGTATGGGAAAATATATCTCGCACCTTGACCTTCTCAGAACCTTTACCCGTGCAATTCACCGTGCAAATCTTCCTGTAAGGTACAGTCAGGGATTCAACCCTCATCAGCTTATTACGTTTTCTTTGCCATTGGCATTGGGTGTTACAAGTGAAACCGAGTTTGTGGATATAGATTTTGAGGAGACAGCAAATTACCGTGAAATCGGTGAGGCATTAAACAGAACCTTGCCGCCCGATATAAAAATTCTGCGTATATCACGCCCCAAAATTTCGGCAAATGATATTGTATCTGCAAGATACATTATTGATTTAACTTTTCCTGAACCAATTGAAGGTGAAAAGTTGGAAGGATTCTTCAATCAGGAAAATATTCCTGCACTAAAGAAGACCAAAAAGGGCGAAAAGGAGGTAAACCTCAGGGATTTCATAATGGAATGTGAAATTATGAATGCAGAAGGTAAGAATGTAAAGTTGAACGCAGTACTTTCCGCGGGAGGTTCGGCAAATATAAAACCAGATTTAGTTCTTGGAAAGCTATGCGAATATATGGGATTTGAAGAATTTGAAGAGGCAAATATACACCGTACAGAAATTTTTTATAATTCAGGCGAAAAAATTGAAAATTTCTGTTGACAAGCTAAAAGTTTTGTGCTACAATATTGCAGTAACCGCGCGAGAAGGGTTTATTTGAAGTGCAGATTTATCTGCCACCTCATTTGGCGAGTCTTGGGTAATAGGAGGGATTACGAATTATGTACGCAATTATCGAAACAGGCGGCAAGCAGTACAAGGTTGCTGAAGGCGATGTTATCTTTGTTGAAAAGCTTGACGCTCAGGAAGGCGCTGCTGTTACAATTGACAAGGTTCTTGTTGTTGGAGACGGTGCTGATGTAAAGGTAGGTGCACCTTATGTTGACGGTGCAAC
Organism: Clostridia bacterium; assembly: GCA_045645485.1. GTDB lineage: Bacteria > Bacillota > Clostridia > Monoglobales > Monoglobaceae > SIG440. The sequence continues at coordinate 16,252 of JAZRIX010000029.1, read as the reverse complement.
TGTTGCAGCTACAGCTGTAAAGAACGGTAAGGACAAGAAGATTATCGTTTACAAGTACAAGCCCAAAAAGGGTTATCACAAAAAGCAGGGTCACAGACAGCCCTACACAAAGCTTGAAATCACAAAGATTAATGGCTAATTAATTTTTATTTTATTGAATATTAAGAGAGGTGAACATAATGGCTCATAAGAAGGGTGTCGGCAGTACTAAAAACGGCAGAGATTCTGAGGCTAAACGACTCGGCGCCAAGAAGGGTGACGGTCAGCACGTTCTGGCTGGTAACATTCTGGTTAGACAGCGTGGTACAAAGATCTATCCCGGAATCAACGTAGGCAAGGGTAGCGATGATACATTGTTTGCATTGGTAAACGGTCAGGTTAAGTTCGAACGCAAAGGTAAGGACAAGAAGCAGGTTTCTGTATACGAAATTGTTCAGTAATTGCCAATAAGACAAAAAATAGGGCGGTTAATCTCAGGGTTAACCGCTTTTTTTTCCGAAAGGAGAAAATGATATGTTTATAGATACTTCCAAAATATTTATTCAGGCTGGCAAGGGCGGTGACGGTGCTGTTACCTTTCACCGTGAAAAGTATGTTGCTGCAGGTGGTCCTGACGGCGGTGACGGCGGCAACGGCGGTAATATTATAGCTATAGCCTGCAAGGATATAAGTACACTTCTTGACTTTCGTTATAAAAAGAAGTATGTGGCAGAAGCCGGCGGCAACGGCCGCGGCGGCAAAAGCCACGGCAAAAACGGTGAAGACCTTTATATCAAGGTTCCCTGCGGAACACTTATACGTGATACCGAAACAGGAAAGGTTATCTGCGACCTGAAATCGGATGGAGAAAAGTTTATTATTGCCAAGGGCGGCAGCGGCGGCTGGGGCAACAGTCACTTTGCAACCTCCACACGCCAGACCCCCAAGTTCGCAAAGTCAGGACTTCCTGGTGATGAACGTGAGGTAACGTTAGAGCTTAAATTAATTGCGGATGTTGGTCTTCTGGGTTTTCCCAATGTGGGAAAGTCAACCTTTTTGTCAATCATAAGCGAAGCAAGACCCAAAATTGCGAATTATCATTTTACCACACTTATTCCAAACTTAGGTGTTGTGCGTGTGGGTGAGGGCAACAGCTTTGTTGTTGCCGATATCCCCGGTATTATTGAAGGTGCGCACGAGGGTGTGGGTCTGGGACACGCATTTTTGCGTCACGTGGAACGTACAAGAATTCTTTTGCATCTTGTGGATGTTTCAGGGTGTGAGGGTCGTGACCCTATTGAAGATGTTCATATTATAAATGAGGAGCTTATAAAGTACAGTGAGAAGCTGGCGGACAAGCCGCAGGTTATTGTTGCCAACAAAATGGATATTCCCACCTTTGATGAGAACTTTGAAAAGTTTAAGGCACAGATGGAGGACGAGGGGTATACAGTCTTTGCCATTTCTGCCGCAACGCGCAAGGGCATTGATGATGTAATCAACTATACAAGCCGTATGCTTGCAGAGCTTCCCGAGGACGAGGAAGACGATTATGAATATCTTGACCTTGATGAAGAACGCAACAATGACAGCATTGAGGTATATGTTGAGGACGGAGTTTACTTTGTTGAAGGTATGTATGTACGCAAGATTGTAGGTTCAACCAACTTTGATGATTACGAATCTCTTCAGTATTTTCAGCGTGTACTCCGTAAAAGCGGTATAATTGATATGCTTGAAGAAAAGGGTATACAGGAAGGCGATACCGTGCATATGTATGGTGTTGAATTTGATTATGTGAAATAATATAGTTGCTGATGGCGTTCTGACAAAATTCCATACAGGTCTTATCACAGCTATGTTTTATGTTGTGTATACTCTGCCTCAGGTTGTGGGCGGTATGCTGGTTGACAGATACAGTCCTGTATCAGTAGTTTCTATGCTTTTTCTGTAGGAAGGGTAAAAAGCTTTTCAAATATTAAAGCATCGGGTGCTCCGATGCTTTTTTTGTATAGAAAAATGCAGAATTTAGTAAAAATTTTTGAAAAAGTACTTGATTATTTTATGATTATTATGTATAATAGCATTTGTTTTATGTTATTAAAACAAAAGTTTTGTAATACTAAAATTCGAGGTGAAATCTGTGGATATCGGAAACAAGCTGAAACGCTTGAGAATAAAGCATCAGCTGACGCTTGAGGAGCTTGCGAACAGAAGTGAGCTTTCAAAAGGATTTTTGTCACAGCTGGAGAACAATAACTGTTCTCCGTCAATATCAACCCTTGAGGATCTTCTGGAGGTTTTGGGGTCGTCTCTTCAGGAATTCTTTTCTGAAAAATCTGAAGAAGCCATTGTCTTTTCTGAAAAGGACTACTATGAAAATCTTCAGGAGGAGTATAGTATTGACTATCTTGTGCCAAATGCTCAGAAGAATGCAATTGAGCCTATAAGAATAAGGATTTCTTCGGGCGGCTCCTCTCGGGAAGTTGTTCCCCATGACGGTGAGGATTTTGGTTACGTGCTGAAGGGCAGTGCCACCTTGATTTACGGTAGTGAAAAACATCGTATAAAAAAAGGTGATACCTTTTATGTACGGTGCAATGAGCACTACCATATAGAAAACAACAGCAAATCTGAATGTGAGTTGATATGGATATCAACTCCCCCATTTTTTTAAAATATTTGAAATGGAGTGATTAACAATGAATACAAATGCAAAAGCCTTGATTGAGTTGAAAAACATTACAAAGACCTTTGATGATCAGCAAATTTTAAAGGGAATAACCTTGAATATTTATGAAAAGGAATTTTTGACCTTGCTGGGTCCGTCAGGATGCGGAAAAACAACAACCTTGCGTATAATTGCAGGCTTTGACGAGGCTGACGGAGGTGAGTTGTTGTTTGGAGGTACTGATATTTCAAAACTGCCTCCTTACAAGCGTGAGGTAAATACGGTTTTTCAGAAATATGCACTTTTCCCGCATCTGAATGTTTTTGACAATATTGCCTTTGGTCTGAATATCAAAAAAATCGAAAAATCTGTTGTAAAGCAGGAAGTAGAAAAAATGCTTCGTCTGGTAGGGTTGTCAGGTTTCGAAAACCGTGATGTGACATCCCTTTCGGGCGGTCAGCAACAGCGTGTTGCCATAGCAAGAGCACTTATCAACAAGCCGAAGGTTTTGCTTCTTGATGAGCCTTTGGGTGCTCTTGATGCAAAGCTTCGAAAGGAAATGCAGTTTGAGCTTAAAAAGATTCAGCAGGAGGTAGGAATTACTTTTATCTACGTAACGCATGACCAGGAAGAGGCTCTTTCAATGTCTGATACTGTGGTTGTAATGAACGACGGATACATTCAGCAGATAGGAAGTCCGACAGATATCTATAATGAGCCTGAGAACCGTTTTGTTGCACAGTTCATCGGAGAATCAAACATAATTGAAGGTATAATGATTCGTGACTGTCTTGTTTCCTTTGATGATTTTGATTTTGAATGTGTTGACAAAGGCTTTAAGGATAACGAAGAAATCGAAGTTGTTCTGCGTCCTGAGGATATTGATATAGTAAAGCCAGAAGTTGCAAAGCTTACGGGCATTGTTGAGAGCATTGTATTCAAAGGTGTTCACTATGAAATTATTGTTCAGTCAAAGTATCGCAGATATATGATTCACACCACCGATTTTCATGAAATCGGAAAGGAAGTAGGTCTGAGCTTCGGTCCTGAGGATATTCACGTAATGTGGAAAATGGTTGGATAATGGTGAAATTTCTTCCGAAAGGAGTTAAAAGCGTTGAAACATTATAAAAATCTTGTAAAGCCGTATCTTGTATGGTCTTTTGTAGTGATTCTTGTACCGCTTTTTATGATTTTTCTTTATGCGGTTACAAACAGTGGTAATTCGCTGATAAATATACAGTTTACGCTGGAAAATTTTCTGAAATTTGCAGAACCCGTATATCTTGAGGTGTTTCTTACATCTATGAGACTGGGTATTGTAACGGTGGTAATATGCCTTGTTCTCGGTTATACACTGGCGTATATAATTTCGCGGTGCAAAGAAAAAATGCAGGGATTTCTGATTTTGCTTGTTACAATTCCCATGTGGATAAATATGATAATCAGAATTTATGCATGGAAAAGCATTCTTGAACCTCTTGGGCTTATGTATACAGACTTTGCTGTTATGGTGGGACAGATATGCGAATTTCTTCCCTTTATGATAATTCCCATACATACTTCACTCAGCAAAATGGACAAGTCCTTTGTTGAGGCTTCATACGATTTGGGGGCAAATCCCATACAGACTTTCTTCAAGGTAACCTTCAAGCTGTCCATACCGGGGGTTTTGAACGGTGTTATAATGGTTTTCCTTCTGTCCATATCAACCTTTATGATTCCGCAGATTCTGGGCGGTGGACAGTATATGCTGATCGGAAACCTCATTGAAAAACAGTTTGTTGAAATCGGAGACTGGAATTTCGGCAGTGCCGTATCACTGGTGCTTGCTATAATCATTCTTGTGTCAATCAGATGGATGAAAAAGATTGACAAGGGAGAAAACTGATAAAAGTATTTTTGAAGGGAGGCAGAGTGTTGAAAAAACTCGCACGCATCTCATCGGGACTTTATGTTGCTTTGTGCTTTGCATTTTTCTATGTCCCCATAATTATAACAATGATATTTTCATTCAATTCATCAAGGTCTTTTGCCAAGTTTACGGGGTTTTCCTTCCGTTGGTATGAGGCGTTGATAAACGATTCGGAAATAATGGCTGCAGTGGGTGTTTCTGTGTCTGTTGCAATTTTTGCTACGGTTATATCTACTGTTTTGGGTACTGTTACGGCAATCGGCTTGTCCAGATGCCGCAAAATTCTCAAGGAATGGGTTCTCAATATAAATAACATACCTATTATGAATCCTGATATTGTTACAGCAATCGGATTAATGATACTTTTTACTTCTGTAAAGATTGAAAAAGGCTATGTTACGATGCTGCTTGCACATATTTGTTTTTGCACACCATACGTTATTACCAGTGTGTATCCCAAGGTCAGGGAGCTTGACGTGAACATTGCGAATGCTGCAATGGATTTGGGTGCAACACCCTTTCAGGCGCTTATAAAGGTTATTGTGCCTATGATAAAACCCGGAATTTATGCAGGTATGCTTCTTGCCTTTACTATGTCTATAGACGATTTTGTTGTTTCGTACTTTGTAAGCGGAAACGGTGTGGAAAACATTTCTATGATTGTATATAATGCAACAAAGCGAATCAACCCCACAATTAATGCTCTTTCAACGATTGTTATTGTTGTTATTGTAGCGGCGGTTGCTGTTGTAAATCTGGCACCGGTAGTAAAGCGTCAAAGTTGGTTTGTTTCTTTGTCAGGAAGGGTTCCTGTGAAGTTCAGAAGAGCTTTTGTGCTGTTTTTGTGCGTGCTGGTTTGTATAGGACTGCTTCGTATTGGCGGTGAGAAAAAGACAATAAAGGTTTATAATGCAGGTGAATACATAGAGGATAGCCTTATAGAAAAGTTTGAAGAAGAAAATAACTGCACAGTAGTTTATGAAACCTTTGATTCCAATGAATCTATGTATACAAAGGTTATGAGCGGCGAAAAATATGATATAATTATCCCTTCAGATTATATGATTGAGCGTCTTGCGAAGGAAGAACTTCTGCAGGAAATTGACAAATCAAGAGTTCCGAATCTGAATAATGTGATGCCGAATCTTCTTGACAGACCTTTTGATCCGCAGAACAAGTACTCTATACCGTATTTCTGGGGAAATGTGGGAATACTTTATGACAAGACTGTTGTGGAAGAGAACGACCTTCAGGCAGGCTGGGAAATTCTCAGAAATCCAAAATACAAAGATAAAATATATATGTATAACTCTGAACGTGATTCCTTTATGATTGCGCTTAAGGCTTTGGGCTATTCTTTGAACACAGACAAAAAGTCAGAGTTGGACAAGGCATATGAATGGCTTATTGAACAAAAACGTCTTGTGAATCCTGTTTATGTCGGGGATGAAGTTATTGACAGTATGATTGCAGGAAGCAGAGCTATGGCAATTGTTTATTCAGGTGATGCAGCGTATATTATGTCTGAAAACGAAGACCTTGAATTCTTTACTCCTGATGAGGGTACAAATATATGGATTGACGGTATGGTTATTCCTGAAAGCTCTGCCAATACGGAGCTTGCACACAAATGGATTGACTTTATGCTTGACCCTGACAATGCGGCACAAAACTCCGAGTCTGTCGGATATTCTTCACCTGTTGAGTCGGCATATGAAGAAATAAGCAAAAATGTGTACGAAGGAAACAGTGCATATGTTCCCCGTCAAGATAACGAGAATGATGAATATTTCAGATATCAGAAGCCTGAAACAAAGAAATACAGTGCAGAACTCTGGACAAAGGTAAAGTCTCAGTAGAGGTGGAAGAATGTATATAATAGCAGGTCTGGGCAATCCGGGCAAAAAATATGTAAACAGCCGTCATAATGTGGGTTTTGACACACTGGATGCTGTTGCGGCAAAATACAATATTGATATAAAAAAGGTTAAGTTCAACGGAATATACGGTGAAGGCACAATTGAAGGGGAAAAGGTTGTTCTTGTGAAGCCTCAGACCTTTATGAATCTCAGTGGTGAATGTATTCGTGATTTCAAAAATTGGTATAAGGTTGAGAATGAGCAAATAATAATAATTTATGATGACATTTCTCTTCCTCTCGGGAAAATGCGAATCCGACCCAAAGGAAGTGCCGGAGGTCATAACGGGATAAAAAGTATAATTTATCAGACCGCATCAGAGGTTTTTCCGAGGATAAAAATCGGTGTTGGTGCACCTGATAATCCTGATTATGATCTTGCGGATTATGTTCTGGGACATTTCAGCAAAAAAGAGATTGATGTTTTGGTACCTGTTGCCGTGAAGGCGGCGGAAGCTGTAGGCGAGATAATTAAAAACGGTACTGAAAAAGCAATGTCCAAATATAACGGTTAGTTTTGATTGTGGTGAATTTATGAACGGTTTTTTAAAAATTCTGGAAAGCTTGGCTGACTTTGAAGAAATAACGGGGGGACTGAAGAAAAATCAGTCCCCTGTGAGCGTTACGGGTGTATCCGATGCAGTGCGGGCACATCTTGCTTTTTGTGTCAGCAAAGCTGTAGGAAAGAATACCCTTGTTGTTGCGGCAAATCAGGCAGCGGCAAAGAGCTTGTTTGATGATTTGAAGTTTTTCTTTGGCGGTAATGTATTGTTTTTTCCTGAGAAGGACTTGGTTTTTTATGATATTGAAGCGGCTGCCAATGACATAAAAAAACAGCGTCTTGAGGTTCTTGACAGACTCAGCAATGAATTAGAATCATTTTGCATTATAACTACTGCGTCTGCTCTTACGAGTGCAACTGTTTCGAAAGAGCTTTATGAAAAATCTGCTATCACCCTTGAAGTTGGTGATGAGATTGAGCTGGATGTACTTTGTGAAATAATGGTGGATTTGGGTTACAAGCATGAGGAAATGGTAGAGGGTCCCGGACAGTTCAGCATCAGGGGCGGTATATTTGACTTTTTTCCATATTGGAATGATATGCCTTTTCGTATAGAATTTTTTGACACAATGGTGGATTCGGTCAGAGAGTTTTATGTAGAGACTCAGCGCACTGTTGCAAGTGACAGAGAAACCACAGCAAGAATTACGCCTGCAAGTGAGCTGGTGGGCGACAGACAATCCAGAATAAAATGTGCAGAGCTTTTGCGTGAGGAAGCAGCCCGTGTCTGCAGGAAAAAAGAACAGACGGAAGAAACCCTCAAGCTTATTGAAAATCTCAAACGTGATGCAGAGCGAATTGAAGAAGGAATTCTGTTTCCTTCAAGAGACAGATATATTCCTTATTTTTATACCGAGAAAATTCCTACTTTACTTGATTTTCTGGGAAATAACTATCTGACCTTCTGGGATGATCCGTCGGCAATTTCGGACTCGGTAAGAGTTGAAAATATACGTTTTGAAGAAAGCCTCAAGGATATGCTTGAAAGGGGAATAATTCCCAAAAGCTCAATGAAATACAAATCGGATTATTATGAATGTATTGAGCGCATTACAGAAAACGGACTTGTTCTTTTGTCGGCACTGTCACATTCCAATCCTGATATAAAACCCAAGAAGCTTGTTGCATTTACCTCCAAAAGTCTTGGCGGCTTCAACGGGAAGATGGAGTTTTTTTATGATGCACTGGATTATTACAGAAAGAATAAGTACAGAACGGTAATCCTTGCAGGTTCGGAGCGAAGAGCGGAAAATCTTTTTACTCAGCTTTCGGATGAAGATATTACCTGTACATTGGTTAAAAGCTTTGACGATATTCCCGATGCGGGGAAAATTGTTGTTACACACGGCGGTCTGAGCCGCGGTTTTGAATATCCTCTTATACGCACGGTTGTAATAAGCGATAAGGAAATCTTCGGGGAAACAAAGAAAAAAAGAAAGAATTTCCGTGTTTCAAAAGAGAATAAGATTGACAGCTTTACCGACCTTAATGTGGGTGATTTTGTGGTTCATCAGAATCACGGAATCGGACAGTACGTGGGTATAGAACGTCTGACTGTTGAGGGTGCTCAAAAGGATTATCTGAAGATAATATACAAGGGCGGAGACAGCTTGTATGTTCCTGCAGACCAGTTGAACCTGATATACAAGCATATCGGTCGTGACGGAGGAACGGTAAAAGTCAACAGTCTTGGCGGTCAGGAATGGAACAGAGCAAAACAGAGAGTGAAAAACTCCTGTCAGGATATGGCAAAGGAACTGATTGAGCTGTATGCTCAGCGTGAGTCAATCCGTGGAATTGAGTTCTCAAAGGATACCGAGTGGCAACACGATTTTGAAGCGGCGTTTCAGTATGAAGAAACCGATGACCAGCTCAGGTGCATTGATGAAGTAAAAAAGGATATGGAAAGACCGAGACCTATGGAGCGTCTTCTTTGCGGTGATGTGGGTTACGGCAAAACAGAGGTTGCAATGCGTGCGGCATTCAAGGCGGTTATGGACGGATATCAGGTTGCGTATCTTGTTCCAACGACCATTCTTTCCAATCAGCATTATAATAACTTCAGGCAAAGAATGAAGGATTATCCTGTGAACATTGCCTGCCTTTCAAGATTCAGTACAACAAAACAACAGAAGGATATTACGGCACGGCTTAAAAGCGGTGAAATTGATATTGTTATCGGAACCCACAAAATTCTTCAGCAATCGGTGGAATTCAAAAAGCTGGGTCTTTTGATTATTGATGAAGAACAGCGGTTTGGTGTAGCACACAAGGAACGCATAAAAGAAATGAGAAAGGAAATTGATGTGCTGTCCCTTTCAGCAACGCCTATTCCGAGAACCCTGCATATGTCTATGTCGGGAATAAGGGATATGAGTATTATTGCAGAGCCTCCAAGTGACAGATATCCTGTGGCAACATATGTTATGGAATATGACATGGACATAATCCGTGAGGCAATAGCCAAAGAAATCGGTCGCGGCGGTCAGGTATATTATCTCCATAACCGTGTTCAGGGCATTGAAAAAAAAGCAGCGATGATTTTGGATATTTTTCCTGAAGCAAGAGTTGCAACTGCTCATGGAAAAATGTCTGAAAGTGAGCTTGAAAAAATAATGATGGCAATGTCAGAGGGTGAAATTGACGTGCTTGTGTGCACAACCATTATCGAGACGGGTCTTGATATTGCCAATGTGAATACAATAATAATTGAGGATGCGGATCGGCTTGGACTGGCTCAGCTTTATCAGCTGAGAGGCAGAGTTGGAAGGTCGAACCGTCTTGCATATGCATATCTCACATACCACAGGGACAAAGTGCTCAACGAAGACGCGCAAAAACGCCTGAAGGCAATAAGAGAATTTACTGAATTCGGGTCAGGTTTCAAAATTGCTATGCGTGACCTTGAAATACGCGGAACGGGCAATGTAGTGGGTGTTCAGCAGAGCGGTCATATGGATAGTGTAGGCTATGATATGTACTGCAAAATTCTTGCAGAAACCGTAAAAGAGATGCAGGGAATTCCAATCGAGACAGAAATTGAAACTACTGTTGATTTCCCTGTAAGTGCCTTCATACCCGAGAGCTATATCAAGGCACACAGCCAAAGAATTCTGGTGTATAAAAGAATTGCGTCCATTGAAACCGAAAATGAGCTGTCAGATACCTATGATGAGCTTCTTGACAGATTCGGGGATGTGCCTGTGACGGTACACAATCTGATGATTATTTCTCTTATAAGAAAAACTGCATCAAAAAAGCTTTTTACGGATATAAAGGGCGGAAAAAACAATCTTGTGCTGAGTTTTGAGCCTGATAATGCCCCTGACCTTTCAGGGTTTGTAAACAGTGATTACATCAAATGTCACAAGGCTGTGATAAAGACTGGAAAAAAGCCAAAGATTGTATATTCCTTCAAGGAAAGCCTGAAAAATACAGAATATCTTAATATGGTAAAAGAATTTCTTGAAAAAGTATAGACTTAAATGAAAAAAAGGTGTATAATCTATTTATTACAAAAGAATGGAGTGAATTGGTGTGGATAACGAGAACATCAAAAAAGACATTGAAATAATTGAAGAAGAAACTGTTGTTGAAGAAACAACTGCTGAGGAAGTTGAAGCAGACGATGCGGTTGAGACAGATATCAATAATGCTGAAGATACTGTTGAATCTGAAGAAGCTGATGATGAAACCTTTGTGATTTCTGATGAAGAGATTACAGAAGAAGAGTTAGAAGAGGCAGAAAGCATTGTTTATGAAGACGGTGCTGAAATTGCAGAAGAGCTTGCCGAAGAGGATGCTGAACCCGTGAAAAAGAGAAAGGGAGCTCTAATCGGAATTTGTATTGCTGTTGTTGTTCTTATTGCGGCGGCAGTAGCTGCAACTGCATTTTTTATGAACGCCAACAATGATGTAAAGACTATTGTAAACACGTCTTTTACTGAAGAAGAAGGTGTATCTGCCGACACGGATAATATTGTGTATGAGAATCCCATAATGGCAGTGATAAACAACTTTACTGACAAAAAAGATGCAGTTGCTGTAATAAACGGAAAAGCTCTTGAAAAAGAATTCTACACAGTTCAGGTGAATAGCAGCGCTGTGAATTTGATGCAGTCAATGCTTCAGATGAGTCTGGTAGCAGACGTTTCAAAGTTTGACTGGGATGAAAAAGCTTTTGAAACAGAGCTGTCGTACAAAGAATACGTAAAGGCTATGGCTCTCAATGAACTTGTTCCTGCAGTTGCTTTTATTGCTGAGGGTGAAAAAAGAGGTATTGCTCTGACCGATGAGGACAAAGAAACACTCAAAAAAGATGTAGAAGAAAAGTACAAAAAACAGTACGGCGACAAGTTTGAAGAAGTATTGAAAATCAACGGCTTTTCGGGTGAGGAATCTTTTATGAAGGCTCAGGAATTCAATGCTTTGCTTAACAAAATTGTAGAAGACTTTAATGCTGACCCTGAAAAATACATCAGTGCTGATGAGCTTGTTGCAAAAGAAAAAACAGAAAAGGTTCGCGTAAAGCATATTCTGATTGCTTTTGACAAGGAAAATCCGCAGAATCAGGAAATTTCCGAGGAACAAAAGGCTGCTGCAAAAAAACGTGCAGAAGAAGTTCTTGAAAAGGTGAACAAAGGCGAGGACTTTGATGCCCTTATTGAGGAATACAATGATGATCCGGGTATGATGCAGAATCCTGACGGATATACCTTTGCTGATGACGGCTCAATGGCTCCTGAGTTTTCAAAGGCTTCTTTTGAGCTTGAAGTCGGCAAAAACAGCGGTCTTGTTGAAACAAGCTACGGTTATCATATCATAAAGAGAATGGACAGAATGGTTACCCTTTCTGATTATGTTGAAATCCTGACAAATTGCGATGTGGTAGTAAGAAAGAACAACTTCTTGAATACAAACATTACTCTTGATATTGCAAAGCTTTTTGAACAACCTGCAGAATAATATTGCTTTCTTTTCGGGCAATAGCACATTTGTGCTATTGCCTTTGATAAAATGAACAAAAGCTGCAATATTCAGCAAGAAAGGACGGTGAGTTTTTATGTCAGTTTATTCTGTTATTTCGTCTGTGCTCAGTTACGTTTTTACGACAATTATATATTTGTTTATTTTCAGTGTAATTGCATTGATTTATATGGATATCAAAAAAATGAGCAAGCAGGAAAATGACGATTCAAAAGACAAAAAAACAACAACCGAGAAAAAACAAAAAAAAGATGCTTCAAAAAACCCCATTCCTGCTGCTAAATGTTATGGTTTGCTGCGAACGGTAAAAACTCAAAAAGCAAAGGATGCAAAAATGAAGGCTGCATACCGCATTGACGGCAGAGGAGTAATTGTGGGAAGAAGCAAGGAATGTGATATTTGTATCAGTCATATGTTTCTTTCTCTGGAGCATTTTCAGATATGGAATGAGGATGGAGTATGGTATATTGGTGATATGGGCAGCAAAAACGGCACATATCTCAATGGTTCCAAGCTTAAAAAAGTGAAAAGCATAGAAGACGGAGATGAAATTGCTTTTGGTGAGCTGCAGTTTGTTTTTGAGGAGGAGCAGTGATGAAAAAGGTAACATACAGAATTCCTGCCTATCTCCTTATAATAATGAATTTGCTGGGCTTTTCTCTTTTATATATGGCAAATGATTATCAGGCAAGTGTATTTTATGTCGGCATAGGAGTTCTGGGACTTTTTATACTGATTTATTCGGTGCTTGTTATCTGCAGAATGGGCGATAAGTTTCTTGTTCTTATTGCTTCGATGCTGATGACCATAGGAATACTTATGCTTTGCAGAATAGATATTGTTATGGGTGCTAGACAAATTGTCTGGATTGGCGTCGGCAGCGTAGTGTTCTTTTTGTCGTATATTATATATTACAAGGTTCATTTCTGGAATAAAATGTGTTTTGTTTATGCATTGGGCGGCGTAGCACTTTTTGTAGCTACACTGCTGTTTGGTATGCGTGTGAACGGTTCAAAAAACTGGATAAATCTTGGAATTATTGCTTTTCAGCCTTCTGAGACGATAAAAATACTTTATGTACTGTTTTTGGCATGTCATTATTCAAAAAGTTGGACAAAGCCATTTTTGAAGATTTCGCCTATGCTTATGACGGGAATTGTAACGTACACTTATATACTGTTTCTTGTTCTGCAAAGAGACTGGGGTACAATTTTGGTTATTTTCTCCATTTTTATATTTATGATATATGTGTACGAAAAAAAACCGTGGTTTCTTTTTTGTAATACGGCGGCGGCTTCTGTGGTGGCAGTCCTTGGTTACAAATTTCTTTACCATATTCAGGTGAGAGTGGGAGTATGGCGTGACCCATGGACGGACATATCAAACAAAGGCTATCAGATTGCCCAGTCTCTCTTTGCCATTGCCTCCGGCGGATATTTTGGCAGAGGTCTGGGAAACGGTGCACCTGATTATATTCCCGAATCCCATACGGACTTTATTTTTTCTGCAATATGTGAGGAAATGGGGGTTTTTGGCGGTGCGGCAATTATTATTTTGTTTTTCCTGTTTTCATACAGATGCTTTAAAATTACATTGAATACTCAGGACAAATACAACAAAGCTGTGTCACTGGGACTTACTCTTATGTTTGCTCTCCAGACCTTTATCATCATCGGCGGTGTTATCAAATTTATACCGTTGACGGGTATTACCCTGCCTTTTGTGAGCTACGGAGGTACGTCGATTGTGGTGAGCTTTGCGTCAATGGGTATTATGCAGGCTATTTCTGCTATTGAAGACAGAAAGGGGGCTGCACGAATTGAATGAGAATAAAAAAATAATACAGGTTCTGGTCGTTATATCTACCTTGTTTCTTGCTTTGCTGACATATCTTATGTTTTTTAATCTTTTTCAGGCGGACAATGTAGCGACAAATCCGTATAACAGACGTCAATGGGATGAAGAACGTTATGTTATAAGAGGGAAAATCCTAGACAGAAACGGAAATGTTCTTGCTGAAACAGTTGAAAAGGATGGTGTGTCAACAAGGAAATATCCATACGGAAGGCTGTACAGCCATGTAATCGGATATTGCTCTCAGGTATACGGAAAGAGCCTTCTGGAACGTGAATATGACAGCGAACTGTTGGGGAAAGATGATATTGATTTGTTTCAGGGCGACAAAAAACACGGATTTGATGTTGTTCTCACTGTGGATAATACCCTTCAGCAATATGCATATTCGCAAATGAACGGTCACAAGGGTGCTATTGTTGCCATTGACCCCAAAAGCGGCGAGGTTCTCGCAATGGTGAGCCTGCCGGACTTTGACCCGCACGCTGACGTTCTGGAAAAGAACTGGAATGACATTGTTGAAAATCAGGAGTCTCCCTTGCTTACAAGAGCTGTTCAGGGTCTTTATCCACCTGGTTCAACATACAAGGTGGTTACTGCTGCGGCGGCATTCGAAAACGGTATGCAGGGAAAAAGCTTCGAGGATACAGGAAGCTTTGTTATGGGGAGTCTTGAGGTAGAAAATTATAACAAGAAGGCATACGGCAAATTGAGTCTTGAAGATGCATTCAGGGTTTCCAGCAATCAGGTTTTTTGTGAAGTCGGTTATGAGCTTGACAGCACAAAAATGCTTGATATATCTGAAAGATTTGGCATAAACTCTGCCATTGGCTTTGATTTGCCTACGGCAAAAAGCAGAATTGAATACAAAAAAATGGCCGTTTCGGACAGTGCTTTGGTCGCCATAGGTCAGGGTCAGCTTTTGACTACTCCACTTCAGATGGCAACAATTTGTTCCGCAGTTGCAAACAATGGGAAAATGGTGAATCCGTATCTTGTGAGTATGGTTGCAAAGAATAATATTGTTCTCAGTGAGACGAAAAAAAAGGTTATCGGTCAGCCCATTTCTGCTGAATGTTCAGAATACCTCACCGAAATAATGACTGATGTTGTTAGAAACGGAACGGGCAGCCGGGCGGCAATAAGCGGTGTTTCTGTAGCCGGAAAAACAGGCACGGCAGAAAATGAATCCGGAAAGGATCATGCATGGTTTATGGGTTTTGCTCCTGCTGAAAATCCGAAAATTGCTGTTGCGGTAATTCTTGAAGCAAATGGTGGCAGCGGCGGTGATGCGGCGGCTCCCATTGCAGGAAACGTGATAAGAAAGTATTTGGGTATGTGAGGCAAGGGCGATGAGAAATTTCAGAATGACAGTCCAGTATGACGGAACAAGGTATAACGGATGGCAGCGTCAGGGAAATACAAAAAATACTATTCAGGAAAAGCTTGAAAGTATACTTGAAAAAATGACGGGACACAGCATCGAAATACACGGGTCTGGCCGTACAGACAAAGGTGTTCATGCCAAGGGTCAGGTTGCGAGCTTTAAAATCAATACTGAAAAAAGCCAACAGGAAATTCTGGAGTATTTAAATACTTATCTTCCTGAAGACATTGCAGTAACCGAACTGACAGAAGCTGATGAACGTTTTCATGCCCGTCTGAACGCCAAAAGAAAAACTTATATTTACCGCATACACAACAGTTGTATTCCAAATGCTTTTGAGCATCGTTTTATGTACACGGTGAAGGAAAATATCGATGTGGAGGCAATGAAAAGTGCCGCAAAAAAGTATTTGGGAGAACACGATTTTCAAGGTTTTTCTTCGGTAAAAAAAACAAAAAAGTCTACTGTCAGACAGATATACAGTGTGGGTGTTGAACGGTTTGGTGACGATATTGTGTTTGCAATAACGGGGAACGGCTTTTTGTATAATATGGTTCGGATTCTGGCGGGAACTCTTGTGGAGATTGGACTCGGGATCCGTAATCCGGAAAGTATTGATGAAATTTTTGAAACAAAAAAACGTGAGTTTGCGGGCGAAACATTGCCGGGAAAAGGCTTGACATTACTTTCTGTAGAGTATTAACAAGGATAAGATGGCATACTGAATATGTTCTCTTTTTTATGAAAAAATATAGAAATATACAAAAAGCTATTGTCAAGAGTGAAAAAATATTATAGAATAGACAATAAAGGGGGTGAAAAAATGAAAACAAAAAATCTTTATGATCTTTCAAAAACCATTGCAGCTCCCATTCTGGAAAAGGTGGAGTATCCGTGGCAGGTTCTCGGAGAAATCAAGGACTTTATTGTTTCTTTGGGTGAATCCCTTGACAAAGAGGTCTTTGAAGAAATTGCTCCTC
>JAZRIX010000028.1:0-16057 GCA_045645485.1 Clostridia bacterium | reverse complement strand
CAAGCGGTGACCTTATTCTTGACAGCACATTCGTTGACGAAGAAGCACTTAAAGGCTATCAGGTTAATCCCAAACACGTCGAGGTTGCAACCTATGTCCGCACACAGGTCGGAAGCCGAGCTTGCTTTGACTATGAGATTTAGTTTCACACCTCCCTTCGGGGAGGTGTTTTATTTACGGAGGCGTCAAAATGACTGATAAATACACAAAAGACCTTGCAACCGTTAGGTTGCAAGGTCTTTTTTAACCATCATTAGTCATCAATGCTATTATCTGTTGCCTTTTCATAAATTTCAACAATTTCTTTTGACGGAGCTTTGTCAATAAACGATACAACAACCGTCAGAATAAAGCCTACTGCAAATGCAGGAATAATCTCATATACACCTGTTGAACCTGAAAGGAATATATACCAGAGTATATCTACAACAGCACCTGAAACGATACCTGCAATAGCCCCTTTATATGTAATACGTTTCCAGAAAAGTGAAAGAATAACAACAGGACCAAAGGCACCTCCAAAAAGGCCCCATGCGTTTTCAACCATGTTCATAATTGCCTGAGCACCCTGACCTTCACTGCTTGCAATGAAGTAAGCAATAACAGCAACAATCAAAACAACAAGTCTTCCAATCCAAAGCAGTTCTTTTTCAGATGCTTTCTTTCTGATAATAGGCTTGTAAATATCACTTGTGAATGAAGATGATGCAACAAGAAGCTGTGAATCAGCAGTTGACATTGATGCCGCAATAATTGCCGCAAGAAGAATTCCTGCAATAAAGCTTGGGAACAGCATTCTTGCAAGTTCAATGAACACAAGCTTCTGAGAACCTGTTGCAAGAAGATTTGCACCAACAGTCATTCGTCCGAAATATGCTATTAAAATCGCAGCCCCCAAAGAAAGAATAACCCAGATAATTGCAACAGTTGCACTCTTCTTTACCTGGCTGGGTTTTTCAATACCCATAAAACGTACAAGAATATGAGGCATACCAAAGTATCCCAATCCCCAACCAAGACCTGATACGATTTCCTGCCATGTAGCATTAAATACATTTTCAGTGAAAGCACACTTAACCACATTCACTCCACCGCCCGCAGTCTTCTCGGTATACTCAAAGACTGTAGAAAGTGCCGTTTTATCCAAATCCATTGTCACAACACAAATAATCGGAACAGCAAGCAAAGCAAAAAGCATAAGTATACCCTGGAAAAAGTCTGTCCAGCATACCGCTTTGTATCCGCCAAGGAAAGTGTACAAAAGAATGATTGCCGCAAAAATAATCATTGCAGCCTTGGGATCAAGTTCTTTAAAAAGCTGTGTAAACACTGTTGCACCTGCCGAAAAAGCTGAAGCAACATAAACAGTGAAGCTTATCAAAAACACAATCGCACAAATAATTTTCAATGCAGGATTTTCTGTTGCAAAACGGTTTGAAAGATACTGTGGGAGAGTTATTGAATCTCCGGCAGCCTTTGAGAACTTTCTCAGTCTCTTTGCAACAAAAATCCAGTTGAGAGCTGTACCAAGTGCAAGCCCGATACCAATCCATGCCTGACCAAGACCGAAAGCCAGAATACTTCCGGGAAGTCCCATCAAAAGCCATGCACTCATATCAGATGCCTGAGCACTCATAGCAGTAACCCACGGCCCCATTTGACGTCCGCCCAAAAAATAGTCCTTTTCGTCATTGCCAGATGATTTGAAGAAAAAAAACAGACCTATTCCCAAAACAACAACAAAGTAAAGGACAAATGCAATAATTTCACCCATTTTATCTACTCCTTTTTAAAACAATTATGGGTATTATATCACAGTCCTGCTCAAAATGCAACAAAATTTTACCATGTTGCATAATTTCTTTGTATAAGCGCTGCTTTTCTATCGAATCTATTCTTTATTAGAAATTTTTATCTCCGTAGGACTTTTGCCTGTCTTTTCCACAATTATATTCTTGATTTCTCTAACAGCCGCAGCATCAAGTTTTTTTGCTTTGACAACCACCTTTACGCCTTCTTCATCCACAAAAGCAACACAATCCTCAAAGCCTTTTGCCTTTACCGAGCTTTCTATGGCGTTTTCGTTTTCGGCATTTTTTTCGTGCTCATTTATTTTTTCTTTAAGCTTTTCACCGTCTTCGTTCTCCACCGATGAAACAGCAAGAACTTCAACCGTTTCAGACCTCATACAATCCCTCTCATAACGTGCTCTTGAAAAATAGCTTTCATCCTCAACGGATACCTTTTTTTCCGATGCTTCGTTTTTTTCTGTTTCGTTCTGTACATCAACAGGCAGGGTCTCACTGGTTACAGGTTGATTCTCCCGATTTTCTGACACTCTGTAATATCCTGCCGCAATCACCATAACCGCAAGAACTCCCACAAGAACCTGCTTGCTCCTTATTCCTTTCAGAAACTTTTTCATTTTTACCATTTCCTTTCTGCCGCTTAAAACTTTTTTGTTCTGTCTGCGGCATGACAGATTAAACTCATTTTTTATTACTTTCATCGGCTGCTGTTATCTTTATTCTATGCCCTGAAATTCCGTACAATGCTTTTACCGATTCATAAAGTTCAAGGCGAACCTTCTCATTCCCTGCACCTGTTGCAGTAACCAAAACCCCTGACGGCATTGGCAATTTTTTACTTAAGACAACGGGATGTTCCTCATTGCCTGAGCCTACAGTCATAACAGTTTCCTCTTCTGATGAGCTGTTTGATAAAGAGTTTTCCGTTTGCTGGGATTCAACGCTGTTCTTTGTATCCGATGCAAGAACCTTCTCTTCAAATGTATCAAAGGACATCATTACATTAACCTTTCCTGCCCCTTTCACCTGCGACAAAATCTTTTCAAGCTTTTCCGTCATATCTTTTGCATATTCATCACATACTACACTGTAGCCATCCTCTTTTTTCTTCTCGTTTTTCTCCTTGGGTTCATCACAACTTCCGAACAGCAGAATTCCTATAGCAACAAGAATCGCCGTGAATACCCACATATTTTTATTTGTGTTTACCTTTATCACATTATTATTTTCATCTGTTACATAAGCTTTTCTTCTGAATAGCCCGAATAACATCTGTTCACCTCACTTCAACGGATTTCAACAAGAATCTGATTCTTTTCAGTACCGAACTCTCTTGACAGCTTTTCACGAACAACCTCCTCGGTCATTTCATCGTTACTTTTTGCTGAAACAATAATCTTTGTTATATTACCGAAGGTTTTTTCATCCTTCTCCTCAATCTCAATATGTGCAGACGCTTCCGCCCCCCATTCCTCAAAGACTTTTTCTGCAATCTTTTTTTCAAGCTTCTTTTTATATATAGTAACAATCTGTTTCCGTTCTTCAGCATCAAGATTCTTTTGCAGTTCAACCGCCCTTGCCCTCCCGACCTGAGGAAATTCAACAGAAAAGGACGACGGAGAGATATTGAGAATCGGGCGTATAACCGTCAGCATAAGAACCAACCCGACAATCAGCTTCACATACTTTTTCATTTCTCCTTCAAGCATTGCAATTTCACACACAGCACCAACTACAATAATTCCTGCAAGCTGCATAATCCAGTTACTTATCCATTCCATATACCCCTACCTTCCCAGAATCACAGCAGTATTTCCCATATTTATAATAATTGTGAGCATAATTACAAACATCACCGACACAACCGCAACCAGTCCGAATACACTTGAAACAGAATCTGCAAATTCAGAAACACACTTTACAATTCTTTTATCACACAATGGCTGAAGCAATGCGGCACAAAGCCGAAACATCAAAAGACACGCCGAAAGCTTTGCAAAAGGAATGGCTATAATCAAGACAACCGCTATTATTCCAACTACTCCAACGGAATTTTTTATTACGGTACTGCAGTTCATAACTGTCTCCACCGTTTCAGAAAGTGCTCCCCCCACCAGTGGAATAAGATTGGATGTGGCAAATTTTGTTACCTTGAGGGTAAGTCCGTCAGCACTACCCGAAACAATACTCTGCATCCCCATAATCCCCACAAAGAGAGTCATAATGATACCTATTCCCCACTTAACGGTTTTGTTCAGAAACTGAACCAACTTTTCAGCATTCAATGTTTCGGACAAATTATTAACTGCACTCAAAGCCGCAGTCATAAGAATCATAGGGATAAAAAACACTTCAAGGATCCATTCTGTAACTTCAATTACCCCCATAAGAACAACTTCAAATACAGATGCGGACACAACTGCTCCCGATGCCGCTGTTGCCGCAAGAGCAACAGGAGCCATATTCCGCATAAAAACCGCAAGATTTGATATAGCAGTCTTTCCGCAGCTCACCGATTCAAGAAAGGCCGAAGCAACAATGCCGACAATTACCAGATAACAAACAAAAAAAGCGGCATCAACGGC
This sequence comes from Clostridia bacterium, assembly GCA_045645485.1. Classification (GTDB taxonomy): domain Bacteria; phylum Bacillota; class Clostridia; order Monoglobales; family Monoglobaceae; genus SIG440. Next base: position 11,664 of record JAZRIX010000028.1, on the reverse strand, counting down.
TCCGTGTTTTGCAAAACACCCCTGCATGCTACCCAGATATGTTGACAAAACGCCAATTGCAATAACAAAAATAAGAATTTTTGCAACAGCTCTTACTTCTCCCACAAAGATTTCTGTTCCTCTATTCAGAATTCCTTGAACCGAGAACAAGCTCTCACCCTTTGCAAGCCCTGATAATATCTCCGAAACATCAAAACCGGGAACAATATTGTTAAAATTTACATCATCCAGATTTTCTGTTCCACGTTCAATCTCATCACCGTAAAATTCCGAATAGCTGTCCATAATTTCCGCAGTATCATCAGCCTGCACGGGTAATACAAAAAAGCTGAAAAAACAAATAATCATAAGTACCTTTTTCATTGATATTTCTCCGATTTTAAAAATGTACAATCTTTTCCACTATCTCAAGAAAGCTGTAAAGCACGGGCATTGAAAGGGCAACTATCATAATTTTTCCGCCAAACTCAATCTTTGAAGCAACCGCCCCCTCTCCCGCATCGCGACAAAGCTCTGCTCCCAATTGCGTAACGTACGCAATTCCCAGAACCTTCAGCACAAGAGAAATATATTTGCCGTCCAGACCGATTCTTTTTGATATATCCTCAAACATTTCAATAACTGTTTTCAGGTACGGAAGAACTGTAAAAAATATGATAATTACTGCCACCAACGATATCTGAACAGAAATCTCAGCACGCCAGTTTTTCAGAAACACCGCCAGAATTGCCGCCGCAATTCCAAGCGCAACCACTTTGAAAATATCCATTTTTTTGTCTCCGTCAAAGCTCAAAGACAGTCTTTATGGTTTCAAAAAGCAGACTTATCTTGTCAATTACCATCAACAAAACCACCACAAGTCCCGCAAGAGTTGTCACCATAGCCTGATCTTCTCTACCGCTTCTTATCAACAGCTGATTCAATACGGCAACCAGAATTCCTATTGCCGCAACCTTGAATATTAAATCAACACCATCCACAGTTTTACCTCCTCATTTGCAACTACACAAGGACAATGGCTGCAAAAACGCCGCCAAGTATCCCCATTCCGCGACAAAGACCCGAATTTTTTCTGTATGCATTACGGGCTTCCTCCAAAGCAACACCAAGCTTTGCCAGCGTAATCTGTATATTTTTATTTTCGTGTGCACTGTCACCGCTTCCGAGCTTTTTTGAAAAATCCAAAAGTATATCAATGTCATCATCACTGATGCCCAGCTCTGTTTTGAATCTTTCAACAGCTTTCCGAAACAAAGTCTCCATTGTTGTGCACCTTTCTTCTGCCATACACTGTGATACATAAGCAAAAATATCCCTTACACCGCCTGTGCATGCTTTTCCCGCTCTGTCAAAGGCTTCTCTCAGGGGAATACTCCTGAAGCCTATATCAAATTCCAGACTACGAAGGGCATTGCAAAGCTCTTCAAGCTGCTGAACCCGTTTTTTGTACGCCATCGAAAACACAGCTCCAATATATCCGCACCCCAGAACCAAGGTTGCAACAGCAAAAAGCTTTAGCATTTGCATCCGACTTTCGCTACTGTTCCGAAAACCTTTGTATTGATACCGCAGCCTTCTTTTTTCAGAAGAATTATCTGTTTGAAGCCTGCATCACCAAGCAACGGCTTTATATTCTGCCTTTGTACAACATCTTCAACAGCCGAGCCGTGAGTGGTTGCAATAACCGACACCCCCGTTCCAAAGCACTGCTGAATTGCATCGCAATCCTCCTTTGAAGCAATTTCATCTGCAACAATCAGTTGAGGCGACATTGTCTTCAGCATCATAATTATGGCATCGTTTTTTGGAGCATTTTCTATAATATCAGTTTGCAAACCTACATCATTCTGCGGCATTCCGCGGAATAATGCACCAAGCTCCCCTCTTTCATCAATCAGAGCTGTTTTTGTTCCCTTGTCCGAAATCTGACGTGCTATATCCCTAAGCACAGTAGTTTTTCCACCCATAGGAGGCGAGACCAGCAAAGTATTCACAATCCCGTCAGGCTTCACTATTTCATTGATTATGTAATTCGCCGCACCCAATACCTCATGAGCAACGCGAATATTTATGGAGCTAATTTCTCTGAAATTCTCTATTTTACCTTTTTCTGTTGTAGTTCGTCCGCAAAAACCAACGCGATGACCGCCCTTTACCGTAATGAAGCCTTGTTTTATTTCATCCATAAAAGCATAAACCGAATTTTCGCAAACTGCCTGAAATATCAGCTTCAAATCTCTTTCCGAGATTATATATGCTCCTCCCACAGCAGGAGACGGCATCCCGTCAGACAACACACAAAAAACTCCTCCCGATGTTCCGATAGCAAGCGGCTTGCCGCATCTTATACGGATTTCATAAAGGCTGTCACCAACAGCGGTAAAGGTTTTTTCAAGAATTTTTCTCAAATCAGGCGGAAAATAATTCAACAGTTCTACGTATCTTGTGTTCATATTTCTTCTCCCTTTTCAAAAAGTTTTATTAAAGTATATGACACTTTGTCCACTGTTAGAACTTATATAAAAAAAGGGGCTGTTTAAAAACAAATGTTTTTAAACAGCCCTACCATCAAGGAATAGGTAAAATTGTTGGGAACACACAAACTGAGCCCAAAACTCTGGTTTTGGGAAATCCGACGGTGTACTGGTGTACACCGAGCGGCGAAGTTTGTGCGTAGCAAAAAGGAATTAACTTTATAGAAAAATCGAAAATATAAGAGTTTTCAACAATGAAAGAATAATTGATACACGCTTTATATTGTTTTTAATCTTGCTTTTTCGTCCTTTTTGCGGTCCAGACTATTTTAACATCCCCATAATCTTATTAATTTTATTCAACATTATACTTTGCAATTCTGTCTGCAAAAACTATATCAATCATAACATCGGCAAGAATACCTTCAGGCTCATAACTTTCTTCAAAAACCTTTCCGTTATTCCTCACCATTCCAAGAATTCCCGCATCAGCATAGGGAACAAGAATTTTCATTCTCTTTACCGTAGGCTTGAGTCCCTCAACAATAGCTGCGAGAAGCTTGTCAAAGCCATACCCTGTCTTTGCAGAAATAAACACCGCTTTTCCGCCCAGTGCAACTGTTTCTTCACCCAGAACATCACATTTGTTCGCAACAGTTATCATGGGTATTGACTCACCGCCCAGCTCTGCAAGCAAATCTTTTGTAATCTTTATCTGTTCATCCACCACATCGGATGAGATATCACATACATTCAGAATCAAGTCTGCGTTTACCGCTTCTTCGAGGGTGGATTTGAACGCCTCAACAAGATTATGAGGGAGTCTGCTCACAAGACCTACTGTATCAATGAGCATAACCGTTCTTCCGTCAGGAAGCTCCAACGCCCTTGATGTGGGATCAAGGGTTGCAAAAAGCATATTTTCCGCAAGTACCCCCGCCTCGGTAAGTGCATTCAGCAAAGTGGACTTTCCAACATTTGTGTATCCCACAATTGCCACGGTAATAATGCCGTCCTTGCGCCGTCTTGCGTGTGCATAATCACGGCGTTTTGCCAATTCCTTCAGCTGACCCTCCAGCTTTTGGATTCTGCTTCTTATATATCGCTTGTCTGTCTCCAGCTTCGCTTCACCGGGTCCTCTTGAACCTATTCCTCCGCCCTGACGTGAAAGTACACGTCCCATTCCTGCAAGTCTCGGCAATCTGTATTTCAGCTGTGCCAGTTCAACCTGAAGTCTTCCTTCTGCTGTTCTTGCACGCTGAGCAAAAATATCAAGAATCAAAGTAGTTCGGTCTATCACATCCACATCAGTTGCATCCTCAATATTTCTCATCTGTGATGCGGTAAGCTCGTGATTGAATATAACCATATCTATTTCATTATTTTTGCAGAACTCCGCTAATTCAGCCAGCTTCCCCGTTCCGATACAGGTTGCAGGTTCAAACCTTGAAGTCTTTTGAACAAAATGAGCTACAGTGTCCGCTCCTGCTGTATCCGCAAGATTTTCAAGCTCTTCCATTGAGTAATTCATATCAAATTCGCCCGTGTCAACGGCACAAAGCACTGCACGGGGACGGTTCAGGGTTTCCTCTGTATTTATCATACACTTTACCTTTCATCTATTCTTCTATATAATCCTGATTGAATTCTGCCACATAAGGAAGATTTCTGAAATATTCACCGCAGTCCAGACCGTAGCCGATAACAAAGTGATCTGGAATTGTAAAAAGAGACAAATCAGCCGTAAAATCAACAACACGCCGTGACGGCTTGTCAAGCAAGGTAACAACCTTCAAAGATAAGGGATTACGCTCTTTCAGAATTTCCACAACTTCCTTCAGGGTTCTTCCGGTATCAATAATGTCTTCAACAATAACAACGTGATATTTGCTGATATCTCGGTCAATATCCAATGTAATTTTCACATTGCCCGAAGATTCCGTACCGCTGTAATAGCTTTTTGCACACATAAATGCAATTTCGCAGGGAACAGAAACCTCACGGCAAATATCTGCCATAAAAACAAAAGCTCCGTTGAGAATGCTGACAAGAAGTATAGGACGTCCGTCATAAATAGCTTCAATCCACTTTCCTGCCTTTTTAACTTCTCTCTTTATTTCTTCTTCAGAAACAATTATGCGTTTTATTCTTTTTTCATATTCATTTATTGTAATTAAATTATCCATAACCCTATATTTTCCTTTTGTATATTTTGCAATTCCTTTTTATTCTACGCTGATAACCTTGTAGCCTTTATCCTCTACCGTTTTTTGAAGAAGCTCATCTGACACATTCTCCGTCAATGTAAGTTTTGCCGTTCCTGTCTGATGGCTTACCTCCGCCAGCTCAACCCCGTTGATACCTTCAAGAGCAGCTTTTACATTAGCCTCACAATGCGGACACATCATTCCTTCGATTTTCATAACCTTTGTCATTTTCTTTTTCCTCTCTTTTATGCTTTTTGTTTTCTTGTCAAATTTTATCATATTAAGCCTCAGAGCATTTGAAACTACACAAAAACTTGAAAGACTCATTGCCGCCGCCCCAAACATAGGATTCAGTTTCAGTCCCAGCGGAATCAACATTCCTGCGGCAAGAGGAATCCCGATTGCATTGTAAAAAAATGCCCAGAACAGATTCTGATAAATATTTCTGATTACGACACGGCTCAATTTTATTGCCTTTACAGCATCGACAAGGCTGTTTTTAACAAGAACAACATCTGCCGCATCAACAGCGATATCCGAGCCTGCACCGATTGCTATACCCGAATTTGCCGCCACAAGTGCCGGTGCATCATTTATTCCGTCACCAACCATAACAACCTTTCCGTCTTCCATCAGCTTTCGGATTTCTTTGTCCTTTCCTATTGGAAGAACATCCGCAACAACCTCGTCAATTCCTGCATTTTCCGCAATGGCCAGTGCTGTCTTTTGATTATCTCCCGTAATCATCACAGTGCGGATGCCCATTCTTTTTAGCTCGTCTATGGCAGGTCTGCTATCCGTTTTAATGCTGTCAGCCACTGCAATAATTCCCAAAAGTATTCCGTCTTCTGCAAAAAACATCGGGGTCTTTCCTTGTTCTGAAAGATTTTCAGCACTTTCTTTTGCTTTTGATGATACAGTTACGTATTTTTCTATAAAATTCAGATTCCCTGCTGCGGCTTTTCCATGTACGGTATCAGCAGATACGCCGTTCCCGGGAAAAACCTCAAAATTTATTATCTCCTCAGTTTCAACGCCTTGCGCCTTTGCCATTTTTACAACAGCCTTCGCAAGAGGATGTTCACTTTTCATTTCCAGGGAAATAGCCTTTTTCAAAAGCTCTTTTTCTTCTCCTTCAAAAACAATAACATCTGTTACTTCAGGCTCACCCTTTGTAATGGTTCCCGTTTTGTCAAGAGCAACAATTTTTGCTTTTCCCGTTTCTTCCAGTGTTGCCGCAGTTTTAAACAAAATACCGTGTCTTGCACCTATTCCGCTGCCTACCATAATCGCCACAGGAGTTGCAAGTCCCAGTGCACACGGACAGCTGATTACAAGTACAGAAATACCTCTTTCAACAGCAAATCCCAAGGATTCTCCCAACAACAGCCACACAACCGTTGCCGCAACTGCAATCAGAATAACTGTAGGTACAAAAATCCCCGAAACCTTATCTGCCGCCTTCGCAATGGGAGCCTTTGTTGCTGCTGTATCACTTACGGTCTTTATTATCTTTGAAAGAAGTGTATCCTCTGACACTGCTGTTGCACGGCATTTTATGAATCCGAGACGGTTCACAGTGGCACATGCAACACTGTCACCTGTACTCTTGTCAATCGGAATACTTTCTCCCGTTAGTGCAGATTCATCAACTGCACTGCTACCTTCCGTAATTATTCCGTCTGCGGGAATACTCTCACCGGGACGGACAACAAACACATCCCCAACCGCTATCTGTTCTGCCTGTACCGTAACCTCTTTTCCGTCACGGATTATAACCGCATTCTTCGGTGCCAGATTCACAAGTCCACGCAGTGCATCGGTTGTTTTCCCCTTTGAATACTCTTCAAGCATTTTTCCTACAGTGATCAAAGTCAGAATCATTGCCGCAGACTCAAAATACAGTTCATGAATCAAATGCTCTGCGTATTGGGCGTTTCCGTCATACACAGCAGAACTCATTCTGAAAACAACATAAACTCCGTAAACAAAAGCCGCTCCCGAACCAAGGGCAACAAGTGTATCCATATTGGGACTTTTTTTGATAATCCCCTTGAAACCGCTCACGAAAAACTTTTGATTTATCACCATTACAATTGCCGAAAGCAGCATCTGTACAAGACCTGTATTTACAGGATTTTCTGAAAACACTTCAGGCAACGGAAATCCCATCATTGTATGACCCATTGAAACATACATCAGGACAAGCAGAAAAACCAAGGACGAAAAGAGTCTCACTTTTGTGGTTGAAAACTCCCTTTTCCCGGAATCAACCTGCGACTTTGTTGTATTGTTCGAAGAATGCTTCACCCCGTAGCCTGCCGCTTCAACAGCTGAAATTATATCAGTCTCATCGGCCGTTCCTTCTACCGTCATAGAATTTGTCAGCAGGTTCACAACACAGCTTTCAACACCGTCAACCTTTGATACCGCCTTTTCCACTCTTGAGCTGCACGCTGCGCAGCTCATACCGGTTATATCATATTTTTTCAACATTCCTCATTCTTTCTTTTTTTACAGATATTATATATTTTTTTACAGCAAATGTCAAGAAAATAGCTTTGAATCATTTGGTTTATTGTTTACAAAAATGAACCTTTGCACCACAAATCTGTATTGAAGATGCAATAGACAAAACCTCAGGCTTTGACTGTAGCCTGACAAATAAAGTTCTTTTTCAAAGATACAAAAAACCCCGTTTGCACGGGGTTTTTAAAATTCCATTTTCTATTCAACTATATTCATAAACTTCTCATAAGCCGCATCCCACGCTTTTTCATCTGTGGGTACGTATTCCTTGATTTCGGTTGAGTTCATAATAACTTCTGTTATATCGCTCAGCTCACCCTTGGCATAAAGCTGAACCGCAATGTTACCCATTGCCGTTGCTTCAATCGGTCCTGAAATAACAGTTGCACCTGTTGAATTTGCCGTCATCTGGCAAAGAAGCTTATCCTTTGTTCCGCCGCCAACCATATGAATTGACTTGTATTCCTTCTCGGTACAATCCTTGATTGTTTCAAAAGCATATCTGTACTTCAGAGCAATACTTTCATAAATACATCTTACAAGCTCACCGTCGGTCTGAGGTCTTCCCTGACCTGTCCTTTCGCAATATGCGGCAATTCTGTCAAGCATACCACCGGGAGCAACAAAAGACTGGTCATCCGGGTCAATGAAATATTTGAACGACTCTGACTTCAGTGCCAGTTCTTCCATATCTGCATAGCTATAATCCTTTCCATCCTTCACAAACTGACGCTTTGCTTCCTGAATAAGCCACAAACCAATAATATTCTTGAGAAATCTTGTCTTTCCGCCAAAACCGTATTCGTTTGTAATATTGTACTTGTTTGATTTTTCAGTGAGGACAGGTTCATCTGTAACTGTTCCGAAAAGTGACCATGTTCCGCAGGAAATAAAGATAAAATCCTTATCCTTTGAAGGAACAGCTGCAACAGCACTTGCAGTATCGTGACCCGCAATGGCAATAACCTCCTTGGGAGTAACGCCAAGCTCATCTGCAAGCTCCTGCTTCATTTTGCCAACAATTGTACCTGCTTTTACAATCTTGGGGAATATACTTCTGGGATAACCAAAGCGGTCGATTACTTCCCATTTCCAGTCACATTTTTTCTGGTCAAACATATGTGTTGTTGAAGCAATGGTACTTTCAGCGTACTGTTCACCCGTAAGCATATAACTGAACAAATCAGGCATAAGAAGGAATTTGTCCATCTTTGTCAAATCCTTTTCAGCAAGAAGCTGAAAAAGTGTATTAAAGTTCATAACCTGAATACCCGTAAGCTCATAAAGCTCCTTTTCAGGAATAATTTTGAAAGCCTTTTCGGTGATGTTGTCAGTTCTGGAATCACGGTAGTTAAATGGGTTGGCAATCAAATTACCATCCTTGTCGATTGCACCGTAATCAACGCCCCATGTATCTATTGCAATGGTATCAAAATCAGCAATCTCCGCTGCTTTTTTTATACCTGTTTTGATTTCATTAAAAAGTGCTTCCGCATTCCAGCGAAGTTCACCGTTTTCATAATTGGGATCATTCGAAAATCTGTGAACTTCTGTGAGTTCGATTTTCTTTCCGTCAAAAGAGCCAAGTATCGCTCTTCCGCTTGACGCACCAAAATCTATGGCTAATACTTTTTTCATAATTATACCTCTTTTATTCAAATTTTCTTTGTATGGACAATTATAACATACCAGAGACCAAAAATCAATAGTTTGATATTACAATAAGAAATTCTTAGAAAATTTTTATGAAAAATGTTGACAAACTATAGTCTTGGTGGTATAATACTCCAGTTGATATGTGTCAAGCTATCAGCAAATAAATAAAATACGCACATCATACGATTGTTCGGGCGGTGCTAGAATACCCATGACAGCTCCCGTTCAAGGTGACTATGATGGAGGTGTAAAACTATGGAGGTGCAAAATCATGGGAGTAATTCAAATGAAGCAGTTGCTTGAAGCAGGTGTTCACTTCGGACACCAGACACGCCGTTGGAATCCTAAAATGGCGGAGTACATCTTTACAGAAAGAAACGGTATCTATATTATCGATCTTCAGAAGACTGTAAAGAAAATTGAGGAAGCTTACTACTTTGTACGCGATATCGCAGCAGAAGGCGGAAACGTGCTTTTTGTAGGTACAAAGAAGCAGGCTCAGGACGCTATCCGCGAAGAGGCTGAAAGAACAGGTATGTTCTATGTTAACGCAAGATGGCTCGGCGGTATGCTCACAAACTTCAAGACAATCAAAAGAAGAATTGACAGACTTTATCAGCTCAAGAAGATGAACGAAGACGGAACAATGGAGCTTCTTCCCAAGAAGGAAGTTCTCAAGCTCAACCTTGAAGAAGAACGTCTTGAAAAGTTCCTCGGCGGTATCAAGGAAATGAAGGAGCTTCCTGCGGCTATGTTCGTAGTAGACCCCAGAAAAGAAAAGAACGCTATTGCTGAAGCTCACAAGCTTGGTATCCCTGTAATCGCTATTGTAGACACAAACTGCGATCCCGAAGAAGCTGATTTCCCCATCCCCGGAAACGACGATGCTATCCGTGCCGTAAAACTTATTGTTTCTACAATCGGTAACGCTATCCTCGAAGGTAAGCAGGGTGAAGATTTTTCAGCTCCTGTTGAAGCTGAAAAAACAGAAGACGTATCACTTGATATGATCGAAGAATAATTGATTTTTACAGAAAGCGAGTGTATATATTATGGCATTTACAGCACAAGATGTTAAAACTCTCAGAGAAATGACAAACTGTGGTATGATGGACTGTAAGAAGGCTCTTACAGAAACCGACGGTGATATGGACAAGGCTGTTGAGTTCCTCCGTGAAAAGGGTCTCGCAACCGCAGCTAAGAAGGCAGGCAGAATCGCTGCAGAAGGTCTTGTTACTTCAATGGTATTTGGCAACGTTGGTGTTGTTGTTGAAGTAAACACAGAAACAGACTTTGTTGCAAAGAACGCTGATTTCCAGAAGTTTGTTGCTGACGTTGCAGAATGCATTGCAAAGACAAACCCCGCTGATGTTGAAGCACTCAAGAACGAAAAACTCTACGGCGACCAGACAGTTGGCGAAGCTCTTACAGAAAAGATTGCTACAATCGGCGAAAACATGAACCTCCGTCGTTTCGAAAGATACGAAGGCGTTAACGTTGCTTACATCCATGGCGGCGGTAAAATCGGTGTTCTTGTTAACTTCAAGCTTGGTGACGAATCAAAGGCTGCTGACCCTGCATTCCAGGCAGCAGGTAAAGACGTTGCTATGCAGATCGCAGCAGTTATGCCCAAGTACGTTAAGAGCGATGAAGTTCCCGCTGAAGAAGTTGAAAAGGAAAAAGAAATCCTCAAGGCTCAGGCTCTCAACGAAGGTAAACCCGAAGCAATCGTTGACAAAATGGTTATCGGACGTATCCAGAAGTTCTTCAAAGAAATCTGTCTTGTTGAACAGCCCTATGTTAAGGATGGCGATTTGACAGTTGCTAAGTTCCTTGCAAACGTTGCAAAGGAAATCGGCACAGATATCGAAGTTGTTAAGTTTGCTCGTCTGGAAAAGGGCGAAGGTTTGGAAAAGAAGGTTGACGACTTTGCAGCAGAAGTTGCAAAGATGGCAGGTAACTAATATCTTATGACTATCAAAAAGGGTGACGGTTCTTCCGTCATCCTTTTTTGTTTGCCACTGGGGGTCACTTGTAGATGTGAACATAACCCCCTGCAATTTTGTTGTCTGCTCTGCAAATTTGTATATTTAAACAAAAATTGATAAAATTTTAACAATATTCTGTTAAAAAACAAAAAAATGAAAAAAATTTGATTTTTTTTTAAAATATATTTGAATTTCTCAAAGATATATGGTATAATGTTTGCTGTGCGATTATGCGGTCGCACAGATTAGATAAAATTAATTAATTTTATATACTTTAAGGAGGCTTATTTTCATGGCTAAAAAAATGAAAACCATGGATGGTAACAGCGCTGCAGCACATTGCGCCTATGCGTTTACTGAAGTTGCTGCTATCTATCCTATCACTCCCTCTTCAAACATGGCAGAAAATGTTGACCAGTGGAGTGCAGACGGTCTGAAGAATATCTTCGGCGAAACAGTTGACGTTGTTGAAATGCAGTCAGAAGCAGGTGCTGCAGGTGCCGTTCACGGTTCACTCCAGGCAGGTGCTCTCACCACTACATTCACAGCATCACAGGGTCTTCTTCTTATGATCCCCAATATGTACAAAATTGCAGGTGAACTTCTTCCTACAGTTTTCCACGTAAGTGCTCGTGCTCTTGCAGCTCACGCTCTTAACATCTTTGGTGACCACCAGGACGTTATGGCTTGTCGTCAGACAGGTTTTGCTATGCTGGCTTCAGGCAGCGTTCAGGAAACAATGGACCTCGGTGGCGTAGCTCACCTTGCTTCAATCAAGGGCAGAGTTCCCTTCCTCCACTTCTTTGACGG
>JAZRIX010000027.1:0-33272 GCA_045645485.1 Clostridia bacterium | reverse complement strand
GACTAAATGCGACATTATGTCTGTGAGACCCTTCGACTACGCTCAAGGTGACTAAATGCGACATTATGTCTGTGAGACCCTTCGACTACGCTCAGGGTGACTAAATGCGACATTATGTCTGCGAGACCCTTCGACTACGCTCAGGGTGACTAATTGTGATACTATCGCTGTCATGTTGAGCTTGTCGAAACATCTTAAATGTATTTTAACATCCCCTTTAATATATGTATTCATTAACTGTGTATCTTAGGCATAAAATTTAGAAGGCGGGTGATATTTTGAAAAAAAAGAGAAATGTCGAAAAGGTTACATTAAAAGAACGGGTGGCGGACGGTTTTGGTGCATCAAAGGAAATTATACTTGATATTCCCAAAATTGTTTTTATTGGAGACCGAGAAGTTACGGTAGAAAATTACAAAAGTATTTCCGAATATACTTCCGAAAAGATCGTACTGGAAATCAATCCTGATCAGCTTAAGTTTTTGGGCACAGGTCTCGAAATCAAAAGTATAAGCAAGGATATGCTGTTTATAACGGGAAAAATCAAGCAGACAGTATTCGGACACGGAGAGGAGTGAGGCTTTTGTCTGTAGAAAAGGTTGCAGGCGGGATACGCGGATATGTGGAAATTTGCGTTGACGGTCTTTTTTGTGAACGTTTTTTGAATATATGTATGCACAGAGGAATATTTTTGTGGGATGTGAAAAGGCGGGGCAAAAACAGAATTTCTGCCTGTGTTTCTGTTGAGAACTTCAGAGAGCTTCGCCCTGTTGCCAGAAAAACAAAGTCAAAGATTACTGTAGTGAAAAGAATGGGAATCCCGTTTTTTTTGAAGCGATACAGAAAACGAAAGGCTCTTGTGGCAGGACTTGCCGCAGGTATTGCACTGCTTTGGTATCTTTCTACGCATATTGTGGGAATTGATATTACGGGGAACAGCAAAATTTCTGAAGAAGAGCTGCTTGCGGATTTGAAGAATGCGGGTATATATTACGGAGCATCCGTAAAAAAAATTGACAGAAACTTTGCAAAAAACCGTATGATGACCGAATGTGATGAGCTTGCTTGGGTGGGAATCAACATAAAAGGCTCAAGGGCATATGTGGAGGTAAAGGAAAGGCTTGACACAAAGATTCGTCTTGACAAGGATGTTCCCTGTGATATAGTAGCTGAAAGAAGCGGTATAATTCAGCTTCTTGAGGTAAAAAACGGGCAGACAATGGTACGACCCGAGCAATACGTGGAAGAAGGCGATTTGCTTGTCAGCGGTGTGGTTGACAGCGACAAAAAAGGTATGAGATATGTACATTCCTTTGGTTCTGTTTTTGCGGAGACTGTTTTTGAAAAAGAAAAGGAATATCCTTTTGAATATACAGAAAAAATATATACGGGAAAGACAAAGAACAGATTTGCGGTTTCGGTTTTTGGAAAGAAGTTCAAGCTTTTTTTCAGGGATATTCAACCCTTTGAATATTGTGACAAAAGTCAGAACAAAAAAGAATACAAGGCAAAAGATACGTTTTTGCCTTCGGTTTTTGTTGAGACAGATACCTTTACAGAATATGTTCCGCAGAAAAAGAAGCGTAATATTGATTCCATACTGAGTCTTGCAAAAAAAGAATTGTCAGCCGAAATTGAAAAGGATTTGCCAAAAGATGCTGAGGTAAAGGATGTAGCAGTGTCATTTTCGAAAAAAGGGTCGAAAAGTGTAACTGTTTTGGTAAAATATATTTGCAATCAGGATATTGCAAGGCAAAGAACAATTGACAAAACCGATAATTTGGAGTATGATGTAGAGTAGAGAAATAATATAGAAAACCAAGGAAGGACAGCTTTTATGGAACGTCATATTGAAGTTGAACGAATGGAACTTTTGATAAATCTTTTCGGGAATTTTGATGAAAATATACGGCTTATTGAAAAGACCTATGATGTTGCGGTTATCAACAGAGGCTCAGAGATAAAGGTGGGCGGAGAGCCGGACAATGTTGACAAGGCGACAAGGGCAATCAACAATCTTCTGGGAATGGCACACAACGGTACTGCTATCGGTGAGCAGGAGGTACGTTATGTTATGTCACAGATTGATGAAGGTAACGAAGAAGAATTGGGAACTCTGGGTCAGGACTGTGTTTGTATTACCTCCAGAGGTACACCCATACGTGCAAAAACTCTGGGTCAGAAAAAGTATATTGGGGCAATAGAGAAGAATCCTATTGTCTTTGGTATAGGACCTGCAGGGACGGGAAAAACCTATCTGGCGGTTGCTATGGCGGTTAAGGCATTCAAGAGCAAGGAGGTCAACAAGATTATCCTCACCAGACCTGCTGTTGAAGCAGGAGAATCACTTGGATTTCTTCCGGGGGATATGCAGGACAAGGTTGATCCGTATCTCAGGCCTCTTTATGATGCGTTGGGGGATATGCTTGGCGGAGAAGCTTTTCACAAGAATCTTGAACGCGGTTTGATTGAGGTTGCTCCCCTTGCTTATATGAGAGGAAGAACTCTGGATGATGCATTTATTATATTGGATGAGGCTCAGAACACCACACCTGAGCAGATGAAGATGTTTCTTACAAGAATGGGCTTTTCGTCAAAGATTGTGGTTACGGGTGACGTGACTCAGATTGACTTGCCCCGTGACAAAAAATCGGGTCTTCGTGATGCGGAAATTGTCCTCAAAAATGTTGAGGGAATAGAATTTATGTATCTGAGCGAAGCGGATGTGGTGAGACATCCCCTTGTGCAGAAAATCGTAAAGGCTTATGAGAAAAAGACCATAGAACGCGAGCGTGTTCAAAAAAATAATATGAGTAAAGCGAGACACGGAAATGAAGGTAGCTATCAGAAATAATCAGAAAAAATTCAAGGTTTCAAAGGAACTCAGAGATTTGTGCAGAACGGCGGTCAAGGCGTCACTGGAGTATATGGATTTTGAATTCGGAAGCAAGGCTGAAATAAGTCTTATGTTCACCGATGATGAAGAAATCAGGGAGCTTAACCGTGAACACCGAAGCATTGACAGGGCAACGGATGTTTTGTCCTTCCCCCTTCTTGAATATGATATGGAAGGCAATATTCTGGAGGAATGCAAGGAGTTTACGCCAAACGGTGAGCTGTTTCTCGGGGATATTGTTATTTCCCTTGAAAGAGCTTCTGCTCAGGCTGAGGAGTACGGACATTCCTTTGAACGTGAGGTTGGCTTTCTGACAGTTCATTCCATGCTTCATCTTTTTGGTTATGACCACATGACTCCTGAGGAAGAGGAGGAAATGTTCGGATATCAGGAGGATATTCTCAAGGAAATGGGGCTTTTGCGGTGAGAAAGCTGATAAGAAGTTTTAAGTATGCTCTTTGCGGACTCTTTGATGCCATTCTGAAGGAAAGAAACTTCAGGATTCATATGGTTGCTATGGCAACGGTTATATATTTTTCAAGCGTTTTCGGCACGGAAAAGTGGGAGGCGGTTTGTCTTGCCATTATTATAGCTCTTGTTATGGCCGCGGAGCTTTTTAACACTGCTGTGGAGGCGGTTGTTGATATCTGCTCGCCTGAACACAACGTTCTTGCAAAGGTGGCAAAGGATTCTGCTGCTGCTGCGGTTCTGGTTTTTGCTGTTGCGGCAGTGGTGGTTGCTGTGTTTGTGTTTTCGGAGCGTGACGGGTGGCTCAGAGTGAGTGACTATGTACGGAGTGATTACGGATGGCTGATTGCTTTTGCGGCACTCGGTACAGGATTTATATTCCTCAAAACAAAAGACAAGGAGAAGGTTTGATGAAATCAGGTTTTGTTGCAATTACGGGAAGACCCAATGCTGGAAAGTCGACCCTTATGAATAAAATTATAGGTGAAAAGGTGGCTATTGTTTCAAACAAGCCACAGACAACAAGAACAAAAATTCTGGGCGTTCATACAAAGGATGACTGTCAGCTTGTTCTTATTGATACTCCCGGCATCCACAAGCCCCACAACAAGCTGGGCGAGAAAATGGAGAAGTATATCTATACCGCAACTCAGGATATAGATGTGCTTTTGTATGTAGTGGACTGTAATCTTCACGAAAATGAATACGAGAAGGAGAAAAAGGCTCTTGAAGGTCTGAAAAAGGGAAACACCCCCGTAATACTGGTGGTGAACAAGATTGACACTGTTCCAAAGCTGAATCTTTTGCCCGTTCTGGACAGGCTCAAGTCTCTTTATGACTTCCACGGAATAGTTCCCGTTTCGGCACAGAAGGGGGCAAATGTTGAACAGCTTCTTGAAGAAATCAAAGAGCTCCTTCCTGAGGGTCCCCAGTTTTTCCCCGGTGATGTTATAACCGACCAGCCGGAAAGACAGATTGTGGCGGAGTTTATCCGTGAAAAGACACTGAGGCTTCTCAATCAGGAAATTCCCCACGGTGTTGCTGTTGAAATTGAAAGAATGAAAAAACGTGACAACGGGACATATGAAATTCTGGCGGCAATTTATTGTGAACGCCAGAGCCACAAGGCTATCATAATAGGAAAAAAGGGCGAAAAGCTCAAGGAAATCGGCAGCCGTGCAAGGCAGGATATTGAGAGATTTCTTGATTCAAAGGTTTATCTGGAGCTTTGGGTAAAGGTGAAAGAGGACTGGAGAAATAAGGAAGCGTTTATGAACACAATCGGGTTTGAGTAATTGAAAAATTAACTACCTCCGTGAAAGCCTCTGGCTTTGACACCTCTCTCAAAGAGGGAGGCAGGACGAAATCAGAAGTGAATGGTTAAAAGTTACAGTATTTTCGGAACGGTTTTTCCTCAAAATAAAATCAACGGAGGAAAAGCTTATGGGAAAATTAGTTGATTTGGCATGGAAGGCGTTTGAAAAAACCGGAAATGTCAAGGATTATATGAAGTACAGAACCTTTTCGGATATGGCAGAAAAGAATGAGGTTGGTGGTAAGCTTGGGGCTTTTGAAGACCGCAGGAATAATAACAAAAACCACAAAATTTAGCGAAACAAGCCTTATTGTTACCGTAATCACAAAGGATTTGGGAAAGATTTCGGCAATCGCAAACAATGCAAGAAGCTCCAGATCGCAGCTACGCATGGGGCTTCAGCTTTTTGCGTACAGCGAGATTGTTGTATTTGAGGGAAAGAGCAGGACGGGACTTTATAAAATAAACGAGGTCTCGTTGATTGAAGGTTTTCAGGGGATACGGAATTCTCTTGAAAAGCTGGCTTATGCCTCGTATTTTGCGGAGGTGGCAAATGAGGCTGTTGCAGAAAATTCTCCCGATGATGAAATAATGAGACTTTTGCTCAATACTCTGTTTGCTCTTGACCGTGATTTGTGCTCTATGTCAAAAATAAAGACGGTTTTTGAATGGCGTATAGCCGCAGAAGCCGGTTATGCTCCTGAGGTTGCAGTGTGTGCAAATTGCGGAAAGGAAGACGGTGAAATGCTGTTGTCTTTTCAAGAAGGTGAATGCTTTTGTGACCTGTGCGGAACATCAAAGGGCGGTTGCTTTCGGATATCCGAGAGTATGAGAAGGCTGATAAGCTATATTTGTGATGCTGAAAGCAAAAAGATATTTTCTTTTGAGGCAAGTGATTCTGTAATTGATTATCTGGGGATATTGGGAGAACGGTACATACAGATGCAGTTTGATAAAAAATTCCCAACATTGGATTATTTGAAAAAGGTTCTTAGCGTGGAGTTTTAACAATGAAAGAAAGAATAATTGAATTTTTAAATAAAAACGGAATAACAGAGGTGGGATTCTGTACACTCAACCCTGAAGAGAATCCCTTTGGACTGGGTTATGCAATTTCTTATGCCGTACCTCTGTCAAAGGCGGTGGTTGACGGTATTACGGACCAGCCTACTCATACATATTTTCACCATTATCGGACGGCGAATACCTTTATTGACAATACTTCGCTGAAGATTGGTCTTATGCTGGCCTCCGAGGGTTATGAATATGCGGCAATTCCCGCATCCCAGTCGGTGAACGGCTTGCAGGCTGTATTTTCACACAAGTATGCAGCGACACTTTCGGGACTTGGGACGGTAGGCAAAAGCGGTTTATTCCTGTCCGAAAAGTTCGGACCCCGTGTAAGACTTGGAACAATACTCACAGACTATCCCTTTGTGGTGACAAATGCAGAGCCGAAATCAGTCTGCGGTAATTGCAGATTATGTGTTGAAGCCTGCCCTGCAATGGCAATCCGTGGTCAGGAATGGAAACCGGGTGACGAAAGAGACGTTATAATCGATGCCAAAGCCTGCAGCGACTATATGAAAAAGGCGTTTCAGCATATTGGCAGAGGAGCAGTATGTGGGATTTGTATGCGCGTCTGCCCCAAAGGAAGATAATCAGGCTAAAATTGCGAATATCGTCCGTTTTGGCCCCTTTTGTGTACAGAAAGTACACGACAGTCACCAAAACGAACAATCTTCATCAATTTTTTCACTGATTTCAGGTTGGTTTTATGCGACGCTCGCTTAATCACGAAATCTAAGCAAAATTTTTTGGCTTTTTGAGGTTATGATATCACATGCAGGGGACGGCGTCGCCGATGGCCCGTATAGTGTTGATTGTTTAGTCAAAAATACTTAAAAGTTCCATTAATTAAACGTTTTTTATTGACTTCAGGACAAAAAAATGGTAAAATATAAATTCAATAATATATTGGATAATTATTAGAAAATTTTATATAGAGAGGCTGCAAAAATTATGAAAAGTATGGGTTTGAATGAAATTAGAGAAAAATATCTTTCATTCTTTGAGTCAAAGGACTGTCTCCGCCTTGACAGTTTTTCGCTGGTTCCCAAGAATGATGCAAGTTTGCTCCTTATCAACTCAGGTATGGCTCCAATGAAGAAATGGTTTACAGGTGCTGAGGTTCCTCCGAGAAAGAGGGTTACAACCTGTCAGAAGTGTATCAGAACCCCTGATATTGAAAGTGTTGGCAATACTGCACGTCACGGCACATTCTTTGAAATGCTGGGCAACTTTTCGTTCGGTGATTACTTCAAACACGAAGCAATTAACTGGGCTTGGGAATTCCTTACAAAGGTAATGGAAATCCCCGAAGAAGTTCTCTGGATTACCGTTTATGAAGACGACGACGAAGCAAGAGATATCTGGGTGAACGAGGTTGGCGTAAACCCAGAAAGAGTTGTAAAGCTTGGTAAGGAGGAAAACTTCTGGGAACACGGAACAGGTCCTTGCGGTCCTTGTTCTGAAATCCACGTTGACCGTGGCATTGAATTCAGCTGCGGAAAGCCTGACTGCAAGCTTGGCTGTGATTGTGACCGCTTTATGGAAGTATGGAATCTGGTGTTTACACAGTTCGACAAGGACGAGGGCGGCAACTATAACCGCTTGGCAAACCCCAACATTGATACGGGAATGGGCCTTGAGAGACTTGCCTGCATTATGCAGGGTGTAAACAATCTCTTTGAGGTTGACACCGTTCAGAACACAATGAAGCATATTTCACGCATTGCAGGCGTTGAATATAAGAAGAACGAAAAAACAGACGTATCACTCCGTGTTATTACCGACCATATCAGAAGTACCGTTATGATGGTTTCTGACGGTGTTATTCCGTCAAACGAGGGCAGAGGCTACGTTTTGAGACGTCTTCTCAGACGTGCCGCACGTCACGGCAGACTTTTGGGCATTGAGGGCGAGTTCCTCTATACCGTTGCGGATACCGTTATTGATTCATCAATGCAGGGCTATCCCGAACTTGACGAAAAGAGAGATTACATCAGGAAGGTTGTAAGAATTGAAGAAGAAAAGTTCTCAAAGACAATTGAGGGCGGTCTTGCAATCCTTAATACTTATATCGAAGAGACAAAGGCTGAGGGCAATGACACTCTCAGCGGTGAGAATGCATTTAAGCTTAACGATACCTACGGGTTCCCCATTGACCTGACAATCGAAATCTGTGCAGAACAGGGTCTCAAGGTGGACAGAGAAGGCTTTGACAAACAGCTTAAAATCCAGAAGGAAACAGCACGGGCAAACCGCAAGGACGGCTCAAGCTGGGATGATGATTCAGCCGTAAACATCAAGGCTGAAGCAACCGAATTTGTTGGTTATGACAGTTTGACTGCAGAAAGCGAAATCCTTGGCATTGTTGCAGAGGGTGAAGAAACAAATGCAATCGGTGCAGGTGAAGATGGAATTATTGTTGTTAAAAAATCACCCTTTTATGCTGAAATGGGCGGTCAGGCAGGCGATATCGGATCAATCGTAACTGCAAACGGCAAGGCAAAGGTTGTTGACACAAAGAAGAACGGTGACGGAATTTATTTCCACATTGTTGAGGTTGAAGAAGGTTCTGTTTCAAAGGGTGATGCGGCAACACTTACAGTTTGCAAGAAGAACAGAATGGCAATTTGCCGTAACCACTCAACAACTCACCTTCTCCACAAGGCACTGAAGGAAACTCTGGGAACTCACGTTGCACAGGCAGGTTCAGAAGTTACTGCAAAGCGTCTCAGATTCGACTTCTCACACTTTGAAGCAATGACAGCTGATGAGATTAAGAATGTTGAAAAGCTGGTAAACGATGCAATTATGGAAGCTATGGACATTAATGTTCAGGAGCTGAACATAGAAGATGCAAAGAAGCTGGGTGCAACAGCACAGTTCGGCGAGAAGTACGGCGAAACAGTAAGAGTTGTTTCAATGGGAGACTACTCGGTTGAATTCTGCGGCGGTACACATCTTTCCAATACCTCTCAGGCTGGTCTTTTCAAGATTGTTTCCGAGAACGGTGTTGCGGCAGGTGTAAGAAGAATTGAAGCGGTAACAGGTCTTGGCGTTCTTGAACAGCTGAGTGTTGCAAAGGCTACAATCGCAAATGTTGCAGAAACAATAAAGTCAACAGTTCACGAAGTTGAAACAAAGGCAAACAGCCTTGTTGAAGAAAACAAGAACCTGAAGAAAGAACTCGAAAGCATAAAGAGCAAGATGGCAAACAGCGGCCTTGACGACTTGCTTGCAAATGCAGAAGAGGTTAAGGGTATCAAGGTTATCGCTCATCGCCTTGGTGACGGTCTTGATATGAACGCACTCCGCAACGCAGGCGACAACCTGAAACAGAAGGCGGAATGTGCCGTAATTGTTCTTGCATCTGCGGCTGACGGAAAGGTTAACATTGTTGCAATGGCAACTCCTGATGCTGTAAAGAACGGTGCACACGCAGGCAATATCATCCGTGAGGTTGCAAAGACCTGCGGCGGTGGCGGCGGCGGCAAGCCCGACAGTGCTCAGGCAGGGGGCAAGGATGCATCAAAGATTGCGGATGCCCTTGCAATAGTTAAGACATTGATTTAATCAGGGGAAACCCCTCTCAGTCTCGGCTTGTGCCGAGCAAGCTCTCCGCGGGTGAGAGCCTTAATGGAAGATATAGATTGAAGGAGGAAACAGAAAATGGCGGATTGTCTTTTTTGTAAAATAATTGAAGGTGCCATACCTTCAACAAAGGTATATGAAGATGATGCAGTTTATGCATTTCGTGACATCGAGCCTCAGGCTCCCGAACATATAATCATTGTTCCAAAGGAACATATGACATCAGCCAATGACATAACTGCCGAAAATTCGGCAGTTATAGGCAAAATCTTTGAAACGGCTGCAAAGATTGCAAAGGATCTGGGCTTTGCGGAAAAAGGCTACAGAATAGTAAACAACTGCGGCGAAGACGGCGGACAGACTGTTGGTCATATACATTTCCACCTGCTTGCAGGCAGAAATCTTCAGTGGCCTCCGGGATAAAAATTTAGACAGAAAGGTGTGAATCCATTGAAAAAGGATTTTGATAAGTATATACAGGATGTGCTGGCTCAGCACGAGACATTCAGCAAAATTCCGAACCATTACTATACAGAGTACAACGTAAAACGAGGACTTCGTAACCCTGACGGAACAGGCGTTCTGGCAGGACTTACCGCAATTGGTGAGGTTCATGGCTACGTTATGGATGAAGGAAACAAGGCTCCTGTTGAAGGCAGCTTGAGATACCGTGGTATTTCAATTGAGGATATTGTTGAAAACTGTCAGTGGGAGGGCAGATTCGGTTACGAAGAAGTAGTATTCCTTCTGCTTTTTGGGTATCTTCCCAAAAAGGAAGAGCTTGACGCATTTACAGCAAGTCTTGCAAAGAGAAGAAATCTTCCCTCCGGTTTTGCGGAGGATATGATTCTGAAGGCTCCCAGTGCCAATATTATGAACAAGCTTGCGCGTTCGGTTCTGGCTCTTTATTCTTATGATGAAGAAAATCCCGACGACATCAGCACAGAGGCACTCTTCAGGCAGAGTCTTGATCTTATTTCAAGATTTCCTACATTGATAGCTTATGCTTATGCGGCAAAGCAACACTATTATGACGGCAAGAGTCTGGTGCTCCATAACCCCAAGTCTGAGCTTTCAATAGCCGAAAACTTTCTCTATATGATTCGTGCAAACCATAAGTATACTGATCTGGAAGCCAAGGTTCTTGACCTTGCGTTGATGCTTCACGCAGAACACGGCGGCGGTAACAACTCTGCATTCTCAATCAGGGTAATGTCATCAAGTAACACAGATACATATTCTGCAGTTGCGGCGGCGATAGGTTCGCTGAAGGGACCCAAGCACGGTGGTGCTAACCAGAAGACCCTTGCACAGATGGCCGAAATTAAGGAAAATCTTACAGACTGGTCGGACGACAATCAGGTTTATGATTATCTTTGCAAGATTGTACGCAAGGAAGCAGGAGACGGAAGCGGTTTGATCTATGGTATAGGACACGCAGTATATACACTCTCTGACCCCCGTGCGGTTCTTCTCAAAGGCTGTGCAAAGGAGCTTGCAAAGGAAATCGGTCCTGAGGCTGAAAAGGAATTTGAGCTTTATGCAGCAATCGAAAGACTGGCTCCAAAGGTATTTGCAGATGTGAAAAATCTTTACGCGCCCATGCCTGCGAATGTTGACCTGTACTCAGGCTTCATTTATCAGATGCTGAACATTCCCGAAGAGCTTTACACTCCCATTTTTGCAATGGCAAGAATTGTTGGCTGGTGTGCTCACCGTATCGAGGAAGTTCTTACAGGCGGAAAGATTATCCGTCCTGCCTACAAGAGTATTGTGGAAAGAAAAGAATATACGCCAATAAATGAAAGATAAGAAGAAGGGGGTGTTTAAAAACATTTGTTTTTAAACAGCCCTCCTACCATCAGGGGATAGGTAAAATTGTTTGGAACACATAAACTGAGCCCAAAATTTTGGTCTTGGGGAACCCGACGGTGTACTGGTGTACACCGAGCGGCGAAGGTTGCGCGTAGCAAAAAGGAATTAAATTTATAGAAAAATCGAAAATATAAGATTTTTCAACAATATATTGTTTTTAATCTTGATTTTTCGTCCTTTTTGCGGTCCAGACTATTTTAACATCCCCCTTTTGTAATATTAAAGCTTTGAGTAAAAGGGTGTTGCATCTGAGGTTACAACATCAAGCTCAGGAAAGCGGGAAGCAAAGAAGCCTGAAAGAAAATCACAGATCAGATTTTCGGTTTCGAAGTGTCCTGCATCAATAATGTTGAGCCCCAGCTCATAGGCTGAACGTGCGTGCTCGTGACCTAGGTCGGCAGTTACATATACGTCTGCGCCTGAGTGAAAGGCGGAATATATGCCTTCTTTTCCGCCGCTTCCCGAGCAAAGAGCAACTGTCTGTACAGGTTCTGCAAGGTCCCCTGAATATTTCAGCGCACGGCATCCCAGAGCATCCTTCACAAGATGAACAAAGTCTTCAAGATTCATTGGGTATTCCAGCATACCCACGCGACCGATGGGTGAAAAAGTATTACCATACCCGTCTACACATTCTTCTTGGGTGAAGGGGCGAATGTTTTCAAGACCCAGCTGATGTGCCAGAATATCGTTCATTCCGCCTTCTGCTTTGTCAAAGTTGGTGTGCATACTGAAAACAGAAATATTATTTTTTATGACACTCCGTACCATACTTCCTATGGGGTCGCTTTCGGTTACAGAATATAAAGGCTTGAAAATCAGGGGATGGTGGGAAACAATAAGGTCTGCTTCTGCTTCAATTGCGGCGGCAACGTTCTCGGTTGTCAGGTCAAGACAGACAAACACCCTTTGAATCCTCTGGGTTTCATCACCTACCATAAGTCCTACATTATCCCACGGTTCCTTCAAATCGGGAGGAGCAAGCCGGTTCAGCTCCTCAATTATTTCAGAAAGTCTAATCATTTTTCTTCACCTCGTTGGTTAGTGTTGATATTATACTTTTTATTTCAGAAAGAGTTTTGCGGTTTTCGGCAGTGTCGGACATACTCAGACCCTCTGCTCTGCGGTTTAGCTTGGTCAGGACAGCTTGGCGGTATCGTTCGAACAGTTCGGGAGAGTTTTTTTCAAGGTCTTTGCCCAGATATGTTTCCTTTAATGAATAAGAAGTATCACCCTTTGGCTGTGCAACTATAATGTTGTACAGCTTTTCTTCTTCGGCTTCAAGGTATTCGCCTTTGACGGTGTAACCGTTTTCGGAAAGATAAGTCCTCAGCTCGGGAACTGCTGTCATAGGCTGGAGAATAAGAAGCTTTGCGGAATCGGTTATGCTTCGTGAGGTTTCCAGAATGTCGGCAATAAGGATTCCGCCCATTCCGGCGATAATGATTACCTCGGCTTCTCCTTCTGTGAGGGTTTCAAGTCCAGCCCCCAGACGTGCTTCTATACAGCATTCAAGTCTATGCTTTTTTATGTTGGCTTCTGCTCTTGCAATAGGACCCTTTTTGATGTCCGAGGCAATTGCCTTGGGGGCGATTCCGCTGTTTACAAGCACGATGGGAATATATGCGTGGTCTGTGCCGATGTCTGCGGTACAGTTGTTTTTGGGCACAAGAGAGGCAATTTTTTTCAGTCGGGGATTCAACCCGATATTATTTGCGTTCATAGCTTTTCTCCGTTTTTGTCATAAATTATATTCATTATACAAAGAATTAAATTGTTTTGTCAACAAAAAAAAGGATTTTTGTAATAAATGCAGAAAAATATCTTGTAAGACAGAATTATGAAAAATCTATTGCTTCGGCAGAAAAGCAGGTGTCATAATGACGGTAAGAGAAAAAATTGAACAAAGAGAAGCTTTGATACTGAGCCCGTATGCGGTTTTCAGCAAGGACACCGTGGGGCGTGCTCATCCTGAAGAAGCCTGTGATATACGCACGGAGTTTCAGCGTGACAGAGACAGAATTATTCATTCAAAGGCGTTCAGAAGACTGAAACACAAAACTCAGGTTTTTTTGTCTCCTGAAGGTGATCACTACCGCACACGTCTGACCCATACTCTTGAAGTTGCTCAGATTGCAAGAACTATTTCAAGAGCTCTTGGACTAAACGAAGACCTTACAGAAGCGATTTCGCTCGGACATGACCTTGGTCATACTCCCTTTGGTCATGCAGGTGAGAGAACCATTGCTTCGCTTTGCCCCGAAGGCTTTCGTCACAACGAACAGAGCCTCAGGGTGGTGAATGTTCTTGAAAGAAAAGGCGGTCTCAATCTTACGGGCGAGGTGCGTGACGGAATACTCTGTCATACGGGCGACAAAATGCCCCAGACTCTTGAAGGAAAGATTGTGAGATTTGCGGACAAGATTGCTTACATAAACCATGATATTGATGATGCAAGCCGAGGCGGAGTTATGTGTCAGAAGAAAATCCCAAAGGAATTTTCGGATATTTTGGGAAAGACCCATTCCGCAAGGATAAATTCCCTTATTTCCAGCATAATAAGGGCCAGCGACGGAAAAGATGATATAATAATGGAAGAAGAAGTTTTTCAGGCAATGATGGGACTTCGAAAATATATGTTTGAAAATGTGTACCTGAATGATTATGCAAAGAATGAGGAGAAAAAATCCTTCAATGTAATAAAGAGTCTTTTCGGACTGTTTCTTGAAAAGCCTGAGCTTATTCCCGAAGGCATCCGTGCAATAAGCTGCAGTGAGGACAATATGATTGTTGTGAGGGATTATATTGCGGGGATGACTGACAGATATGCTTTGAGTCTTTTTGAAAGGTTTTTTGTGCCAAAATCATGGAGAGGCTGAAAAATTTGAAATTATTCAAAGGAAACAGACATTCTTTGTCGAATAATAAAGCATAAGGTGGTGAGAGTTTGAAACAGTCGGTTGACTTTCAGAATTTCATTGATGAAGTAATTCAAAAAAATGATATTGTAGATTTGATTTCAAGATATGTGACATTAAAGCGTGTGGGAAACCGTTTTCAGGCTCTTTGTCCTTTGCACAATGACAAGAAAACCCCATCCTTCTCGGTTTCGCCGGACAAGCAGTTGTTTCACTGCTTTGGCTGCGGTGCGGGAGGTACGGTTATTCATTTTATAATGGCAAAGGAAAACCTTGATTTTATGGAAGCTGTAAAGCTTCTGGCAGAAAGGGCAGGAGTTCCCATTCCTGACCAGCGCAGTGCGGCTGAAAAAAACCGTGCGGCACAGATTCATGAAAAGAAAAAGAGAATGTATCAGATGAATACCGAGGCGGCAAGGTTCTTTTTTAACAACCTTATTGCTCCTGAAAACAAGAAGGCTCTGGATTATCTCAAAAACAGAAAGCTTTCCAACACCACAATAAAAAGCTTTGGTCTGGGTTATGCGCCGGATTCGTGGTCGGCTCTTATTGATTATATGAGTCCGAAAGGGTATTCTGCTGAGGAGCTTGTTGAGGTAGGTCTTGCTGTAAAGCGTGATAACGGAACTTATTTTGATAAATTCCGTGACAGAGTTATGTTCCCTATAATTGATCTCAGGGGAAACGTAATTGCCTTTGGGGGTCGTATTCTTACCGACAAGGAGAATGCTCCCAAGTATCTTAACTCACCTGAAACATTGATTTTCAAGAAAAAGGAAAATCTCTTTGCAATGAATATTGCAAAAAATTCAAAGGCGGGACAGTTTCTTCTTATGGAAGGGTATATGGATGTTATTTCCCTTCATCAAAGCGGTTTTGACAATGCGGTGGCATCCTTGGGAACAGCGTTCACTCCCCAGCAAGCGGATATTCTGAAAAGATATGCTGACAAGGCAGTGCTTTGTTACGACTCGGATGAAGCCGGGCAAAAGGCAACTCACCGCGCAGGTGAGATTCTCCGTGAGGCAGAGCTTAAAGCCAGGGTTCTGACCCTTACGGATGCAAAGGACCCTGACGAGTATATAAAGCTCAAAGGCCCTGAAATGTTCGGATTGCTTATAGAAAATGCAGAAAGCTTTATTGAGTATAAAATACACAGTATTGAGAAAAAATATAATCTTGAAGATGCTGTTGAAAAAATTGAATTTATTGAGCAAATTGCAAAAGTTTTTGCCAATATAAAAAACGATGTCGAACGTGAAGTTTATATGAAAAAAATAGCCAAGGAAACCGACGTGTCTGTTGATAATATTGCGGTCAGAGTGAAGGAGATTGCAAGAAAGTCAAGAAGGGCAGAGGCGACCCGTGACCAAAACTTTGAAAAAAGACAGTTTGAACAGCGGACGGGCGGAAGGTCGGACCTTGAAAAAATGAAGGTTTACAATGCAGAAAAGCTTCTTCTCAACCTTATTTGTGAAAAGGAAGTTTTCAAGCTTGTAAAAGAACAGCTCAATCCTGAGGATTTTTCAGAAGGTCTTCACAGACGTATAGCCGAGATTATCTTTGAAACTCTCGGAAAGGGCGAAAAGATTAATCCTGCGGCGGTTATATCTATGTTTGATGAAGGTGAGCTGGGGCTTGTCTCGGAGATACTTTCGGATGATAAAAATGTGGACAATCGGGTTGAGGCGGTAAATATGCCTCTCAGGATTGTTCTTGAACATAAAAGAAAAAAAGCAGATGAGGCATCATTGCAAGGCGGAGATGCGGACAAGCTGCAGGAGATTATGGACAGACTTAAAAAGGAAAAAAGTAGAAAGGCGAAGATTTATGAGTAGTAAGAAAAGTGCCGAAAAAACGGCGGAAAACAAAAAACCCGTTTCAAAGGAAATACAGAAGCAGGCCGTTCAGGAGCTTGTTGAACAGGGCAAAAAACAGGGTGAGTTATCCCTTGGAGAGATTTCCGCAAAGCTTGAAGCTGTTGAAATGGATGCTGAACAGATTGAGAGAATCTATGATTTTCTTGAAAAGCAGGGGATTGAGATTATTGGAAACTTCGGAGACGAGATACCCGAACTGGAAAGTGATGATGAGACTTTTGAAATTACGGAGGACGAGCTTTCGGATCTTTCTGTTCCTGACAGTGTCAGCATTGATGACCCTGTGCGTATGTACCTCAAGGAAATCGGTAAGGTTCCCCTTCTTTCTGGTCAGGAAGAAGCTGACCTTGCCCAGAAAATGTCTGAGGGCGACCTTGATGCCAAGCACCGTCTGGCAGAAGCAAATCTTCGTCTTGTTGTAAGTATTGCAAAGAGATATGTGGGCAGAGGTATGCTGTTTCTTGATTTAATTCAGGAAGGAAACCTGGGTCTTATCAAGGCTGTTGAGAAGTTTGAGTACACAAAGGGCTACAAGTTCAGTACTTATGCTACCTGGTGGATAAGACAGGCGATTACCCGTGCTATTGCCGATCAGGCAAGAACAATCAGAATCCCTGTTCATATGGTAGAAACTATAAACAAATTCATAAGAGTTACCCGTCAGCTTGTTCAGGAGCTGGGTCGTGATCCACTTCCCGAAGAAGTTGCAAAGGAGCTTAATATGCCCATTGATAAAGTTGGCGAAATTATGAAGATTGCTCAGGAGCCTGTTTCTCTTGAAACTCCTATTGGTGAAGAGGAAGACAGCTCACTTCAGGACTTCATTCAGGATAATGAAACTCCTGCACCTCAGGATGCTGCAACCTTCAGACTCCTGAAGGAACAGCTTGTTGATGTGCTCAGCACCCTTACACCCAGAGAAGAAAAGGTTCTTCGTCTGCGTTTTGGTCTTGACAACGGAAGAGCAAGAACTCTTGAAGAGGTGGGCAAGGAATTCAACGTTACCCGTGAAAGAATCCGTCAGATTGAAGCAAAGGCCCTCAGAAAGCTTCGCCATCCAAGCAGAAGCAAAAAGCTCAAGGATTATCTGGAATAATAATTTGAACATTGTTCAAAAAGGGGCTGTCGCATTAATCATATATTGTGCATAAAAATACATTTTTGTAGGGGCGATTCGTGAATCGCCCCTACAGTTTTGAATATTTATACACAGAAATGTTTAATGGGACAGCCTCTTTGTCTTTTCTTTCTATCCAAGCATTGCATCTATACATCTTCTTGCTTTTTGGATAACGTCGTCTGGAAGTATGATTTCCTCTCCTGCGGTACCCCTGAGACAGTTGTACACATCAACAAGTGTGGTAAGACGCATATCCGAGCAGATGCATTTTTTTGAAAGAGAATAAAACTTCTTTTCGGGATAGGTGTACTGCAGATGCTGTACGACGCTGTTGTCGGTACCGATTATAAAGCTGTCAGCCTGACTTTTTTCCACAAAGGCAAGGATTCCCGTGGTACTGCCCGCATAATCTGCAAGGACGGTTACCTCTTTTTTGCATTCAGGATGAACAAGGAGTATGGCGTCGGGATGTGATCTTCTTGCTTGTTCAACATCCTGAACCGTTACGCTCATATGTACCGGACAGCCTCCGTTGACAAAGTGAAAAGTCTTTTCGGGAAGCTGTTTTTCAAGCCACGAACCCAGATTGCAATCTGGAATGAAAAGAATGTCTTTTTGGGGAAGACGCTTTACAACTTCAAGTGCTGAAGCTGATGTTACGCAAACATCACAAAGGGTTTTCAGCTCTGCGGTAGTGTTTATGTATGCCACAACGGCACAATCGGGATGTTCCTCCCTGATCTTTTTCAGCTCTGCGGGAGAAAGCTGTTCAGCCATGGGGCATCCTGCATCGGGATGTGAAAGCAAAACCTTTTTTTGGGGTGAAAGAATCTTGGCTGTTTCTGCCATGAACCGTACACCGCACATCAAAACTGTGTTTTGCGGAGTGGCGGAGGCTTCTTTGCTGAGCCCGTATGAGTCTCCCGAAAAGTCTGCAATTTCAAGAATATCATGTGTCTGGTAGGCGTGGGCAAGAATGCACACGTCCTTTTCTTTTTTCAGTCGTAATATTTCCTTTTGAAGTTCTTGTGTGTTCAGCATAATTCCTCCGAAAACAATAATATAAAATCTTACAGCGTAATTATAGCTTAAAAATTATATATTGTCAACAAAGTTTACATAAAAAGTTTACATATGTATTGAAAAGTGTAAACTTTTGTGTTATGATTAGAAAAAATGAAGATTCAGTTTTACATTTAAGGTATGGAGGAAATATGAAAAAGACGGATATAATTATTGTGGGGAGCGGATGCTCAGGGTTATACTGTGCACTGCACCTGCCCCGCGATAAAGAAATTACGGTCATAACAAAATCAAAGGTTGAAAGAAGCGATTCATATCTTGCTCAGGGCGGAATCTGCGTTCTGAGGGATGATGCTGATTTTGATGCCTTTTTTGAGGACACTCTCAGGGCAGGTCATTATGAAAATGACAGAGAAAGTGTTGAAATTATGATCAGGTCGTCACGGGATGTGATCGATGACCTGATGGAATACGGGGTTGAGTTTTCAAAGGATGAAGATGGACAGTTGAATTATACCCGTGAAGGTGCTCATTCCCAAAGCCGCATTTTGTTCCACCGTGATATTACGGGAAAAGAAATTACCGAAAAGCTTCTCAGAGAAGCTCAGAAGAGAAAGAATATAACCATCCTTGAACAAACAGCGATGCTTGATATTATTCAAAAGGACGGTGAGTGCTTTGGCATTGTTGCGGCTTTTCCTGACGGTAGTATTGAGGCTGTATATGCTGACTATACCGTTCTTGCCTGTGGAGGAATAGGCGGTCTTTTTAGGCATACTACAAACTTCAGGCATCTTACGGGAGATGCGGTGGCTGTTGCTCTGAAAAATGGCGTTGAGACCATGAATCTTGATTACATACAGATTCATCCCACCACGCTATATTCAAAGGATGAAGGTGAACGGAGCTTCCTTATCTCTGAATCGGTACGCGGCGAAGGCGCAAAGCTTTATGATAAGGATATGAACAGATTTGTGGACGAGCTTTTGCCCAGAGATGCTCTCAGTGCTGCAATAAAGGAGCAGATGCAAAAGGACGGAACTGAATTTGTTCACGAGGATCTGAGCGTTATTTCCGAGGAGGAGCTTGAAGAACATTTTCCCAATATTATGCGGCATTGTCTTGAACAGGGATATGACGTGAGAAAGGAATGTATTCCTGTTGTGCCTGCTCAGCATTATTTTATGGGAGGGATAAAGGTTGACCACAACAGCAGTACCTCTATGAAAAGGTTATTTGCGATTGGTGAAACTGCCTGCAACGGAGTTCACGGGAAAAACAGACTTGCAAGCAACTCGCTTCTTGAAAGCCTGGTTTTTGCAAAGCGTGCGGCGTTTGAAATGAAAAAGAAGCCTGTGGGAAATTATGATATGCCAAAGGTTGAGCTTTTGCGGTATGAGGACAGAAAGGCTCTTGCCCAAGAATATAAAAAGCTGATTCTTGATGAAATACAAAAAACAAAAGAAGAAAGAAATAAATAAACTGAACAATGATGAAGGAGAATTAATTATGTTTGATAATGCAACGTTGAAGTTGAAGATAGACCCCCTTATTATAGGGGCTTTGAATGAAGATATTACATCGGAGGATGTTTCCACAAACAGTGTTATGCCTGAAAGCAAGCCGGGGGAGGTTGAACTTATATGCAAGCAGGACGGCATTGTATGCGGTCTTCAGGTATTTGAGAGAGTTTTCAAAATTCTTGACGATGAAACTCGGGTTGAATATTATGCAAAGGACGGAGATGCGGTTAAGGCGGGTCAGCTTATTGCCAGGGTTCATGGAGATATCCGTACCCTTTTGACGGGTGAGCGTACGGCTCTTAATTATCTTCAGAGAATGAGCGGAATTGCAACATATACGTCAAAGGTTGCGGCTCTGCTTGAAGGCTCGGGAACAACCCTCCTTGATACAAGAAAAACAACACCCAATAACCGTATTATTGAAAAATATGCCGTAAAATGCGGCGGAGGCTGCAACCACAGATACAATCTTTCGGATGCAGTTATGCTGAAGGATAATCACATCGGTGCTGCAGGAAGTATCAAAAAGGCCGTTGAAATGGCAAGGGAACACATTTCATTTGTGCTGAAGGTTGAGGTTGAGGTTGAAAATCTTGAAATGGTAAAGGAAGCCGTTGATGCGGGTGCAGATATTATTATGCTGGACAATATGTCTCATAATGAAATAAAACAGGCTATGGAGTATATTGACGGCAGAGCAGAGGTTGAGGTTTCGGGAAATGTGACCAAAGAGAACATAGTTGCACTTTGTGATCTGGGTGTTGACTATATATCCAGCGGTGCACTTACACATTCGGCACCCATTCTTGATCTGTCGCTGAAAAATCTTCATGTTGTATAGGTGGGAGTTCTTATGAAAAGCAATGAACGCAGGATGGAAATAAAGAGAATATTGCTGAAAGCTGACAAGGCGGTTTCTGCCCGTTGTCTTGCTGAGCGGTTTGGTGTCAGCAGACAGATAATTGTCAAGGACATCGCATTGCTCAGGGAGGAAGGCGCGGATATTCAGGCTTTGGCAAGGGGATATTCTCTGAAAAAGACAAAGCCTTTTGAAAGGGTTTTCAAGGCAATTCATTCCGATGAGGATACGGAAACCGAACTTAAGCTTATGATAGATCTGGGCGGAACGGTTGAGGATGTTTTTGTGTATCACAAGGTTTACGGTGTTGTGAAGGCAAAAATGGGAATAAGCTCAAGAAGTGATATTGAGGAATTTCTTGGCGGAATTAAATCCGGAAAGTCCAGTCTGCTCAAAAACGTGACCTCAGGATATCATTATCATACGGTCTCTGCCGAAACCCAGGAGCAACTGGCAGAAATTGAAAAAAAGCTTTTTGAACAAGGATTTTTGGCACCCTTGCAGGAATTTGAACCTCCGACGATGTTTGATGCGTAACAAAACCGAGTATGCTGTGGAAAGGGGTGGGTTTGTTGCTCCTGAAAGATGAAGAAGCCGTAATTATATCAAGGATAGCACAAGCTGTTCATAAAAAAGGCGGAAGAGTATTTTTTGTGGGTGGCTGTGTCCGTGATAAAATGATGGGTATTGACAGTAAGGATATTGATATTGAGGTTCACGGGATAGAAACATCTGTACTCGAGGAAATTCTTGATGTCAACGGGCAAAAGATTGAATTTGGGAAAAGCTTTGGTGTATACAACCTGAAAGGCTGTTCCATAGATATTGCTATGCCCAGAAAAGAATCGTGCATAGGAAACAGACATACGGATTTCAAGATTGATGTAGACCCTTTTCTGGGAACACAAAAGGCAGCAAAACGGAGAGATTTTACTGTTAATGCAATCATGGAGGATGTAATATCGGGAGAGCTTATTGACCATTTTGGCGGTGCGGAAGACCTGCGGAATGGCATAATACGCCATATTGATGATAAATCTTTTGCGGAAGACCCTTTGCGGGTATTCCGTGCTGCTCAGTTTTCTGCCCGATTTGATTTTGAAATTGCAGATGAAACAAAAAAATTATGCAGAAAAATGGAAGTTTCAGCTCTGTCGCGTGAAAGAGTTTTTGAAGAACTGAAAAAAGCTCTTATGAAGGCTGAAAAGCCGTCTGTATTTTTCAGACAGTTATATGCTATGGGGCATTTGGAGTACTGGTTTTCACAGGTGTCGGCGCTTGCGGGGGTTGAACAGAGTCCAAAGCATCATATGGAAGGCGATGTTTTTGTGCATACTATGATGGTGCTGGATGAAGCGGCAAAAAGACGTGATAGGGCCAAGTGCCCTTTGGGCTTTATGCTTGCCGCGTTGACCCACGATTTTGGCAAAGCGGTGGCAACAAAAAAAACAGACGGTGAGATACGCTCCATTAACCACGAAAAAGAGGGTATCCCTCTTGTGAAAGATTTTATGCACAGACTGACCTCTGAAAAGAACCTGATTCGGTATGTGCTGAATATGGTGGAATTGCATATGAGACCCAATATGCTTGCGGCTGACAAATCATCAGTAAAAGCCACAAACAAACTGTTTGACACTTCTGTAGAGGCTGCAGATTTGATTCAGCTTGCAATTGCGGACAGTGCCGGGAAAATTCCCGCAGGAGATTTTGACCAAGCAGAGAAATTTCTTTCTCAAAGATTGACGGTGTATAATGAAATTATGGCAAGGCCTCATGTTCAGGGCGAAGACCTGATAAGGTTGGGGATTTCTCCGGGACCGGAGTTCAAAGAGCTTCTTGATTATGCACACAAGCTGCATCTTGGGGGTGTGCCCAAGGAAGCGGCACTGAAACAGACTATGGCATACAGAAAAAAGATATAATCAATTAAATCAGTTAATATAACGGAGAAAATCTATGAAAGAAAGCTACAAAACAGTTAAAATACAGGCAACAGACGAAATTGTTGAAAAACGTTCACGTTTTATTGCGGATGTAAAGCCTGTAGAGACAGAGGAAGAAGCAGTTGCCTTTCTTGAAGAAATCAAAAAAAAATACTGGGATGCACGGCATCACGTTTATGCGTATGTTCTGGAGGAGAACAATATCCAAAGATACAGCGATGATGGCGAGCCTGCAGGAACGGCAGGCGTTCCCGTTCTGGATATGATAAAAAAAGAGGGACTGAGCAATCTTATTGTGGTTGTGACGCGTTATTTTGGCGGAATTCTTCTGGGAACGGGCGGTCTGGTGCACGCATACTCTAAATCTGCCAAGGTTGGCGTTGAGGCGGCACAGCCCGTCACAATGACCTTGTGCTGTGAAATAACCGTGGAATGTGATTATTCGCTTTTGGGCAAGATACAGAGCGAGGCTTGTGCCAGGGGCTATGAAATAAGCGGAACGAATTATGCGGAAAATGTTAGAATTTCTGTTCTGGTGCCTCTTTCTGAGGTTTCCAAGTTTGAAGCGGATATAGTAGATAAAACCAATGGCAGAGCGGGTATCAAACAGGGCAAAATAGGGTACTACTAACAGTATGAAGCGTTTTGTGGAAGAAAATCTATTTTGGGGATTGATTTTCTTGACAGAATATGATATAATATCAAACTGGTAGATAGTGAAATGATATTAGAACGAAAGAAAAAACATTTTAGGTGGGTGAAACATGGAGAAGTTTGTGATTCTCGGCGGTGCCAAGCTTGAGGGAGAGGTTGAAATCAGCGGTGCAAAAAATTCTGCTGTTGCTTTGATTGTAGCTGCTCTTATGGTTGATGACGTTTGTGTTATCGAAAATGTACCGCTTGTGAGCGATACCTATGTCTTGGTTGATATAATAAATCAGTTGGGCGGCCATGCCGAATTTGTGGATAAATACGTTCTCAAGATAGATGCAAGAAATCTTGAATGCTATGAAGCTCCCTATGAGATGGTCAGAAAAATCAGAGCTTCCTCGTATCTTATGGGGGCACTTCTGGGACGTTTCAACGAGGCGAAGGTTGCTATGCCCGGCGGCTGTGATTTTGGCGTGAGACCTATTGACCTGCATCTCAAGGGCTTTGAGGCACTGGGCGCAGAGTATTCTGTTGAACCCGGTGGAATTGTGAATCTTAGAGCAGACGAGCTTTGCGGGGCAAGTATATATATGGATACGGTTTCTGTAGGGGCGACCATAAATATTATGTTTGCCGCTGCTATGGCAAAAGGCCAGACCGTTATTGAGAATGCGGCAAAAGAACCTCATATTGTTGACGTGGCGAACTTCCTCAACAGTATGGGAGCGAACATAAAGGGTGCCGGTACGGATGTCATAAAGATAAAGGGTGTAAAGTCGCTTCACGGCGGAACATATGCTGTTATTCCCGATCAGATTGAAGCGGGAACCTTTATGATAGCGGCGGCTGCTACTGACGGTGATGTTCTTTTGAAAAATATTATTCCCAAGCATCTTGATTCTATTTCTGCAAAGCTGTTGGAAATGGGTGTTATTATTGAGGAATTTGATGACAGTCTGAGAGTAAAAGGAACAGGAAACCTTAAAAAAGCCAATGTAAGGACAATGCCTCATCCCGGATTTCCCACAGACCTCCAGCCATTGATACTGACTTTGCTTACTGCGGCAAAGGGCACAAGTATTGTTACTGAAAACGTATGGGACAACAGATTCAGATATGTTGAGGAGCTTCGCAGAATGGGAGCAAATGTTTCGGTTGACGGAAGAATTGCTGTTATTGAAGGCGGAGGAAGACTTATTGGCTCGCCTGTGTCCTCAACCGACCTGAGAGCCGGTGCGGCTCTTGTTGTTGCCGGTCTGATGGCGGACGGTGTTACCGAAGTTTATAATATAAAATATATTGACCGTGGATATGAAGAATTTGAAAAGAAGCTTCGCGGTCTTGGTGCACAGATTACAAGACGTGTTGACGGTCAAAAGGACAGAAGCGTTACAACAGCATAATGTAACGGTGTAAAATAGGGTTATTTTTGCAAAGGTGTCATTCCGTACCTTGTGGTCGGAATGACATTTGTTGTATAAAAGCAAATTAAGATATATTTAAGAAGAAAGGGGTGTGGCGGCGATGAAAATATGTTCGGTCAGGAGCAGCAGCAAGGGAAATGCTACAGTTATATATGATGACGAAACTATGATTCTGGTGGATTGCGGAATCAGCGGAAAACTTCTGGAGAGTTCTTTGATGGAGTCAGGCTTGGATCCTCAAAGGCTTGATGCTGTTGTTGTGACTCATGAACATACAGACCATATCAAGGGCATAGGTGTGATTTCAAGAAAGTTCAATATTCCTGTCTTTGCGACCTATGGAACATGGAACGGAATGAAAAAGTCGGTGGGAGAAATTCTGCCTGAGAACAAAAAGCTGTTTGATGAAAACCTATCTTTTGAGATTGGCGGTATTTGCGTTACTCCCTTCGCCATCCCTCACGATGCGGCCCAGCCTGTGGGTTTTATATTTGAAAAGAACGGTGAAAAGGTAGCTGTTGCTACGGATATAGGAGTTATGACTGAAGAAATATTCGAAAAACTGAAAGGCAGCCGTGCTGTACTTCTTGAATCGAATTATGATTTGTTTATGCTGGAGGCAGGTACATATCCTTATGAGCTAAAATGCAGAATAAAAGGTGAAAGCGGACATCTGTGCAATGATGATGCGGCACTGGTTGTGAAGGCACTGGCTCAAAGCGGTACAGAAGAAATTATTCTGGGTCACCTGAGTCAGGAAAATAATTATCCGGACCTTGCTTTTGAAACAACAAAGCTGTGTCTTCTTGGACACGGAATAAAGGTCGGCAAGGATATTCTTGTTTCGGTAGCTAAGCGTGACGGTGTGGTTGTGACTGAAAGAGGATGAGATATGGGGATGTTTAAAAACGTTTTTAAACATCCCCTGTTTTTTAATAAAACTATTTGAAAATATAAATCTTTTTGCCCGCTTTTAGTATGTCGCTTTCGCTTCCGTTGACCGCAAGGATGTCTTCGGGAGCTATGCGAAAGCGTTTTGCTATGTTCCAGAGCGTGTCATTTTCCTTGACAAAATACACTGTTATGGATGGAATCTGCGGAGGAGCAGAGGCTTCGTCGCAGTTTATTTCGGAAATCATATGACAGGTACACGGATTTGATGCCTTCAGACTGAGAAGAATTATACTGCGCAGCTCAATAGATGAGGGCCCTGAGAGTGTGTAGCTTATGTGTTCGGTTTCTGCCTTGACGTCACATACCGATGTGCTGCACAGTCCGGGGATATCAAAGGTGTGAGTGAATGGGAGTACATGACTGAAGCCTGAAATGGGCGCTTCACGTTCCTGACTCATATAGAGAATGTTGTATGTCATATATCCAGATACGGTAACGCTTCCGTTTTCTGCGGCTATGTTTTCGATAGAGGGAACGCCGTTGCAGTCACAAATCTGATATACTTCAGGAAGATAATCGGGCACAGAAACGGTTTCTTTTTGGGTAACCTGTGCCTTGGCAGTTTCCAGAAGCTGTTCGGTGTTGCAGGGGGTTTTGTCTATAACAAGCTCAAAATCCGGGGAGTATGCATCACAAATAACGTCAAAATCGGCAATCCCCATAGCTTTGATACAGACAGAGAGGGTTATTTCCGTATTCAGAATGCGATTGTCTCCGTCGGAATCCTGAAGAATTTCGGTGTAGATATCCTTTATTGAATAATCTGCTTCGCCTGTCATATTTTCGGTCAATTCGTCAATTTCGAGTATTTCCGTAAAAGGAATACAATGTTCCATACATTGTACTGTGTTGTCTTCCATTCCTCCGCAATACAGGGTGGATACCTTTACATCTCCTTTTACAATGGCTTTTCCGTCAAGGAAACGCAGCTCCTTCTGGCTGGGTTTGGCGGAAACCTTGAGTATTTCATAAAGTTCGGGCTTTCCTGAAGGAACGTCAAGCTGTTCCTTCAAAAGAATTTCACGGTCGGCATCACAGAATGAATGACAAAGCTTCAGATGCTCGGTATTTGTACGGATGTTTTCGTTTCCTTCTATGGCTGTTGCCAGTGCTGCATCGGAGCTTGATGTAAGCTTTATGTTCAACCCCAGCTTTGTGCATATGTTGAGTTTTCTGCTGTTAAGCAGGTTGTATTCAAAAAGTTCACATTCGGCTTCGGCAACCAGACTCATTCCGGGTTTTGCACCCTTTGCTTCAATTGTGTGGCTGAAGTCCTGTACACAGCTTATGGATTTTACGCCGGCTCCCATATCGTCATCGGGTATATACAGTATGTCCAGACGCACGACTCCCTGAAGAACAACACGGTCATTCTGGATTGTTTTGTGGGTTATTGCGGCATCGCCGCTGACGTTCAGAACCTTTGCTACATCAGGCTTTACATCAGGAACAATTATGTCATATTCTGCGTCGGTCTGACAGTAACGGGAACAGATTACTTCTGCAAGGCGTATCTGTTCTTTTTTTAATTTCAGATTCATTTTTTTTACCTCGCTTTTTTAAAATACGTTTTTATATAAATATGACCGCTTTTGAAAATATATTCCAAAAGCGGTCAAAGAGAAAATATGCCAAGATCAATATGCTCCGAAAAAAGAAGATACAAAAGTGCAAGCAACAAAATCGGATTGTCGTCGTCGCTGTCTTCGCAAAAAAGAAAAATCAAAGCTACAATCAACAAATCTTCTGCAGAGAGTATGCCGAGAATCTTTTTTGTTTCGGGGTTGTAAAGAGATTTCGGCAAAAAATTCAGAAGAATATTTGATGATTTTGATGAAGTGTCTTTGAATGGACTCTGACAGGCGGTTTTTTTTTGCATATCTGATTGAGGAGCGACGGGCGATTGTGGTTGCTGCGGCTTTTTGTGAAGTTCCTGAACAGAGTGTTCTTTTTGTTGCGGCGGTGGACTTTTTGCATAGTGTGAGTACTGGTTTTTGTCCGCTCTGTTGACAGGTGGTTTTTGCTGTTGCTGCATATGTTGATTTGCAGATACGGTTTTTTGAGGTTGCTGAATTTGCTGATTTACTGTTGCACCCTTGTATGGCTGATTGTTATGTTGGCTTGGCTGCGGGGGTTTGGGGGTCTGTTGTTCGGGAATATAACGCTTGTAAATTTCAGACACCTCCCGTATCGGTTTGTTTCAGTATCTTCAGTACAGAGGCAAATTTGAGTATCATTGCCGCTTTGTCAATGCGTTGACGGCGTTCTTCTTTTAAAAAAGGCTTGAGTGACTGCAAAAATGCAACCTTGGGATTGTTTTTTTCGTTGTTTAAGGACTGCATAACTGTTGCTATTTTTGTTATAGTGGCAAAGTCAAAATCTTCATTGCCGCTTAACAGATTTTGAAACGGCAATGAAGGCGTGTCTGAACCTGTCTGAAGGGAGGAACCTGATTCATCTGAAGAAGTGAGCTTTTCTATTAAGGTCTGTATAAGATTCTGACCTTCATCGCCCGAAAGGACTTCCTGAAGCTGATCTATTGCTTTTGAAAAATCTTGTGTTTCGTCCATTGAATTGTTCCTCCTTGGGTTGTTATTTGTTTTTCAGTATCTGGGTAAGCTTTGACATAAGCTCAGGATTCTGTGCAAGTTGCTTGGTCAAGGCAGGGTTATTGTTGAGTTCCTTCAGCAGTGCATTTGCGTCAAGCGATTTCAGCTGCTGATTCAGGTCGTCTTTTGTCATTGATTTTATAGCTGCTTCTGCCTGACTGAGCTGTTCGGGTGTCATGGTGCTGCTGAGTTGCTTGAGACCCTGAGCAAGCATTTGGGGTGACATCTTTGAGATTGCATCCTGAATATTCATATTTGGATTCTCCTTTCGTTATAATCAGTATATGTCGATGATGAAAAATAGTGACAAAAAGTTTTGTTTGTGGTAAAATAAAGTGAAAGGTTGTGATTTGCTTGAAAGCTGTTATATTCAGTGATTCTCACAGAAGTTTCAATCCTATGATGAAGGCAATAGAAAAGGAAGAGGACGTGAATATGATTATTCATGCGGGGGATGTGCTTGCAGACGTTGAAGATTTGCAGATAATGTACCCTCAGAAGAATATTGTTTTTGTTAAGGGAAACAATGATATCTGGGACAGAACTGCGGCAGAAGACCGTTTTTTTGAGGTTGAGGGAGTGAAAATTTTTCTCACTCACGGACATAATTACGGTGTGAAGTATTCTCCTGCAAAGGTTATGCAAAAAGGACGGGAGTTGGGAGCTGACTTGTGTATCTTCGGACATACTCACAGGGTGTATAATGAAAAGGTGGGAGACATCACTGTTTTCAATCCGGGAAGTGCAGTTTTTCACTATGGTGTACTGGAAATATCAAATGGAGAATTTGAACTGAAAGTGTGTGATATATAGGCAAAAAGTCTTAAGAAAAAATTTTTTCCCAAAAAATAAAAAAATTTTTGAAAAAAGTGTTGACAAGCAGTGTATTTTGTGTTATCATAGTCAAGCGGTCGTGAGAACGACGGCGAAGTTTGGTAAGCTGGTGTAGCTCAATTGGCAGAGCAGCTGATTTGTAATCAGCAGGTTGCGGGTTCGAGTCCCATCACCAGCTCCAATTATTTGGAGGGGTTCCCGAGTGGCCAAAGGGGGCAGACTGTAAATCTGTTGCGTCTCGCTTCGATGGTTCGAATCCATCTCCCTCCACCAGAAAAAAGCACTTGCGATTTGCAAGTGCTTTTTTCAGTTATATAAATTCCTGACGGAATTTACATAACTAAAAAAGACACCCGATGGATGTCTTTTTTCTGGAGGCGCCACCCGGATTTGAACCGGGGGATAGAGCTTTTGCAGAGCTTTGCCTTACCACTTGGCTATGGCGCCGTATTTAGTTTTAGAACAAAAGGACGCGGAATCTTGCGTCCTTTTGTCTTTAGTTTGGAGCGGAAGACGAGATTCGAACTCGCGACGTTCACCTTGGCAAGGTGACGCTCTACCACTGAGCCACTCCCGCATAAGATATTATATTCACCAATCTGAAAAAAGTGAATGGTGCCTCCGGGCGGAATCGAACCACCGACACGAGGATTTTCAGTCCTCTGCTCTACCGACTGAGCTACAGAGGCATATAGCCTGGAAATTTGTTTTATATAGAGGAAGCCGATTGACTTCCTCTACAAAAACCTGGCGATCCGGATGGGGCTCGAACCCACGACCTCCAGCGTGACAGGCTGGCATTCTAACCAACTGAACTACCGGACCAAATGTGGTGGGCACAATAGGGCTCGAACCTATGACCCTCTGCTTGTAAGGCAGATGCTCTCCCAGCTGAGCTATGCGCCCACATTTGTGCTGCGGAATTTTTATTCCTCAATCAGCGACATCGGCTATTTTATCACTATTATACGCAAAAGTCAAAACAAATATTCTTGATTACAGGCAATTATATTCGATTATATCGGTAAATTCTCGCAAATACTCTCTTTTTTAAAAAAATTCAAAGTTTTTGAGGGCAAAGATGCGAAAGGGGACATTCCGTGCATCTTGGTTTTCTTGCGTCGCAATACTCTCTGCCGTGGAAGACCAGACAGTGACAAAAATGTGACTGCTTTTCGGCAGGAACAAGTTTTAACAAATCCATTTCTATTTTGTAGGGGTCCTTGTTGGTTGTGAGTCCCATTCTGTTTGAAAGTCTTGTTGCGTGTGTATCAACTACGATTCCCGGAATCCCGAAAACATCGCCCAGAACAAGATTTGCCGTTTTTCTTCCCACTCCGGGGAGTGTCAGAAGCTCCTCCATAGTCTGCGGAACCTCACCGCCGAAATCGGAAATTAATTTCTGACAGCATGCGATTATGTTTTTTGTCTTATTGCGGAAAAAGCCTGTTGAATGGATATATTCCGAAAGCTCGTCGGGGTCAGCGGCAGCAAAATCTTCAGCAGTTTTGTATCTTTCAAAAAGTGCAGGGGTTACCATATTTACCCTTGCATCGGTGCATTGAGCCGCAAGCTGAGTTGCAATAAGAAGCTGAAGCGCAGATGTATAATCAAGAGTACAGTCGGCGTCACCGTATACTTCGTCAAAAACTTTTATAATCTCA
Source organism: Clostridia bacterium (assembly GCA_045645485.1). Taxonomy (GTDB): domain Bacteria; phylum Bacillota; class Clostridia; order Monoglobales; family Monoglobaceae; genus SIG440. The sequence continues at coordinate 2,654 of JAZRIX010000027.1, read as the reverse complement.
AGAACTCTTTCGCGGTTTTTTTCAAGATTTTCCTTCATTTTTTCAACATTCCCCTTGCATATTAATAATATTTATTGTATAATGTTTTTTGATTTGATAATTTTTAAGAATATTATACAACAAGAATTATTTTTTGTAAACATAAGAGGAGGAATTTTAAATGTTTGAGCTTGAAAGAGTTACAAAAGCTGATCCTGAGCTTGCGGCTGCCATAAAAAACGAAATCGGCAGACAGAGAAGCAAGATTGAGCTTATTGCATCAGAAAACTTTGTAAGCCCCGCTGTTATGGAGGCTATGGGAACACCCCTTACGAATAAATATGCCGAAGGTTATCCCGGCAAGAGATACTATGGCGGTTGTGAATTTGTTGACGTGGTTGAAGACCTTGCACGTGAAAGAGCAAAGGAGCTCTTTGGTGCAGAATTTGCAAATGTTCAGCCTCATTCGGGTGCACAGGCAAACCTTGCTGTATTCTTTGCAACAATGGAACCCGGTGACACATATCTCGGTATGAACCTTGCACACGGCGGTCATCTGAGCCACGGTTCACCCGTAAACATTTCAGGTAAATACTTCAACGTTGTTCCTTACGGTGTTGATGACGTTACACACAGAATCGACTATGATGCACTCCGCAAGCTTGCAATCGAGAATAAGCCAAAGCTTATCCTGGCAGGTGCAAGTGCTTATGCGCGTGAAATTGATTTTGCAAAATTCCGTGAAATTGCAGACGAGGTTGGTGCATACCTGATGGTTGATATGGCACACATTGCTGGTCTTGTTGCCGCAGGTCTCCATCCCAATCCCGTTCCCTATGCAGATTTTGTTACAACCACAACCCACAAGACTCTTCGCGGACCACGTGGCGGTATGATTCTCTGCAAGGAAAAATATGCACAGATGATAAACAAGGCTGTATTCCCCGGAAATCAGGGAGGACCACTTATGCACGTTATTGCAGCCAAGGCTGTTTGCTTCAAGGAAGCACTTTCACCTGAATTCAAGGAATATCAGATACAGGTTAAGAAGAATGCAGCAGCACTCTGTGACGAGCTTATGAGTCTTGGTATTGACATCGTTTCAGGCGGTACGGACAACCACCTTATGCTTGTTGACCTTTCAAAGAAGGGTCTCACAGGCAAGGAGGTTGAACACAACCTTGACGAAATCGGTATCACTGCAAACAAGAACACAATCCCCAACGACCCCCAGAGTCCTTTTGTTACAAGCGGTATCCGTCTCGGTTCACCTGCTGTTACAACACGCGGCTTCAAGGAAGATGATATGAGAGAGGTTGCAAAGATTATCAATATGGTTATCTGCGACTTTGAAGCAAACAAGGATGAAGCTGCAAAGCGTGTTGACGCACTTTGCAAGAAGTATCCTCTCTATGAATAATATGAACAGCAAGCCATTGGCAGACAGACTTAGACCCCAATCTCTCTCAGAGGTTGTGGGTCAAAGCCATATTATAGGAAAAAACAAGGTACTCACAGAGGTTGCCGAATCGGGCAAGCTTCCCAATATGATATTCTACGGACCTTCGGGTGTGGGAAAGACTACCGTTGCGAATATTCTTGCAAAGGCGTGTAACAAGACACTTTTCAAGCTTAATGCAACAACTGCTTCGGTTGCGGATGTACGTGAGGTTTGTGCCCAGACAGAGACACTTTCGGGGCAGAACGGAATACTTTTGTACCTTGATGAGATTCAGAACTTCAACAAAAAGCAACAGCAATCCCTGCTTGAATATATTGAAAACGGAAAGATTACTCTCATTGCCAGCACCACCGAAAATCCCTATTTTTATGTTTATAATGCGGTGTTGAGCCGAAGCGTTGTGTTTGAGTTCAAGCCAATTGCCGCAAAGGATATTGTGAAGGCGCTTGAACGTGCATTGAATGTGATTTCTGAGGAGTTCGGTGCAATTACCGCAGAAGGTGATGCCCTCAGTCACATTGCGGAAATGGCAAACGGTGATGTGCGAAAGGCTCTTAATTCTCTTGAGCTTGCAGTTATTTATTCCCCCCCTGATGCGGAAGGGTATATAAAAATCACAATGGATGCGGCGGAACAGTGCACCCAGAAAAAAGCCTTCAAGTACGACAAATCGGGAGACAGCCAGTATGATGTTATGAGTGCTCTCCAGAAGTCAATCCGAGGCTCCGACCCTGATGCGGCAATACATTACCTTGCACGGCTTATTGCGGCAGAAGATTTGCAGACAGCCTGCAGAAGACTTATGGTTATTGCGGCAGAGGATATAGGTCTTGCTTATCCTATGGCTATACCCATTGTGAAGGCCTGTGTTGACAGTGCCTTGATGCTGGGACTTCCCGAGGGCAGAATTCCCCTTGCGGATGCGGCAATTCTTCTTGCAACGGCACCAAAGTCAAATTCCGCATATATGGCTCTGGCAGGAGCACTTGGGGATATTGAATCATTGGATACGGGTGAAATTCCCCGTCAGCTTCAGAACAAGCATTATGACGGCGAGGGCGATGTGAGAAAAGGTCAGAATTACCTCTATCCTCACGATTATCCCAATCATTATGTGAAACAGCAGTATCTGCCTGACAGAATAAAGGACAGAAAATATTACGAATACGGGCCGAACAAGACTGAACAGGCGGCAAAGGAATATTGGGATAAG
>JAZRIX010000026.1:0-4341 GCA_045645485.1 Clostridia bacterium | reverse complement strand
GTAATTAGAGATATAATAAATGTAAGCACAAGACGTTTTAATAAGGTTAACCTTTTATTATATCCTGCAACTGTTCAAGGAGATTTAGTTGGAGAAACAGTAAGTAAAGGAATAAGATACTTTAATGAAACAAATTTAGTTGATGTAATAATAATAGCAAGAGGACGGTGGTTCTTTTGAAGATTTATTTGGATTTAATGATGAAGCTTTGGCATATGAAATATTTAAATCTAAGATACCTATAGTATCTGCAGTAGGGCATGAAACAGATTTTACAATTGCAGATTTTGTTGCAGACCTGAGAGCTCCAACTCCGTCGGCAGCGGCTGAACTTGCAGTTCCGTCGGGAGACGAGCTTCTTAAACGTATTACATTGTACGAAGAAAGATTGAGAAAATCTTTGGAAAAAGCAGTTGAAAAAAGAAAACTGCAGCTGGAAATATATTCACGCAAACAGGTATTGCAAAATCCTTTGATAAAAATAAATGAAAGACAAATGCTTCTTGACAGTACTTTCAGGATATTTGAAAATGCTTTGATGAGTTCTCTTGAAGAAAAAAAGACGGCACTGTCAGTATGCGCTTCACGGCTTGAGGGGTTAAGTCCGCTGGGAGTTCTGGGCAGAGGCTTTTCGGTTACAAAAAAAGCAGACGGAACTGTTGTTCGCTCTGTTGATAATGTAAAAAGCGGTGATGATATTTCGGTTACTGTATCCGACGGAAAATTGAATGCTGTGGTGAAATAGGAGGAAGTCCGTGTGAACAAAAAAAATATGACTTTTGAAGAAAATCTTAATGAACTTGAAAACATAGTAAATAAGCTTGAAAGCAGTGATATAAGTCTTGACGAAATGCTTTTGTTGTTTGAGGCGGGTGTTGCAAAAACAAGAGAATGTAATGAACAGCTCAAAACCGCAGAACAAAAGATAACTGTTCTTATGAAAAATGCCTTTGGCGAAATGGAAGAACAGCCTTTTTCGAAAGAGTAGATTTCGGAGGGAAAATAATGAATTTTGAACAACAACTCAAATTATATATTGAAAAAGTAAATTGTGAGCTTAAAGAAAACTTTGCACAGAGGGATTGTCTCCAGCGTAATGTATATGATGCTATGAGTTACAGCATTATGGCGGGGGGAAAACGACTCAGACCTGTTATAAGTCTGGCGGTATGTGATATGCTTGGCGGTGAAACTGAAGATGCGTTGAAGTTTGGTACAGCCATCGAACAGATACATACATATTCTCTTATACATGATGATTTGCCATGTATGGATGATGATGACCTGAGACGCGGAATGCCAACCTGTCACAAAAAGTTTGGCGAAGCAAATGCCTTGCTTGCAGGTGACGGTTTGCTCACCAATGCTTTTGAATATCTCTCTGATATGAATAGATATAAAAGTACAGAGCCGTCTACTGTGTTGAAAGCTATATACGAAATTGCCAATGCTGCGGGTTGTGACGGAATGATTGGCGGTCAGGTTGTAGATCTTGAATGTGAAGGGAAATCAGATGTAAGTCAGGAAACCCTAGATTACCTCCATGCCAGAAAAACAGGGGCACTGATTCGCGTATCTGCAACGGTAGGAGCACTTGCGGCAAACGCTTCGGTAGAAGATGTGAGAACAGTAGAGAGCTTTGCACAAAAGCTTGGTCTTGCTTTTCAGATTCAGGATGATATTCTTGACTGTATCGGTGATGAAAGCTTGCTTGGAAAACCAATAGGCAGTGATGCAGAAAATGAAAAAACTACATATGTAACCCTTCTCGGACTTGAAGGAGCAAAAGAAAAATCCAATGCTGTGACAGAAGAAGCAATAGCGCTTCTTGAAAAATACGGAGAAAAAGCAGAATTTGTAAAAAAACTTGCACTTTATCTTCTTGACAGAAATAGCTAAAAGGGTATATAATAAATATTTAGTTAATAACGCGGATTTTTATCTGTATATACTATAGAAGAAAGGAATGTGTTAAGATGATTAATGTAACACTAAAGAGCGGAGACGCAAAAAGCTTTGAAAAAGGCACAAGTCTTATCGAAATGGCAAAGTCTATCAGCGAAGGCCTTGCACGTGTAATTCTTGCAGGAGAGGTTGACGGGAATGTTCACGGTCTGGATTATACACCTGAAACTGATTGCACTGTAAATTTCATTACATTTGACGATGAAGAAGGAAAGAAGGTTTACCGCCACACCACATCACACATTCTGGCTCAGGCAGTGAAGAGACTTTATCCAAATGCTAAGCTTGCAATCGGACCCGCTATTGATGATGGTTTTTATTATGACTTTGATTTTGAAAACCCCATTGCAAATTCTGATCTTGACAAGCTTGAAGCTGAAATGAAAAAGATTATAAAGGAAGATTTGAAACTTGAAAGATTTGAACTTCCCAGAGCTGAAGCACTCAAGCTTATGGAAGAAAAGGGCGAACCCTACAAGGTTGAGCTTATCAATGACCTTCCTGAAGATGCTGTCATTTCATTTTATAAGCAGGGCGATTTTGTTGACCTTTGTGCAGGTCCTCATCTTTTGTCAACAGGCAAGATAAAGGCAATCAAGCTTCAGTATACCGCAGGAGCATACTGGAGAGGCAATGAAAACAACAAAATGCTCACAAGAATCTATGGAACCGCTTTTTCGAAAAAGGCTGACCTTGATGAGCATCTTGAAAGACTTGAAGAAGCAAAGAAAAGAGACCACAACAAGCTGGGCCGTGAACTTGAAATTTTCACAACTGTTGACAGCATTGGTCAGGGTCTTCCCATTTTACTTCCCAAGGGTGCAAAGATTATTCAGATTCTCCAGAGATTTGTTGAAGACCACGAAGATAAAAACGGTTGGGTAAGAACAAAAACACCTTATATGGCAAAGAGCGACCTGTATAAGATTTCGGGACATTGGGATCATTATCAGGATGGTATGTTTATTATGGGCGATGAAGAAAAGGACAAAGAAGTTTTTGCTCTTCGTCCCATGACATGCCCATTCCAGTATCAGGCATATCTCAACAGAATGAGAAGCTACCGTGACCTTCCTTTGCGTTACGGTGAAACTTCAACACTTTTCAGAAACGAAGCATCGGGTGAAATGCACGGTCTTATCCGTGTCCGTCAGTTTACTATTTCTGAAGGTCATTTGATGTGCCGTCCTGACCAGCTTGAAGAAGAATTCAAGAAGTGTCTTGAAATGGCAATATATATGCTCAAGACTCTTGGACTTTACGAAGATGTATCATACCGATTCTCTCAGTGGGATCCCGATGACAGAGAAAAATATATCGGAACGGAAGAACAGTGGAACGAAGCTCAGGGTACAATGAAGAAAATCCTTGATCACCTTGAACTTTCTTACAAAATTGGTGTTGGTGAAGCTGCATTCTACGGTCCGAAGCTTGATATCCAGATTAAGAATGTATTCGGCAAAGAAGATACACTTATTACAATCCAGATTGACCAGATGCTTGCAGAAAAATTTGGTATGGAATATATAGATAAGGATGGAACCAAAAAGAATCCATATATTATTCACAGAACTTCAATCGGATGTTACGAAAGAACCCTCGCGCTGCTTATTGAGAAGTATGCAGGTGCGTTCCCGTCTTGGCTTGCACCTACACAGGTGAAGATACTTCCTATTTCAGACAATTATCTTGATTATGCTGACGGTGTATTTGCAAAGCTGAAGGATGCAGGTTTCAGAGTTGAGATGGATGACAGAAGTGAAAAAATTGGTTACAAGATTCGTGAAGCTCAGCTTGAAAAGATTCCATATATGATTATTGCAGGCGAAAAGGAAATGAATGAAGGAACTGTATCAGTTCGTTCAAGAAAGAACGGTGATCTTGGTGCAATGCCTGTCGAAGAATTTATAAAAATGCTTGCAGAAGAAGTAGAAAATAAGGTTATATAATAAAAAATAAAGCTTGAAAGTGCGGTGTGTCGGTGATTTCGGCACACCGCAAAAATTTTTCAAAAAAATTAAAAAAAAGTGTTGACAAATGGAAAACATTGTGGTAATATAAACGAGTTGTGCCAAACAAGGTACTGGTCAAAAAAGTTTTTTAAAAAAAATAAAAAAAAGTATTGACAAGTGCTCAAAGGTATGATATAGTAGTAAAGCTCCTTCGCGAGAGGGAAGCGATGATGTTTGAAAAGTACACAGTGAGAAAAGCGGTAATATTAAGTACAAGAGTACGATATTACGACAATTGCACAAGGTTTAATGACCTTGTCAATTCCTTAAAAAGTTTTAGCGAACTTTACAAAACGTTAGTATTCAAAATTGAGCTAATCAATTTTCGGAAATTTTTTCGAGAGTTTGATCCTGGCTCAGGACG
>JAZRIX010000025.1:0-8281 GCA_045645485.1 Clostridia bacterium | reverse complement strand
CTATGTGCGTTTCTGCCATCGGCAGAAAATCTCGCACGGACTATATAATCTTAGTTTTATATACTAGGAAATACGTAATTTCCTAGTATATAAAAAATACCGCAGAATTCCTGCGGTATTTTTTTGTTTAAACTATTGACTTTATCAGTTTAGTGTGCTAAACTATCATAGTAATCTAATTTTTACAAAAAAGGAGAGTTTATCAAATGAAAAAATTTACAAAAGTTATGGCTCTTATGATGGCAATTGCAATGTGTGTATGCCTTGTGGCTTGCGGAGGAGGAGAAAAAGCAGCTGACTTTTCTCAGTCTGTTGACAATGCTCTTGTTGTTGCTGAAGCAGGTTCAGCCGGTGAGGAACTTGCAACTGCAAATGAATATTTTGCAAACGCAAAATTCACAGCAGTAGATTCTATGGCGACAGCACTTATGGATGTTGCTGCAGGCACATCTGATATTGCAATTGTTGACTATGTTACATCAATCGGTTCAATAGGTGAAGGTACAGACTTTGTTGACCTGGCTGTTGTTGAAGGCAAGGACTTCAACCCTGAAGAATACGGTATCGCATTCAGAAAGGGCAGTGACGTTGCTCCTGCTGTAAATGCTGCAATTGCAGAACTTATGGCTGACGGAACAATGGATAAAATTGCTGCAAAGTATAAGCTTGGCGATCTTCTTATTAAAGATGGCAAGGCTTTTGATGATAAAGTTACAGAAGGTGACTTGGCTTACATAAAGGATAAGGGTGAACTTATTATCGGTATTACACTCTTTGCTCCTATGAACTATGAAGACGAAAATCAGGAGCTTGTTGGTTTTGAAACAGAATTTGCTGAAGCTGTTTGTGCAAAGCTTGGTGTAGAAGCAAACTTTGTTGAAATCAACTGGAACTCAAAGGAAATCGAGCTTAACTCAAAGAATATTGACTGTATCTGGAATGGTATGACAATTACAGAAGAAAGACTCGAAAATATGAGCATTTCAGTTCCTTATATGCAGAACAAGCAGGTTATGGTTGCAAAGAAGGCTCAGTAATATTTGTTATTTGAATGCAATATGATTTTTCTGTTCAGTGGGGGAAGTATTTCTCCCACTGAAAGTATTTTTAAGAAAGTAGATTTAGAGATTTTATGGATAAAGTATTATCGATTGTTTCATCTTTGTTTGAAGGCTTTGGTCTCAACTGCGTGCTTTTTGCAGTGACCTTGTTGGTGGCTATACCACTTGGGTTGCTGATTACTTTGGGAACAATGTCAAAATTTGCTCCGCTGAAATATCTGATGAAGACCTTTGTATGGATTATCAGAGGTACTCCGTTGATGCTTCAGCTTTTTGTTGTTCTTTACGCTCCCGGTCTTTTGTGGGGAATACCTATGCGTGACAGACTTGTTGCGGCATTTATTGCTTTTGCAATAAACTATGCGGCATATTTTTCCGAGATTTACAGAGGCGGTATTGAAAGCATTCCAAAAGGTCAGTATGAGGCTGGACAGGTGCTTGCAATGTCAAAAACTCAGGTGTTTTTCAAGATTGTTATGTTTCAGGTAATAAAGAGAATTGTTCCCCCTATGGGAAATGAAATTATTACTCTTGTAAAGGATACTGCTCTTGCACGTGTTATCGGTGTTGTGGAAATACTGATGATTGCAGAGCGTTTCTCAAAGCAGGGTCTTATCTGGCCTTTGTTCTCAACTGCATTGTATTTCCTTGCATTCAACGGAATACTTACGTTACTGCTTGGCTATGTTGAGAAAAAGCTTGATTATTACAAAGGTTAAGGGGGTGCAGTTGATGTCTGTTATAAGTGCTTTGAATATTAAAAAGAACTTTGGAAAACTGGAAGTTTTGAAGGATGTAAGTCTTGAAGTTAATGAAGGTGAGGTTGTTTCCATTATTGGACCTTCAGGTTCTGGGAAGAGTACATTTCTTCGTTCGCTTATACACCTTGAAACCGTGAACGGCGGGTCTATTTCAATTGACGGTGAAGATGTTGTACAAAACGGTACATATATCAAAAGCAATGCCTTTCAAAAGCTTGGTATGGTTTTTCAGAATTTCAATCTTTTTCCGCACAAGTCTGTGCTTGAAAATATTACTCTTGCACCTATGCTTGTGAACAAGGAAACAAAAGAAGAAGCAGAGTCACACGCTGCACAGCTGCTTGAAATGGTAGGGCTTTCGGACAAAACCGACTCATATCCGTATCAGCTTTCGGGCGGACAGCAACAGCGTGTTGCTATTGCTCGTGCAATGGCTATGCGTCCAAGAGCAATTCTTTTTGATGAACCAACATCAGCTCTTGACCCTGAACTTACCGGTGAAATACTCAAGGTTATACGTGACCTTGCAAATCAAAAAATGACAATGGTTATTGTAACTCACGAAATTGAATTTGCCAAAAATGTTTCTGACAGAATCATTTTTATGGCGGACGGTTATATTGTAGAAGAGGGTTGTCCTGATGATGTAATTGACAACCCCAAAAACGAAAGAACCCGGATGTTCCTTAAGCATTTTACCAGATAAAGGAGTTATTCTGAATATGTCAGCAAAAATCAGTCGTGTTCTTGCGGACTCTGTTGCCGAAAGATATGGGATAAAAAGCAATGACGTGATCGTGCGTATAAACGGAAAAGAAGTCAATGATTATCTTGATTATATGTTTCTTTCTGCAAACGAAAGGCTTGAAATAGAGCTTGAAAACAGAAAGATTAAGGTTGTTAATGAAGACTTTGAACCATTGGGAATTGAATTTGAGACTCTTCTTATTGATGCTCCAAGGTCATGCCACAACAAATGTATATTCTGTTTTATTGACCAGCTTCCTGAAAATATGCGCGAAAGCTGTTACTTTAAGGATGATGACTACAGACTTTCCTTTCTTCAGGGAAATTACGTTACATTGACAAATATGAAGGATTCCGACCTTGACAGAATTATAGAGTATGCAATTCCCAGAATCAATGTCTCTGTTCATACAACAAACCCTGAACTTCGGTGCAAAATGCTCAACAACCGTTTTGCGGGCAGAATAATGGAACAAATGAAACGTTTTTCAGGTAGCGGTATGATGATAAACTGCCAGATTGTTTTATGTCGCGGTTATAATGATGCAGAGGAGCTTGACCGCACCATAAGTGATATTTATTCACTGGGTGATTCGGTAGAGAGCTTGTCTATTGTTCCTGTCGGACTTTCTGATCACCGTCAGGGACTTGCGGAGCTTGTGCCCTTTGACGAAGAAAGCTCTTGGGAGGTAATTCGTCAGGTATCACGTTGGCAGAAGAAAATTAAGGAAGAAAGAGGCATAAATTTTGTTTATCTTTCGGATGAATTTTATATAATGGCAAAACAACCTATTCCCAAGGAGCATGAGTATGATGGTTTTCCGCAGATTGAAAACGGTGTTGGACTTTGTGCGTCACTTCAGTGGGAATTTGACGATGCAGTTGAAATGAGTGAGGATATTTGTGTTAAATCCCCAAAAACTGTAGTCACAGGCTTTCTTGCATACGACTTTATACAGTGCCTTGTTTCAAAGCTTGGCTCTGATAAGATTAAAGTAAAAAGAATAAAAAACAATTTTTTTGGTGAAAGAATTACCGTCAGCGGTCTTGTGGTAGGCAGTGATATTATTGAACAGCTTAAGGGTGAAGACTTGGGGCAGTATCTTTTGATTCCTGTTTCTATGTTGAAGCATGAGGAAAATGTTTTTTTGGATAATACAACTGTTTCTGATGTTGAAGATGCACTTGGAGTTGAAGTCGTTGTTGTGAACAATGATGGTTATGATTTTCTTGAATGCTTGTTGATGTAATAACCATGACCGAAAACAGAATGACCGAACTTCTGGTACTTCAGGAAAATGTAAAACTGCACCGTTTGACGATGTATGAAACGAATATCTCCGACTTGAAGGTGTTGAGAATAATTATATTGCTGAAGTTCTGAAATACGAAGAAACTGTTCTCTCGAAAATAAAATAATTAATCTGAATTTAGTATCCTCTCACAGCAATGTGGGGGGATGTTGTCGTATTAGGGTTGATTTTGTAGGTATTGTTTGGTATAATAAAAGCATAAAGGATGTGTAAATATGGAGTTTGTTGTAAAAACGTTTTCAGAACTTTCTGCAGATGAATTATACGAAATTTTAAAATCAAGAGCAGAAATTTTTTTGCTGGAACAAAATATTGTTTGTCAGGACCTTGATGATACAGACAAAAGCAGTCTTCATTGCTTCTTTTTTGACGGCAACAGAGCTGTTGCATATATGAGAGCCTTTTGCTCTGCTCAAGATACAGCAACAGTCGGTCGTGTTCTGACACTTGAGCACGGAAAAGGTCTTGGAAGTGAGTTGATGAGAAAAAGTATTGAAAAAATAAAAAAACACTTTGATGCAAAAAAAATAACTGTTCACGCACAAAAACAGGCAGAAAATTTTTATAAAAAAATGGGATTTGTTACCGTTTCGGATGAATATTTGGAAGAGGGCGTTCTTCATGTTACTATGGAACGCTTTGTGTAGCCATAGCAGAAAGTCATGGAGGAAAACTGATGAACGTTGATAAAAAATATGATATATTTATAAGCTACCGTCACAATAATACGACGTTGATTAATGAACTTGTACAAAAATTGGGAAAATACTATAAAATTTTCTGGGATCAGCGGATTGGCTCAGGTTATTGGGATGCTCAGATTGAAAAAGCCATTGACAATTCTTCTGCTATTATAATAAATTTCAATGAGAATTCTCTCAAAAAGAAAGAAGATGGTGTGGACTGGTTTTACCATGAAATTGTCTACAGTATGAACTGTAAAAAGCAGGAACAAATAATACCTGTTTGTTATGACAATTTCAGACTTCCTGATAATCTGGAGCTGGAAGGTCTGACCGAAGAAGAACAAAACAAGCTTGCACTTCTTCGGGACAGGCATCAACAAATAATTGACATAAAAGAGCTTGACAAAATTGTTGAAAAGCTCATTGAGTATCTTCGTGGTATAGGTATAGAACCTCAATTATATAACAAATCGGAAATACCGCAAAATATTGCACTGAAATTAAAAGGAATATCAACAACAAAATCCTTTAAAGGCAGAAAAGAAGAAATTTATAATGCTATAAACCTTATAGAAGAAAATGACATAGTTTTTCTTTCGGGTATTGGCGGAATAGGAAAAACAGAGCTTGCCAGACGGATTACTGAGGAAATGACGGGCGAGTACAGATGTATTTTTTGCCGTTATGAAAATGATTTAAAAACTACTCTTGGCAAAATTGGTATTATCGGAATTGAGGGTGATAGCTTTGAGGAAAAGGAAGATGCTCTGAAAAAACTTCTTACTGATAATGTACTTCTTGTTATAGATAATTTTGATTTTTCTTTTGATGAAGATATTGATGAATATATAGAAGAGTTTTCACGTTATGAATGTAAAAAGCTTATCACCACAAGAAATTCTTTCAGTGATATGGAGTTTGACTTCAAAGTACAGACTATGGCTGTAGGGAACCTTGCAGACAGTGAATTACGTGAGTTATTTGAAGAAAAATACGGTGAGAACATCGCTGATTCACAACTAAGTAAAATTCTTGATTTTACAGGCAGGCTTACCCTTGCTGTGCCGATTCTTGCATCACTGTGTACAAAATCTGCAATGACGATTGATGAACTGTGTGAAAAAATTGACGCAGGACTGAAAAGTTTTGAAGATTCAGAAATTGTACACTATAATAAGGATGGCAATAAAAAGGGTACAGTTCCAGGCATTTTAAGAGTATTGTTTAATATGAACGGTATGAGCGAGGGAAAGAAAAAGACACTGTGCAATCTTTCCTTACTTCAGTTTATGAGGGTAACCCGAAGCATTTATAAGGAATTTGCTTTTGAAAATTCAAGGGGGAATCTTAATGATTTTAATGAGCTTGCGGAAAGTGGATGGATTAAAGAAATTCCGGGAGATACTCCACAAAAGTCGTACTTTGAATTACATCCTCTTGTTGATGAGCTTGTAAGAGAAGACCTTAAACCGTCCTATGAGACATCACCTGAGGTTTTTGAGACGTTTTCAAAAAGAATGGCAGATATTATACAGACTCCGTTAATGCCAGGTACGTTGCTTGCGGATTTTGTTGCACAGCTTAACTTGAGTGTACGGAAAAACTATCTTTTTACTGTACGTCTTTTGGCAAAGGGCTCATTAAGTTTTGCGGGGTTCAAGCTTTCGGAAAACAAAAAAAGAATTAAACGCGCCTTAGAAGAAGTAATTTATGAAAAAGATGTTTTTTCTGATACGGATGCTATTGTTGTTTGCAAGCTTCTTCGTGCATACAACATTAATGAAAATTTGCCTCTTATGAAAAAAATGCTTAGAAGATGCTTTGATGCAGTAAGCAAGGGGAACGTAAAAAAAGAATATGCAGATTTGATTATAAAAAATTTAGAGGGAAAGGCTCTTATATACAGGAATTCTGAAAAACGCGGATATTATCTGGACTTTTTGTATTTTCTTTTCGAAAATTACAGTGAATTGTTTCCTGAAAATTATATTGAAAACTTACAAAAGTTGTTTGATGAAAAGGAAAAAGAGAAAGAAAAGCGTCTGACTAAAAGAATAAATTTAAGAAAAATACGTCAGGCCATAAAAGCGGCTCCGGACCTGATAAGTGCGTGTGATATTGCATTGCAGGCCGGAGGCGAAGGGACATTGCTTTCTTGTTGCAATTATATATTTGACCGCTTTTTGAAAAGCAATCCATCAAGTGATAATTGTATATATGTGTATAATGAACTGATAAGCCGTATGACTCTTGATGAAACACGTCACAGAATAACCGATAATTTTGTATATTGGTATTTTATGAATGACCTAAATTGTATACAGATTGATAAATGCAGTGAAATAGTTTCTGTACTTGCACATATGAACGATGATGAAAAGAAACTGTTGGCGGCGATGATGTGTAATTGCGATGATAAGGTTACCTCTGTAATTAAAGAGATTCTGTATTCAAGTCCTGTTAATGAAAAAAATATACCTGAATTAAGGTGTGAAAGACGGTGCATGAAAAAAATATATACATGGCTATATCTGATGAGAAATATGAAGGACTCAGAATTTGCACTTTTGTTTGAATATGTTCTTTTGCTTGAAAAGCAATTGAAAAAAGATGAATGGTATAATGACATACTTTTTTCGTGGTTTAATTTGCTTGCAGATGTATGTGTCAATGAAAACGATAAAAAGCTTGCTTTTGAAAAGAAAGAAGAATATGAAAATAATATAAGAGGTTTTTCATTAAAGAAAAGGAATGAGTAAAATAGGAACTACATAGTTTTACAGAAAAGGATGATTTTTTATGAAATCTGTTCGTGCAATTATTTTTGATATGGATGGTGTAATTTTTGATTCTGAATCTTTGTGGAAAAAAATGTTTTTGGAAGCAAACAAAAAATACGGTCTGAATCTTGATGAAAGGTACAGACAAAGTATTTGCGGTAAAACCGAAATGGTTATTCGTGATGAATTAAAAAAACTGATACCTGAACTGGATTCAGATGAATACAGAAATTATATTATAAACGGTGTTGAACAGTCAGTACAAAATGGTGATTTTGATATACAACCCGGAGCATTGGAATTATTGAATTTTGCAAAGAACAACGGATATAAAACAGCCTTGGCAACATCTTCTGCACGTATTCGTGCGGAAGGGATGTTTAGAAAGAAAAATCTTGATGAAAAAGAACTTTTCCAAGCGTGTATTTACGGTGATGAAATTGGTTCAAGGAGCAAGCCTGACCCGTATATTTTTGAACTGGCGGCTGAAAAACTGGGGATAGAAAAGTCCGAGTGTATTGTTGTCGAAGATTCTCTCAATGGAATAAAAGCGGCAGTAAACGGAGGTTTTTTGCCGGTTATGGCGGTGGACCTTATTGAACCTGATTATTATTGCCTGTCTCATTGTTGGAAGATTGTCAACAGTCTTAATGAATTTGTTGACTTTTTGGGAGACAGAGCTTTACTGAAAACGGTTTGCATCTAAACCTTATATGTCGCAATGTAAAGGATGTCGAATGTTGTCGATGAACAACTTAGAAAGGAAATAAAAATGATTGAAAATAATCCAAATTACAATAATAATATTTTGAAAATTAAAAGTTTTATTAAAGGTGGATTTCTTGTTTTTTGGGGAAGGAAAGAGATAAATGTTTTAGCTAGACAAATTCTTGATGCCGAAGAAATCGTATACTCTGCAATAGGTGGTTTGGA
>JAZRIX010000024.1:0-49506 GCA_045645485.1 Clostridia bacterium | reverse complement strand
ATTAGTGAAAACAATTATGCCTGTTGGGTTCCCCGTAGAAAGTGAATACGGTGAAGAAGTTTCAGAATATATTATCAAATACTCTGACGGAAACATTGCTGTGTGCAAAATGCAAAACGGCTATGACATCACAACCGCCACCCTTCTTCACGATTCATCACGAATAAACCCTGTTGCCGCAAACAGTCAGAGAGTTATGGTTTTCTCCTATGACAAAAACTGGGAGCAGTACCTTGTGAACCTTGGCAGCATAAGAAAATAAATTTAAAAACAGAACTAAATTTTACCGACCTCCAAAAGTCAGATAAAAAATCTGACAATTGTGAGGTCGGTTCAGTTTTAATGTTTTTTTATTAATTTTGATATTTCCATTACTACCGTCGGAACAAATATAAGTCCTATTCCCGCAATATATAACCCAAAAGGCAATATCACCAGTCCGAAGATTCCCCGCAAAGGCGTGAACATAATAAATACAACAAGCAAAAACGATATTAAAGCCGAACCGTTAAGTTTTTTATTTGTAAATACCCCGATTCTGAAAATGGAATACTCCGACCTCATATTGAAACTCTGAATAATCTGCGAAAGCGACAGAACCATAAATGCCATTGTCTGTCCTCCAACGATATTATCTGTTTGCTTCCATCCTACAGCAAAACCAATCAAAGTTATTACCGCAAACATACATCCCTGAAGAAAAATTTTTATTCCGAATCCGTCTGCAAATATTCCCTCATTTTTCGGCTTTGGCTTTTTTTCCATAATATCCGCCTCTACAGCTTCCATACCAAGTGCAACTGCAGGAAAACTGTCTGTCACAAGGTTAATCCATAAAAGCTGCATAGAAAGAAGCGGGGTTTTATGCCATAAAAGCATTGCTGCAAATACTGTTATTACCTCACCGATGTTGGTTCCAAGCAAAAAACCAACAACCTTTTTTATATTCGCATATATTCCTCTGCCCTCACGTACTGCATCAACAATGGTTGCAAAGTTATCATCTGTCAGCGTAATATCTGCGGCACCTTTTGCCACATCCGTTCCGGTAATGCCCATAGCACAGCCAATATCTGCCGCCTTCAGTGCAGGGGCATCATTGACCCCGTCACCCGTCATTGATACAACCTGTTCTTTCCTTTGCCACGCCTTCACAATTCGAATTTTGTTTTCAGGCGAAACTCTGGCATAAACCGAAATCTTTTCTACCTCTTTATCAAGGTCACTGTCGCTCATAGCATCAAGCTGTATGCCCGTAACTGCTTTGTCTTCATCCTTCATAATTCCCAATTCCCGCGCAATTGCTGATGCAGTAACAATATGGTCACCAGTAATCATCACGGGCTTTATTCCTGCCTTGCGGCAAAGCTCAACAGCAGCCTTTGCCTCTGGTCTGGGCGGGTCAATCATTCCAACCAGACCCATAAAAGTAAGATTATTTTCCATTTCGTCTGATGTAGGGTTTTGGGGTACTTCATCAATTTCTTTATAGCCCACAGCAAGTACGCGAAGGGCATTTTCGCTCATCTTGACCGTAAAGTTCTTTGCTTTTTCAAGATCACCCTTGACACAACGCAGTGCCAGCACATCAAAAGCGCCCTTCACAATAACCACATTTTTTCCGTTAATTCTGTTCACGGTAGACATCAGTTTCCTGTCAGAATCAAAAGGTATTTCTGAAAGTCTGGAATATTTTTTGTTAATTTCATCCTTTTTTATGCCGTTTTTGTACGCCGCTGCAATAATTGCCGTCTCGGTAGGGTCACCGATATGCTGTTCTTTTCCTTCGCTGAAAACCACACTTCCGTCGCAACACAGTGCTGCATAACACAAAAGCCTTCTGAGTCCTTCTGAGCACTCTGCCGATACAGTTTCAATATCAGATTCTCCGTCACAATAACCCTTCACCAAGGTCATTTTGTTTTGTGTCAGTGTTCCTGTTTTGTCAGAACATATGATTGACGCACTTCCCAGAGTTTCAACTGCGGGAAGTCTTCTGATAAGGGCATTTTTCTTTACCATTTGCTGTACGCCTATTGACAATATTATCGTAACAATTGCAGGCAAACCTTCAGGGATTGCGGAAACCGCAAGAGATACTGCTGTCATAAAAATTTCCATCGGCGGAATGTTATTTGCAAGACCCACGGCAAATATTACTGCACAGGCACCCAAAGCAACAAGTCCAAGATATTTCCCAAGCTGGGAAAGCTTTTGTTGAAGGGGAGTTTGAGAATCTGTTTCTTCATCAAGAAGATTTGCAATTTTCCCCATTTCGGTATTCATTCCCGTTGCAGTAACAACTGCCGTTGCAGTTCCGTATGTTATGCTGCAACCTGAAAATACCATATTGCATCGATCTCCCAATGGTGCATCAACAGCAATCTTTGCATCTGCATCCTTTTCTGACGGTACTGATTCACCCGTAAGTGCCGATTCCTCGCTTTTGAGACTGACACTACGCAAAAGTCTCGCATCTGCAGGAACGAAATCTCCCGCTTCCAGAAGAATTATATCTCCCGGAACAAGCATATCTGCATCGACAATTTCCTCCTTGCCGTCACGAATCACGCGGGCATGAGGTGCCGACATACTTTTCAGTGCATCAAGGGCTTTTTCTGCTTTACTTTCCTGCATAACACCCATTACTGCATTTATAACAACTATCAGCAAAATAAGAGCAGGTTCAAAAAACTCCTTGGGATTTCCTTCAATAACAGCAATAGCAAAAGAAACCACAGATGCCGCAATTAAAATGAGAATCATCACATTTTTAAACTGTTCTGCAAATCTTTGCAGATTTGTTTTCTTTTTCTTTTCCTTCAGCTTATTGGCACCATACTTTTCAGTAAGTGTTGCAAGCTGTTTCTGTTTCAATCCCGTTTTTGCATCTGAACCCAAATACGCCAACACCTCTTTTGAAGTTTTATCATAAAACAACAAAGCACTTCCACCTTTCTGCACCAAATTCATTTTTTTAATTATATGTAAAATAAAAGAGACCTATCCGCAATAAACAAATAAGTCTCAAAAAAAGTCAGGCTATGATATCCTCAGTTATGTATGTTTTTTCTAATCAACAACAATAAGCATCATAAATTCAAGGTCGCAATTACCTATGTTTTCAAGACTGTGTCCTTCCCCGTCAGGTGTAAAAGTAACATCTCCTGCACCGATTTCACGTTCAGTACCATTGTCATTATAAAGAGCCTTTCCCGACAAAATGTAAAAAGTCTCACTCTCACCGTAATGAGTATGATATCCTACAATTGCACCCTTTTCAAGTTTTGCATAAGCATACTTTCTTACCTTTGATGGCTTGATTACTTGGCTGTTGATTTTGTCAAAGGATATCGTTCCTTTTCCGCCTTCAACACCGTTTCTTACATCCAATTCTCTGCTGTTTCTTTTTGAAATCATCTTTTCTCCTCTTTTCATTTTATATTATTAAATTCAAATAACACTCTATATCTTCTTTTACCCCTTCAAAAGTGCCTGACGTCGGTTTCTTCTTACACGGTTTATGTGCCGTTCGAAATCACCGTTTTTGATGAATTCTGCCAGTACATACTGTTCAAAGGTGGGAACAGTACAGGAGTAAAATCCTGCCTTTTCCTGAAAGTCCTTTTCAAGACTTTCGGGAAGAACCATGTACGCCACACGCATAGACGGTGCAACTGTTTTTGTAAAGGTGTTTACATAAATCACATTACGACCGTTTTCTGTCGCAAACAACGAATCCTCATTTTTGGACGAAACCGAAAATTCTGATTCAAAATCGTCTTCAACAATAATTCTTTCACACGACTTTGCCCATTGAATATATTCCGCTCTTTTTGATGCATTTGCCGAAACACCGCTGGGATAACTGCGGAATGGACTTACGTGCAGAACCGATGCTTTTGTACGCTGAAGCTCAGATGAAAAAATACCGTTTTTTCCAAGCTTCAAGAAATCACAGACTGCACCGTTTGCATGGTACACGGAATGAATTTTTTCATAGGAGGGGTCTTCAAGAGCATATATTCTTTCCCTCCCCAGAACCTGAACAATCAATCCGTAGAGATACTCTGATCCCGAGCCTATAATTATTCTGCTTTGCGGCACAATGATTCCCTTTGCCCTTGCCAGATATTCAGAAATAGCCTGTCTCAGTTCTTCACATCCTGTATTCGGTGATTTTATAAGAATCCTCTCACCGTAGACAGAAAGTACATTTCTCATTGTCTTCGCAAAAACCGAAAAGGGAAAGTCGTCTTCACTGTGGGGAACTATGACGCTATGTTCAATCCGTTGCTCCTCCACTTCACATACAGGCATAAAATCACTTTGTCGGTATGTAACAAAATATCCTTTTCGTTCTCTCGCTTCAACATATCCTTCATCACAAAGAATTTCCAATGCGTGAACCACCGTCACAACAGATACTCCGCTTTCTTCTGACAAAAGTCTTTTGGAAGGCAATTTGTCACCAAAGCGATATACCCTGTTTGTTATGTCCTTTCTGAGTTGCCTGTAAAGCTGCAAATAAGCACTTTCTTTATTCTGTGCATTTACGTGATACTTCATCTGGTTATATATTTTTCTCCTTTTTTGGTAATTGTCATATGCTCAGATTTATTATAATATACATTTGTAAATTTGTAAAGCATTCAGGAGTGAAAAAAATGAACAACACAAGAAAACTTATTCTGTCCGCACTTTGTGCAGCCCTTATCTGCGCAGCAACAATTGCAGTCAAAATCCCGTTACCTCAGGGTTATGTTAATCTCGGGGACAGCATTGTACTATTAACCGGAAGTATACTTTCGCCCGTCTTTGCCTTTTTTGCCGCAGGTATAGGCTCAGCACTTGCAGACCTTATGCTTGGGTACAACGTATATATACCTGCCACATTTATCATCAAGGGCATTATGGCAATCGTATTCTGTATGATGAATACCTTTTTGAAAAAACGCTGCAAACACAGTATTTTTGCTATCATTCTCCCGTCTTTCACAGCAGAAATAATTATGATAGCAGGTTATTTCGCAGTTGAGTTATTTCTGTATTCAAGCTATGCAGTAGCAGCTACAAATCTGCTTTTCAACGGCATTCAGGGCTTTGTATGTATGATTGCCGGCATTGTACTCATAAAGACTCTGGAAAAAACAAAGCTCATGAAATAATTAAGGGAAATCCATCATCCCCAAAATTTGTATACCGTAGTCTGCCAAAATCTGTAAGAATTTGCCTTAAAAGGCGTAATTTCGGTATATTTCGGCTTGACGTCCTTGACAGGCACCAGCCTGGATGCGTTCTCCAAACCAAAAACTTCTCAAAATTTCATACTTTTCAGGTCGGAGAATTTCAAGAGAACTGATTTTTGTTCAAACAGGGAAAAAACGGAGCTAATCCTTGTTGGCTCAGGGAGCATTTTGACGCAGTTTGGGCGGAAATCATCCGCTTGAAATCAGGTTCGGATAACTTATGTCAGGCTAAGCATAAGTACAAGTAATATTGTCAGTATTCCGAAATTATAAAGGGAAAACTGTTTTATGTAATCTCTGGAATTTTCAGGCTCTCTCTTTACATATTCCCTGAAGGTAATAAGGCTTGCAAGGGATGCAATCAAAGTACCTGTTCCGCCTATGTTTACCGCAACAAGAAGCTGAGAATAGTTTTCAGTAAACCTCGAAAGAAGAATTGCACTGGGAACATTGCTGATAACCTGACAGGAAAGAACACCGAAAAGCAAGGTGTTTTTTTCTATCAGCCAGCCGAGGAAGTTGCTCACAGAAGGAATTCTTGACATATTCCCTGCAAATACAAAGAATGCACAGAAGGTAAAAAGCAAGGAATAATCCACCTTTTTCAAAGCCTTTCTGTCAAGAAACAACAGCGCTGTTGGAATTATTATCAACCCCCATACAAAATGAATAGTTCTGAATACAATCATTATCGAAAATGCAAAAAGTACAAGATAAATCCATGTTCTTTTCCAGTCAAGCTTTTTTTCATAAGGCTTTTCAATTTTGAGTTCCTTGTTTTCCACTGTGAAACAGCACAGGGTAATAAGAATAATTGACACAATGAAAGGCAGAAACATAATCTTTACAAATTCAAGAGTGGGTATCTCAAAAAAGCTGTAAAGATAAAGGTTCTGTGGATTTCCGAAGGGAGTCAGCATTCCTCCCAGATTTGCGGCAATGTTTTGCATAATAAAGGTAAATGCCATATATTTTTCATTTTCTGTGGATGTCAAAACATAAAAGCCAAGAGGCAGGAATGTAATCAGTGCCATATCGTTTGCAATCAGCATAGAACCGATAAAGGTAATATAAACAAGAGCAATAACTGCCGTTCTTGTAGTTTTGAAGGTTCTTACTATTTCACTGGCAACGATTCTGAAAAAATAAATATTTTTCAACGCACAAACAACCGCAAGAGTGCAAAAAAGACAGGTCAGTGTCTTGAAATCAAAATATTCAAGATATGCCTTGTCAGGAGGCACAAAAAAAGATGTGACAATGGCTGCAATAACAGCAATGCACATTACTTCGTTTTTCAAAAGAAATTTTTTTATCACAATAACACCTGCTTTTTATGTATCGGGTGTGTAGCACACCCTTTTAAAGATATTTTTTCATATGACCCAGTGCATTTTTTTCAAGACGCGATACCTGTGCCTGAGAAATTCCGATTTCGTTGGCAATCTCCATCTGTGTTCTTCCCATAAAAAATCTCAGTCTGAGAATACTGCGTTCCCTGTCATTAAGCCGTCTCATCGCTTCTTTTATTGCAATTTTGCTCAGCCACGAGTCATCAAGGTTTTTCTCATCCTTCACCTGATCCATAACAAAAATTGCATCTCCGCCGTCATGGTATACAGGCTCATACAATGAAACCGGATCCATAATTGCATCAAGAGCCGCCGATACTTCGTTTCTGGTAACTCCCATTTCTGCCGCAATTTCGTCAACTGTAGGCTCCTTTGAGTTCATATTCACGAGCTTTTCTTTTGCAGACAAAGCCTTGTAGGCTGTATCCCGCAAAGAACGGCTTACTCTGATAGATGTGTTGTCTCTGAGATAACGCCTTATTTCACCGACAATCATCGGCATGAATGTCCGTTGGTGAAATTAGTTTTTTAAGGACTTGAAACTGATTTGAGACAGTATTATCCCTGCAAAAATAAACACACAGCCTATGTACCCGTTGGAAGTCATTGTCTCACCGAGAATAACCGCTCCTCCGATTGCCGCAAACATTGATTCGGTAGAAAGTATAATAGATGCAAAGGTAGGGTCGGCATTCTTCTGACCTATAATCTGGCAAGTATAAGCCACGCCCACAGACATAAGACCGTTATAAAGAAGGGGGACTGTTGCCGCCTTTATATTCTCAAAGCAAATATCCTCAAACACCAACGCACATACAACCGATAAAACTGCACATACAGCAAACTGTGTGCCTGCAAAACGCAATGAATAAATCCTTGTTCCGAATCCGTCAATAACAAGAATATGAATTGCCCAGAATACCGAGCCAATAAGCAAAACCGCATCTCCAATGCTGAGCGTCCATTTATCAGTTATGCAAAGGAGAAAAAGACCAACCACAGCAAAAACTGCACCAAGCCACACATTCAGTCCTGTCTTTTTTCCGAGAAATATTCCGAAAAGCGGAACCAGTACGGTATAAAGGCCCGTAATAAAACCGCCCTTACCTGCACTTTTGGTAATATCAATCCCAAGCTGTTGAAGCCATGACGCAATAAAGAGAACTGTTCCTGCAAGCATGCCCACCAAAACAGTGCTCCTGATTTTTGTTTTATGAACATCGGCATCTGCTTCTCTTTTTTCAAAAATCAATATTACGGGAATCAGGGATGCCGTGCCGAGCATAAACTTTACGCCGTTAAAGGTAAATGCACCTATATGCTCTGCACCCATTCTCTGTGCCACAAAAGCAAACCCCCATATTATTGATGTCAACAAAAGAATACTTAGTGATTTTATGTTTTTCATATGTATACTCCTTCAGAAATTCAAAAAACATTATACATCGAAAAAAAACAGAAGTCAAGAAAAACACCCCAAAACAAAAGTTTTGAGGTGCAGTTTTACTTTTCTAGCAAATTATTTGAGGTGTTCCCCAAAAGAGTTCCGTCTTCACTGTGAATACAGCTATACATCTCATTCATAGATTCATTCAATACAAAATCATGCAGCTTTGACAGGTGAGAATCATCTGTCATCTGACTCCAGCTGCCAACATACACAACTTCTCCGTCCACCTGAACCTTTCCGTCCGTTTCAAAAAAGTATTGACCGCCCGTTGAAGGATTCTCTTTTCCCAATCCGTCTTCAAGACAACTTGCAATCTTCTCACTTTCCTCCTGAGATACTTGGGTCATATCCTTCAAAGATACTTCTTTTGTTTCAAGAGATGGTCGGAATTCAGGCCCTCCCCCTCTTGCCCTCTCAGGAATTGCATAACTTTGTTCGGTCGCAGTATCCATTGCCAGCACAGGGGCATTTCCTTTTTCCACATATTCTGATTCTTCTGTCTGATTAATTATCGGCTGAATTGAAGGATTTGCTTCTGCACTTTCCTGTTTCTGTTCGCTCTTCACCGCTTCAGCATTTGTAACGGCTTCGGCTTTTTTTTCATACTTTATTTGGGGTTCGCTTTTTGTTACTTGGGTAGTTTTTTTTGCGGTTTCACTGATTTCCTCTTTGTTTTTAACATTTTTTTCTTCATGTTTGATTGCAACATCTGCAGTTTTGTTTTGCGGTGTATCCTTTGCAATTCTCACAATGTTCTCAGGTGCAACCTCTGTCTTGTCAGGTTTCAAAAGTCCGGGTACAAAAGTTGTCGAGACAGCAATCACCAAAACAGCAGCTGCCGCCATACCAAATTTGTATACCGCTGCAAAGCTTTTGTTTGCAGTGGTTTTTTCCGACTCTTCAAAAATCTTGTCTATCAATGCTCTGTTTGTTTCAATATCATCATTTGCCTGCTTGTAGTATTTTTTAAACAAGACCGTATCCTCCTTCCAGTTTTTCTCTCAGCATTTTCCGACCTCGGCTCAATTGGGATTTGATTGTAGATGCATTTGATTTTAACGCCTTTGAAATTTCCTCAATTGACATATCTTCATAATAAAAAAGATGTATTACCGCTCTGTATTTCTGAGGAAGCTCCAGCACCGCATAATAAACATCACCCTTTTCTTCGGTATCAAAAACAATATCCTCCGTCAAAGGTGTGGTTTTTTGTGCCCAGGAATTTGAAAACACATTATGACTGCAGTTTATCGTCACACGAATAAGCCATGCCTTGATATGTTCATCACTTTCGAATTCCTTGTCAGATTTCAGAAAACGCAAAAAAACCTCCTGAACAACATCGTCTGCAGAATCTCTGTCCTTTGTCTGTGACAAAGCAAGCTTATATATCATATCAAAGTATTTTTCAACAACTTCGCGTTTTTCGATATTGCTGTGTATTTCTCTCTTGTGAATGTGTCCGAACAATCCCTGAACCTCCTCTCATATATAATACCAAGAAAGCCACCGAAAGGTTGCATTAATTCTTAATTTTTTTTGTTTTTCTTTCTAATTTAGTCTGATTCCCGTCCTTGTCTACAATACGCACATTGTCCATTGTATTTTTTACACCCTGACGGAATGACTGTATATACTTCTGCCGAAGCTCCGCCTGTTCAGCTTTTTCTTCTTCTGTCAGACCTTCAGCCTTTGACTTTGCATAAAGCTCGTTAATTCTCTTTATAAGCTTGTCCATAATTTCACGTCCTTTTTAATCAATCATTTTTTATTGCATAATAGAAAATACGCAATTTGTTTTCCTATTATACAATAAAGCTCCTGCAAAAAATACAAGAGCTTTAATTATATTTTCAAATTAGTTCTTCAAACTATGAATGGGAGCAGGAATTCTTCCGCCGCGGTTGATAAATTCGGCACTGGATTCACTGTGTACAGGCATAATCGGTGCATAGCCCAGAAGACCTCCGAATTCAACGCTTTCACCAACGGTTTTGCCCACAACTGGAATAATTCTGACAGCTGTTGTTTTTTGGTTTATCATACCGATTGCAGATTCGTCGGCAATTATTGCAGAAATTGTTTCAGCCGTTGTATCCCCCGGAACCGCAATCATATCCAGTCCGACAGAGCAAACACAAGTCATTGCTTCAAGCTTGTCAAGGGTAAGTGTTCCGCATTCCGCCGCCGCAATCATACCCGCATCTTCGCTGACAGGAATAAACGCACCGCTAAGTCCTCCAACATAACTTGATGCCATAACACCGCCCTTTTTCACCGCATCGTTAAGAAGGGCAAGAGCCGCTGTTGTTCCGTGGGTTCCGCATTTTTCAAGGCCCATTTCTTCAAGGATATAAGCAACACTGTCTCCAACCTCAGGTGTCGGTGCCAATGAAAGGTCAACGATACCGAAGGGAACATTCAATCTTCGCGATGCTTCCTGAGCAACAAGCTGACCCATACGTGTAATCTTGAAAGCTGTTTTCTTGATTGTCTCGGCAACTGTTCCGAAGTCCGCTCCTTTGACCTTTGAAAGAGCCGCCTTTACAACACCTGGACCGCTGACACCCACATTGATTACACAGTCACCTTCGCCAACGCCATGGAATGCGCCTGCCATAAAGGGATTATCCTCAACAGCATTTGAAAATACAACCAGCTTTGCACAACCAAAGGAATCATTGTCTGCTGTAATCTCTGCAGTCTTTTTTATAATCTGTCCCATAAGCTTTACAGCATCCATATTGATGCCTGCTTTTGTTGAACCTACAGCAACAGATGAACATACCCTCTCTGTCTTTGCAAGAGCTTCGGGGATTGAATCAATAAGAATTCTATCACCCTTGGTAAAACCCTTCTGCACAAGTGCAGAAAAACCGCCGATGAAGTTCACGCCTGTTGCCTTTGCGGCACGGTCAAGAGTCTCGGCAAACATAACATAGCTTTCCGCATCGCTTGCTCCTGCAATAATGGAGATTGGTGTAACCGAAATTCTCTTGTTTATAATAGGAATACCGTACTGACGGCTGATATCCTCACCCGTCTTTACCAAATCCTTTGCAAGACGTGTTATTTTTTCATATATCTTTTCACAAGCCTTTTCTGCACTGCTGTCAATGCAGTCAAGGAGTGAAATTCCCATTGTTATTGTTCTTATATCAAGATGCTCATCATCAATCATCTTGATTGTTTCCATTATCTCTCTTGTATTAATCATGATGCCTACCTCTTAGATTCTGTGCATTGAATTGAAGATATCTTCGTGCTGCATTCTGATATCAACACCGATTTCCTTGCCAATTGCGTCAAGCTCGGTCATAACGGTGTTATATTCTGTTGATTCATCCCTGAATTCAACAAGCATAACCATTGTAAAAATATTCTGCATAATAGTCTGGTTGATGTCCAGAATATTCACTCCGTGATTATAAAGACAATTACTTACCTTTGCGATAATACCTGTACGGTCAATACCCATAACCGATACAACTGCTTTCATTTGTAGCCACTCCTTTGAAGTTTGTTTTTGAATTAACAATATGCTATCATTATACAACTATTGACAGTTTCCGTCAAGTAGTATTTATTGAACCTATGGTTTTATTTTCCGGGAAATACTTTTTTGTTAAGATTGAGCAAAGAAACTTGTTTTTCTTATTCCATATTATAAATAATTTTAATCATAGTAACCCGAAGAATATTCTTTCTTTTCTTCTACAATAATATGAAAATTTATGCAAAAAATCTATTGAAATTTCATTAGTTTTATGTTAAAATATTTTCTGTATGAATCTATGTTTCAGAAAGGATTTTTTATGTTTCTTCCTATATCGAAAGACGACATGAAAAAGCGTGGAATCGACCAACTTGATTTCATTTATATTATCGGTGATGCATATGTTGACCACTCAAGCTTCGGTCATGCAATAATTTCAAGAGTCCTTGAAAATGCAGGCTTCACCGTAGGGATAATTTCTCAACCTGACTGGCACAGTTGCGAACCCTTCAAGGCATTGGGCGAACCCAAACTGGGCTTTTTGGTATCATCAGGAAACATCGACCCTATGGTCAATCATTATACCGTATCAAAAAAAGTCCGCTCTCAGGACTTATATTCCCCGGGCGGTCAGGCTGGAAAACGTCCCGACCGTGCCACAACGGTATACTGCAACCGTCTTCGTGAAGCATTTGGAAAGAAAATTCCCATAATCATCGGCGGAATCGAAGCAAGTCTCAGGCGTTTTGCACACTACGATTACTGGTCTGACAAGGTTCGCAGAAGTATTCTCATTGACAGCGGTGCTGACCTTCTTATTTACGGGATGGGCGAGCATCAGATTGTTGAAATTGCAGAGCTTCTGAACTGCGGTGTTCCCGTCGGCGAAATAAAACACGTCCCGGGAACTGTCTATATTGAAAATGCGGATGCGGAATTTCCCGAAGATTATCTGATTATCCCGTCTTATGACGAAGTTAAAGGAAGCAAAAAACTATACGCAGAAGCAACACGTATACAATACGAAGAACAGGACGCAGTACGGGGAAAAGCCATAGTGCAAAAAGACAATGACAGAAAATGCATTGTTCAGCTTCCTCCGTCACCGCCTCTCACAACCGAAGAGCTTGACAAGGTTTATGAACTGCCTTACGAGGGAACATATCACCCCTCATACAAAGCACTTGGCGGTGTTCCTGCAATTGACGAAATTGAATTCAGCATAACCTCCTGCCGTGGATGCTTCGGCAGCTGCAACTTTTGTGCCCTTGCATTTCATCAGGGCAGAACTGTTACAGCAAGAAGTCAGGAATCAATTATCCGCGAAGCGGAAAAACTTACAAATAAACCCAACTTCAAAGGTTATATTCACGACGTTGGCGGTCCGACAGCAAACTTCCGTGCCCCTTCCTGCAAAAAGCAGTTGAAATCAGGGGTATGCAAAAACAGGCAATGTCTCTATCCCACACCCTGTAAAAACCTTGATGTTTCACACAGAGACTATCTTGAGCTTTTGCAAAAGCTACGAAAGATTCCAAGGGTAAAAAAAGTTTTCGTCCGTTCAGGAATACGCTTTGACTATCTTCTTTGCGACAGGGATGAAAGCTTCTTCACAGAGCTGTGCAGGCATCATATCAGCGGACAGCTGAGAGTTGCCCCCGAACATATTTCGGACAATGTTCTAAAATATATGGGAAAGCCCTCTCACGATGTATATGAAAAGTTCCTTAAAAAGTTTGAAAATATAAACAAAAGGCTCGGCAAAGAACAGTATGCCGTTCCGTATCTTATGTCATCACACCCGGGAAGCACACTGAAGGACGCAATACGCCTTGCGGAATATCTGAACCGGCACAAGCTGAATCCTGAACAGGTTCAGGACTTCTACCCCACACCGGGAAGCATTTCAACCTGTATGTATTATACGGGCATTGACCCACGGACAATGAATCAGGTATCCGTTGCAAAGGACTACAGCGAAAAACAGATGCAACGTGCACTCCTTCAATTCCGTGACCCGAAGAATTATGATTTGATTTTAAAAGCATTAACAAAAGCAAAGCGACTTGACCTCATAGGATTTGGTCCCGAATGTCTCATAAAACCAACAAAAGGAGAAAGGAAAAATGGCAACAATATTAAGCGGAAAGACAGTATCAGCAAGAATAAAGGAAAATCTCAAAATAGAAATCGAAAACCTGAAGAAAGAGGGAACACTTCCCGGTCTCGCCGTAATCATAGTAGGTGAAGACCCTGCATCAAAGGTATACGTTGGCAGAAAAGAAGCAATGTGCACAGAGCTTGGTATGCACTCGGAGAAATTTGCACTTCCGGAAGAAACAACTCAGGAGGAATTGGTTTCCCTTGTTGAAAAACTCAACAACGATGACAGTATTCACGGAATTCTGGTTCAGCTTCCTCTCCCCAAACATCTTGACGAGAAAGCTGTTATCAACACAATTCGCCCCGAAAAGGACGTTGACGCCTTCCACCCCGTGAATGTGGGAAAAATTATGATTGGTGACTATGACTTTGTTCCATGTACACCCGCAGGAATTATGGAACTTATTGCAGAAAGCAACGTTGAAATCGAAGGCAAAAACTGTGTTGTAATCGGCAGAAGCAACATTGTGGGCAAGCCTATGAGTATGCTGCTCCTCCACAAAAACGGAACAGTTACCACCTGCCATTCTCGCACAAAGGACTTAAAAGAAGTTACAAAGCAAGCTGACATTCTTGTTGCGGCAGTTGGCAGAGCCAACTTTGTTACTGCAGATATGGTAAAACCCGGTGCAGTTGTAATTGATGTTGGTATGAACCGTCTGGAGGACGGAAAACTTGTTGGTGACGTTGCCTTTGACGAGGTTGAAAAGGTTGCAGGTGCAATCACCCCCGTTCCCGGTGGTGTTGGTCCAATGACAATCGCAATGCTTATGCAGAACACTCTGACAGCAGCAAAAAACTCAGTAAAAAAATAAGGATTCAATTATTATGAAAACAAAAACGGTTTATGTTTGTTCCGAATGCGGTGCATCCTTTCCCAAGTGGATGGGAAAGTGCGCAACGTGTAATTCCTGGAACACCATCGAAGAAGAAACCGTTGTCCAAAGTACAACGAATTCAAAGATTTCGGTTATGTCAGCACCGTCCTCAGGTAATTCATCACCGAAAAAAATTTCAGAAATTGATACAGTTCAGGAGGCTCGTACTCTTACGGGTATGACAGAGCTTGACAGAGTTCTGGGAGGCGGACTGGTAAAGGGCTCTCTGGTTCTTGTGGGCGGTGACCCCGGAATAGGAAAGTCAACACTTCTGCTTCAGATTTGCCAACACCTTGGACAAAGTCAGAATATTCTTTATGTTTCCGGCGAGGAATCCCAGAGACAAATAAAGCTCCGTGCAGACAGACTTGGCATAACCACCGAAAATCTGAAAATATACTCCGAGACAAATATGGATTATGTTACAGAATGTGTTTTTCGTGAAAAGCCTGATGTACTTATTGTGGATTCGGTACAGACAATGTTCAATCCGCAAATACAGTCCACTCCCGGAAATACTGCACAAATCAAGGATGTAACCTCTGTACTTATGAAAATTGCAAAGGAAAATTCAATTTCCGTATTTGTGGTGGGTCATGTGACAAAAGAAGGTGCTCTTGCAGGACCGAAAATCCTTGAGCATATGGTGGACTGTGTCCTGTATTTTGAA
The DNA here is from genome assembly GCA_045645485.1 of Clostridia bacterium. Taxonomy (GTDB): domain Bacteria; phylum Bacillota; class Clostridia; order Monoglobales; family Monoglobaceae; genus SIG440. Next base: position 34,248 of record JAZRIX010000024.1, on the reverse strand, counting down.
GGCGAACGCCACCAGTCATTCCGTATTCTGCGTGCCGTGAAAAACCGTTTTGGTTCAACCAACGAAATCGGAGTTTTTGAAATGAAAAACTTTGGGCTTGAAGAAGTACCCAATCCCTCAATGGCAATGCTTTCAGGAAGACCCGAAAATGTTGCGGGGTCTTGTATTATTTGCACAATGGAAGGTACCCGCCCCGTTCTTGCGGAGGTTCAGGCTCTTGTTTCCCCCACCGCCTTCGGGAATCCACGACGTATGACCAGCGGTCCGGACATAAGTCGCACCATAATGCTTATGGCTGTTCTGGAAAAATGCTGTGCAATAAAAATGTCCGTTTTTGATGCATACGTAAATATCGTCGGCGGACTTCGGATTACAGAACCCGCTGCAGACCTTGGAATTATTCTTGCTGTTGCGTCAAGCTACAGTTCAGCTCCAATAGACAGTACAACTGTAATTATCGGTGAAGTTGGTCTTACGGGTGAATTACGTGCCTGCAGCTTTCTGGAAGCACGAATAGCCGAATGTGAGAAGCTTGGCTTCAAACGCTGTATAATCCCGTCGGTGGATTTAAAAAAGCTGAAAAGCTATAAAAACATTGAAATTATTCCATGTTCCAATATAACCGAAATAATTTCAAAATTTTGCAAATAATTACATAAGAAAAAAAATATACATAAATATAAAGTTTTGAAGGGAAGTCTTGACGTGTTTCATATAGGTGACGAAATTGTTTATCCCATGCACGGAGCCGGTATAATTGTCGACATCGAGGAAAAGAAAATTCTAGGTGAGCTCCACAAGTACTATATTATGCAGATTTCCATAAGCGACATGAAGGTAATGCTGCCCGTTAACAACCTTGAAGCCATCGGCATCAGAAAAATTGTTTCAGAGGATGCCGCCAACGAAGTCATAAAGCATTTCCATTGCTGTGAAGAAGACCCGAACAACAACTGGAACCAAAGATACCGCGAAAATATTGAAAAAATGAAAAGCGGCGATCTTGTTGATGTTGCAACAGTTGCAAAAACGCTTCTTCTTCGTGACAACAAAAAGTCACTTTCAAATGCAGAGCGAAAAATGCTTTCAAATGCAAAAAACATCCTTATTTCCGAGCTTGTACTTGCAAAAAAGAAAACAACTGACGAAATCAAGGAACTTCTTGCTCTGTAATTTTTCAGGAGGTTTTCTATGTTTTCCAAAAAACACTCTACTCCCGTTGCAACAGCGGTTATTGTTGCCGCAGGTTCAGGAACAAGAATGGGTTCATCCGTAAACAAACAGTTTATACTCCTTGACGGAAAGCCTGTACTCGCACACACATTACAAAAATTCCAGCAAGCAGAATGTATTGATTCTGTTATCATCGTAACAAAACCCGAATCAATTATTACGGCAGGAGACTTGGTTCGTGAATTTGGTATTTCAAAGGTTTCACACATTGTTCCGGGCGGTGAAACACGACAGGATTCGGTGAACTGCGGTATGAGTCTGGTTGAATCAGGAAAGCTTGTTGCCATTCACGACGGGGCAAGACCCTTTGTCTCTCCCGAAAAAATCAATGAACTTGTAATTGCCGCAGAAAATTTCGGCTCTGCCGCACCGGGAGTTGTCCCAAAAGATACAGTTAAATCTGTTACAAGAGAAAATAATGTTTCGGAAACACTTTCACGTGACACACTTCGTCTTATTCAGACACCTCAGGTTTTTCACGCAGATGATTTAAAGAATGCCTTTTGCATTGCGTCAGAATCAGGTTTTGTGGGCACTGATGACTGCTCGGTTGCGGAATTTGCCGGGCTCTCTGTCCACATTGTTGACGGTGAGTATACAAATATAAAGGTAACTACCCCCGAAGATTTGCCCGTTGCAGAAGCAATATACAATTTTTTAAAATGATAACTAATATATTTATATTTAATGAAAGGAGACCGTTATGAGAGTTGGTTTCGGTTATGACGTCCACGCTCTTGTTGAAGGAAGAAAGCTCATCCTCGGCGGTGTTGAAATCCCTCACGAAAAAGGATTGCTTGGGCATTCTGATGCAGACGTACTTTTGCACGCCATTATGGATGCACTGCTTGGTGCCGCTGCACTTGGTGACATCGGCAAACACTTTCCAGACACAGACGGAAGTTTCAAGGACATAGACAGCCTTATTCTTCTCGAAAAAACAAAAAAAGTTCTTGAAGATAACAATTTTTATATAAACAACATAGATTCAACGATAGCTGCACAGGCACCAAAGCTTGCACCGCATATCGAAACAATGCGTCAAAATATTGCCCGTGTGCTTGGCATAGATATTTCCTGCGTAAGCGTAAAAGCAACAACCACAGAACACCTTGGTTTTGAAGGCAGAAAAGAAGGTATTTCAGCCTACGCAGCGGTTACTGTAATGCAAAAATAAAGGTATGTGGCAGATTTTGCTATATAAATGAATATAATTAGCTGTAAACGGAAATAATTACCTGTAATCGAATTTGATTTATAACTGTTATTTTTGTATTATATGCTATGTTAGCACTCAACAAGACAGAGTGCTAACACGAATAAGTTTTTTAATTATTTCATATATCATAAGGAGGATTTTCAAATGAACATCAAACCATTGGCAGACAGAGTTGTTATCAAAATGGTAGAAGCTGAGGAAACAACAAAAAGCGGCATTATTCTTGCAGGCTCTGCAAAGGAAAAACCCGAGGTTGCTGAAATCGTTGCTGTTGGTCCCGGCGGCGTAGTTGACGGCAAAGAAGTAAAGATGGAACTCAAAGTAGGCGACAAGGTTCTTATCAGCAAATACGCAGGTACAGAAGTAAAGCTGGACGGTACAGAATACACAATTCTCCGTCAGTCTGACGTTCTTGCAATTATTGACTAATTAATATTTCAGGAGGAATTTTAAAATGGCTAAACAGATTTTATTTGGTGAAGAAGCAAGACACGCTCTTGAAAAAGGCGTTAATCAGCTCGCAGACACAGTAAAGGTTACACTGGGACCCAAGGGCAGAAATGTTGTTCTTGAAAAGAAATTCGGTGCTCCCCTTATCACAAATGACGGTGTTACAATCGCAAAGGAAATCGAGCTTGAATGCCCCTTTGAAAATATGGGTGCACAGCTCGTAAAGGAAGTTGCATCAAAGACAAATGACATTGCTGGTGACGGTACAACAACAGCTACTCTTCTGGCTCAGGCTCTTGTTCGCGAAGGACTCAAGAACGTTACAGCAGGTGCAAACCCCATGATCGTAAGAAAGGGTATTGCTGCTGCAGTTGATACAGCAGTTGCAGAAGTTGTGAAAAATAGCAAAAAAGTAAGCGGTCGTGACGACATAGCAAGAGTTGCTGCAGTATCTGCTGCAGACGAAGCAATCGGCGAGCTCATTGGTGATGCTATGGAAAAGGTTACAAGCGACGGCGTTATCACTGTTGAAGAATCAAAAACAGCTGAAACATATTCAGAGGTTGTTGAAGGTATGCAGTTTGACCGTGGTTACATCACACCTTATATGGTAACAGATACAGAAAAAATGGAAGCTGTTATCGATGATGCATACATCCTCATTACAGACAAGAAAATCACAACAATTCAGGACATCCTCCCCCTCCTTGAACAGATTGTTCAGCAGGGCAAGAAGCTCGTTATTGTTGCTGAAGATATTGAAGGCGAAGCACTTTCAACTCTTATCGTAAACAAGCTCCGCGGAACATTCACCTGCGTTGGTGTCAAAGCTCCCGGCTTTGGTGAAAGAAGAAAGGCAATGCTTGAAGACATCGCAACACTCACAGGCGGTAATGTAATTTCAGAAGAATTGGGTCTTGACCTCAAGGAAACAACAATTGACCAGCTTGGTCGTGCACGTCAGGTAAAGGTTCTCAAAGAAAACACAATTATTGTTGACGGTGCAGGTAACCCCGATGCAATCAAAGCTCGTGTTAACCAGATTAAGAACGAAATCGAAAAAACAACATCTGATTTTGACAGAGAAAAGCTTCAGGAAAGACTTGCAAAGCTCTCAGGCGGTGTTGCTGTTATCAAGGTTGGTGCAGCTACAGAAGTTGAAATGAGAGAAAAGAAGCTCAGAATTGAAGATGCACTTGCTGCAACACGTGCCGCTGTTGAAGAGGGTATTGTTGCAGGCGGCGGTACAGCATTCATCAATGCAATGCCCGCAGTTGAAGCTCTTATCGACAGCCTTGAAGGTGACGAAAAGGTTGGTGCAAAGACAGTTCTCAGAGCACTTGAAGAACCCGTTCGTCAGATTGCGTTCAATGCAGGTGTTGAAGGCAGCGTAATCGTAAACGCTATCAAGGCAAGCGAAGTTGGTATCGGCTACAACGCTCTCACAGAAGAATATATGGATATGCTCAAGAACGGTATCGTTGACCCCACAAAGGTAACACGTTCAGCACTCCAGAATGCCGCATCAGTTGCATCAATGGTTCTCACAACAGAAAGCCTTGTTGCAAACAAGCCTGACCCTCAGGCAGCAGCTGCTGAAGCTGCAGCAATGGCAGGTGCCGGTGCAGGTATGGGCGGAATGTATTAATCCCTTCCCTTTACAAAATCTCAACCGCAGAAGTTTTTCTGCGGTTGTTTTTCTTTTGCAAAAACACTTGACAAAATTCTCCTTATACATTAAAATATGTTTGTATAATTTTAATCTTTAGGAGGATTAGAAAATGAAAAAAATTATCGCTTTAGTTCTTGCTCTTGCAACAGTTTGCTGTTTCTTTACAGCTTGCGGCGGTGATGCAAACAAAACAAACGAAACAAAAACACTCACAATGGCTACAAATGCCACATTCCCTCCCTATGAATTCTATGAGGGCGAACAGATTGTAGGTATCGATGCTGAAATAGCAGCAAAGATTGCCGAAAAGCTCGGTATGGAGCTCAAAATTCAGGATACTGAATTCGGTTCAATCATTGCAGGTGTTCAGACAGGCAAATACGACATCGGTATGGCAGGTATGACAGTTACAGAAGAACGTCTCAAGACTGTTAACTTCTCAACTACATATGCAACAGGTGTTCAGGCTATCATCGTTCCCGAAGGCTCAGCTATCAAATCAGTTGACGACCTTGAAGGAAAGAAAATCGGTGTTCAGCAGGATACAACAGGTCACATTTACGCAAGTGATGACTACGGCGACGAATTTGTTACTCCCTTCAACAAGGGTACAGATGCAGTTGCAGCACTCGTTAGCGGCAAGGTTGACTGCGTAATCATCGACAACGAACCCGCAAAATCTTATGTTGCTTCAAATGACGGTCTTGTTATTCTTGATACAGAATACGTTACAGAAGACTACGCAATCTGTGTTGCAAAAGAAAACGAAGAGCTTCTTGCAAACATCAACACAGCTCTTGAAGAACTTATTGCAGACGGCACAGTTAAAAGCATTGTTGACAAATACATCAGCGCTGAATAAGCTGTAATTCATAATGTATTACTTAAAACGGCGGTGGCAACACTGCCGTTTTTATTGGAGATGATACCTTGACATTAAAAGAACAATTTATACTGAATTTTATAGACGACGCACGTTGGAAGTATCTTCTGACAGGTCTCGGCCACACCCTGACAATTGCCTTTTTTGCTCTTCTTATCGGTGTGTTTATCGGAGTAGCTGTTGCAATCGTCCGTTCAACCTTTGACAAAAACCGCGAAAACCTTGCACGAAGCAGAAGTATTCTCGGATATTATTCCTTTGCTCTAGTTAACCAGATATGCAAAATATACCTGACCGTTATTCGCGGGACACCTGTAGTTGTTCAGCTTATGATTGCATATTTTATCATTTTTGCTTCCTCTACCAACGGTATTATGGTGGCATCAATTGCATTCGGAATCAACTCCGGTGCATATGTAGCCGAAATTCTCCGAGGCGGAATTATGTCTATTGACGGCGGACAGTTTGAAGCAGGCCGTTCACTTGGCTTTAATTACATCAAAACAATGATTTATATAATCATTCCTCAGGTATTCAAAACGGTGCTTCCTACTCTTCTCAACGAATTCATTGCACTTCTCAAAGAAACCTCGGTTGCAGGTTATGTAGGAATCATTGACCTTACAAAAGCAGGAGACATTATCCGAGGAAGAACCTTTTCTGCCTTTATGCCGCTTTTTGCCGTTGCTGCAGTTTATCTGGCAATGGTAATGCTTCTCACATGGATTGTTGGCAGAATCGAAAGGAGGTTGCGCAAGAGTGAGCGATAATTTTCTTATAAAAACCACAGACCTTTGCAAATACTATAATGGTGGAAAAATCAAGGCTCTTGACGGTGTAAACGCCGAGATACAAAAGGGCGAGGTTGTTGTAATCATCGGACCCTCAGGTTCAGGAAAATCAACCTACCTCCGTTCTCTCAATCTTCTTGAGCTTCCTACCTCCGGTACTATTCTATTTGAAAGTGTGGATATTACCAACCCGAAAACAAACATCAATCTGCACCGTCAGAAAATGGGAATGGTTTTTCAGCAGTTCAATTTGTTTCCGCATATGACTGTTCTCAAGAACCTTACACTTGCACCCACAAAGCTTCTGAAAATGCCAAAAACCGAGGCTGACAAAAAAGCTATGGCTCTTCTCTCCAGAGTAGGTCTTGCAGACCGTGCCGAAGCATATCCTTCTCAGCTTTCAGGCGGTCAGAAGCAGAGAGTTGCAATAGTACGTGCGCTGATGATGAGTCCTGATGTAATGCTTTTTGACGAACCCACCTCCGCTCTTGACCCCGAAATGGTCGGCGAAGTTCTGGACGTTATGAAGGAGCTTGCAAAAGAGGGAATGACCATGATTGTTGTTACTCACGAAATGGGCTTTGCCCGTGAGGTTGCTGATCGGGTAATCTTTATGGCAGACGGAAAAATCGTTGAAGAAGGTACTCCAGACGTAATTTTCTCACAGCCAAAAGACCCGCGTACACAGCAGTTTTTGAATAGTATTCTATAATTTTTTATTTCTATTCATTTTTTTACCAATAGTGATATATTTAGTTGAAAAACAGTTGCAAGGGGTTTTATTATGATACTTACCATTGATATTGGAAATACAAATATAGTTCTTGGCGGATTTGTTGATGACGAGTTGACCTTTGTTGCAAGAATTGCCACAAATGCAAACAAGACAGAAGACGAATACGCAACAAAAATTAAAAGTGTTCTTACTCTTCACAATGTTGACAAATCAACTGTCAAGGGGGCTATTATTTCCTCGGTTGTACCACCCCTGAACTCTGTTATGAAGCGTGCAATTCAATATGTTTACGGAGTAGAGCCTATAATGGTGGGACCCGGAATAAAAACAGGCATCAAAATTCATTGTGACAACCCTGCAAGCGTGGGTGCCGATTTGATAACAGCCTGCGTTGCCGCACACTATACCTATGGAAGTCCTTGTCTCGTCGTAGATATGGGGACTGCCACAAAAATAATGGTTATAGATGAAAACGGAACATTTATCGGTGTTTCAATCGGTCCGGGTGTCGGCATGGGAGTGAAAGCACTTGCAAGCGGAACCGCACAGCTTCCCCAGATAGGTCTGGAAGCTCCAAAATCCGTCATAGGAAAGAACACTGTTGACTGTATGAAATCAGGGGTTGTATTCGGCAACGCCTGCCTTATAGACGGTATGATTGACCGATTCAATGAGGAAATGGGTATTGAGCTTCCCGTGTATGCAACAGGCGGTCTTTCTTCCACCATCATCCCCCATTGCAAGCACCACATTACTCTTGATGACAATCTGCTTCTTAAGGGACTCAATATATTATACAAGAAAAACAATTAAATATCTGTGTGTATATTGCTCTTCGGAGTTGATATATATAAAATTTTATGCGTTGTATCACGAAACCGTGAACGACAGCAAGGAGGAATTTTTATGAAAACACAAAAGAAAAAAAGAATGTCCACAACAGAAACCTTGGTCACAGGTGCATTAATGACTGCATTAGTTATAATGTTTCAGTTATTGGCAACCTACACAACGTTTTTCGGTCCGTTCTCAACCGCTATCGGTTTGGTGCCAATAGCAATTGGCACAATCTTATGCGGTCCTGTTATCGGTGCATGGCTCGGCTTTGTTTTTGCAATTATTATTTTTGCAACCGGCGGAGCAAACCTTTTTCTCGCATTTGATATTCCCGGCACAATAGTAACGGTGCTTTCAAAAGGTATCTTATGCGGACTTGCAGCAGGATTAATATATAAAGCGTTAGAAAAATTCAATTCTACTTTAGCCACCTTCGTTGCTGCTATTATCTGCCCCATTGTAAACACAGGTGTATTTATGCTGGGTTGCTTTGTATTTTTTATGGATGATGCTGTTGGAATTGCAGAAATGATTGGAATGGCAAAATCAGGAGCAGCTCTGTTTGTAGCACTGGCTTTGGGAAACTTTTTGTTTGAGCTTGGTTTGAATGCCGTGCTTAGTCCCGTTGTTGTTAAGCTTTTAAAAATAAGGAAAAAGGGATAAATTATGTCTGAAAATTTTTCACGTACAGAAATGCTTTTAGGAAAAGAAAATATGGACAAGCTGAAAACCGCACACGTTGCGGTTTTTGGTTTGGGCGGTGTAGGCGGTCACGTATGCGAGGCCCTGGCGCGATGCGGAATCGGAAAGTTCACATTGTTCGACAATGATGCTGTGACTGAATCAAACCTGAACCGACAGATTATCGCAACAGTCGACACAATTGGAATGTCAAAAACCGAAGCAATGAAAAAACGTATACTTTCAATCAATCCCGATGCTGAAACAGTGCTTCATCAGGTGTTTTATCTGCCCGAAAATGCCGATAGTTTCCCACTTGATGAGTTTGATTATATTGTTGATGCAATCGATACTGTAAGTGCAAAAATTGAGCTTGCAGTGCGGGCAGAACGTCTCAATATTCCCATAATCAGTTCAATGGGTACAGGAAACAAGCTTGACCCCACACAGTTTAAAATTTCGGATATTTACAAAACCTCGGTCTGTCCGTTGGCTCGTGTTATGCGTCGGGAACTGAAGCTTCGCGATGTTCAAAAGCTTAAAGTTTTGTATTCCGAAGAAATGCCCATTAAACCGCAAGGGGAAAGGATCCCCGGAAGCACTTCCTTTGTACCTTCTGTTGCAGGTTTGATAATCGCAGGTGAAGTTGTTAAAGACTTAATAAAATAAAAAAGTGGCATCAGCCACTTTTTTATTTTATATGATTGATAACAATACCTAATGCTGTATCTGCAGTTTGTTCTCTTACCTGTTCCCTGTCACCGTCAAAGACAAAGCATTCCGCCATGTGAACATTATTGCCGCAAATACCAATCCAGACAGTTCCCACAGGCTTTTGGGGAGTTCCTCCTCCCGGACCTGCAATTCCTGTCACAGATATTCCAAAATCCGCTTCCGCAAGGTTTCTGACACCCTGACACATCTCCAACGCAGTCTGTTCAGACACTGCACCGTATTTTTGAAGCGTATCATCAGAAACACCCAAAAGCTTATGTTTTTGCTCGTTTGAATAGGTCACAACACCGCAGTCAAAACATTCAGATGCTCCCGGTACAGACGTGATTTTTTGTGAAATCAGTCCACCGGTACAGCTTTCAGCTGTTGCCACCTTCATTTTATTTTTAATCAGTAAATCAACAAGTGCTGCTTCAATGCTTTTCATTATTTAATCACCAGAATTTCTTCTTCTGCAATTGCTTCATCAAGTGCCGCTTCAATATCGCCAAGAGCTTTTTCGGCTTCAATAATTTCAGCCAGCTGCGGTTTTGTTTTCGGATGCTTTGGAACAAATATTGTACAGCAATCCTCATAAGGAAGAATTGATGTTTCATATGTGCCTATTTTCTTTGATATTGCAACAATTTCTTCCTTGTCCATACCGATACAAGGTCTGAACACAGGCTGATTTACGGCATTATCGGTACAAACCAGACTTTCCATTGTCTGACTGGCAACCTGACCGATACTTTCACCCGTAATAAGTGCCGCAGAACCCTCACGGACAGAAATCTTTTCTGCAATCCGCATCATAAGTCTTCTCATAATAACCGTAAGATAGTTTTCGGGACACTTTTCAATTATATCAAGCTGAATTTTTGTAAATGGAACAACATGAAGTCTGATTTTTCCGCAATACTTTGACATCTGCTGTGCAAGGTCAATAACCTTCTCCTTTGCACGATCACTGGTATACGGATGGCTGTGGAAATGAACTGCTTCCAGCTCAACACCGCGCTTTGCAATCATAAAACCTGCAACGGGGCTGTCAATACCGCCTGAAAGAAGTATTGTCGATTTGCCGTTTGTGCCTACGGGCATACCGCCTGCGCCTCTGATTTTTCTTGTATAAACAAATGCTTCCTGCCTTACCTCAACATTGACCGTAATATCAGGCTTGTGAACATCAACAGAAATATCGTGAATCTTTGAAAGAAGCATTCCGCCAAGCTCCCTGCAAATTTGAGGAGAGTTCAGAGGGAACTTCTTGTCTTCACGCTTTGCCTCAACCTTGAAGGTTTTTTCGGTTGTGCGCATATCGTTTATACACTCGATTGCGGTTTTTGCAATACTCTCCATATCCTTCGCACATTTACGAACAGGACAAATATTAACAATACCAAAAACCTGAGTAAGGCTTTCAACAGCCGCTTCCATATCAAGACCTTCTTCCAGCGGTTCAACATAAACCGTTGACTGTGCCTTTCTTACACTGAACTTGCCTATTTTTTCAAGACGGCTTTTTATATTATTAAGGAGCTTACCCTCAAAAAGGGGCTTATTCAGCCCCTTGAGAGCAATCTCACCGTACTTCAAAAGTATCAAATCTATCTTTGGCATATAACTTTCTCCTTACTATCTTTTCAAAAGCTTTCTGATTTTTTTCACGTGCTCAAGAACCTTTTCAACAGTATAATCAATTTCATCAACTGTAGTAAATTCTGAAAGACTGAATCTAATGCTTCCGTCAATCATTTTTTTGTCGGTTCCTATTGCCGTGAGGACATAGCTGGGTCCTTTTTTGTGACTCGAACAAGCTGAGCCCGAAGAAACATAAATTCCTTCCGCTTCAAGAGAATGAAGCAGAACCTCTGACTTCACATATCCGAATGAAATGTTGAGTATATGGGGTGCTACACTATTCATGGGTGTATTCACCACAACATCATCAAGGGATTTTTTTATTCCGTCACGGAGCCGATTGCGGAGTCGCTCCATTTCTGCAGCTTTTTCTGCAATGTGTTCAAAGCTCTTCTGTGCCGCAAGACCAAATGCGGCAATTCCGGGTACGTTTTCAGTGCCGGGACGTATATTCTCCTGCTGACCGCCTCCAAACAGTATGGGAGCAAGCTTTGTTTTGTTTTTTACATAAAGTGCACCGACACCTTTTGGTCCGTGAATTTTATGACTGCTGAGAGAAATAAGGTCCGCGCCCGTTGATGCAGCCGAAAACGGAATCTTTCCGTACGCCTGAACTGCATCTACGTGAAAAACTGTACTTGGGTTTTCTGACCTGATGATTTTTGCCATTTTTTCAATTGGCTGAACTGAACCGATTTCATTATTAACATACATACACGAAACCAAAACAGTATCTTTTCTTATCATGCGAGAGAATTTTTCAATATCCACAACTCCCGACGGAGTAACCGGTATAAGCTCCACTGTATATCCTCGCTTTTCAAGATGCTGCAAGGTACTAAGAACTGCCGGATGCTCAATGCTGGAGCTGAGAATATGCTTGCCTCTGCCCGTTTTGCAAGCACCAAGAATTGCAAGGTTGTCAGACTCTGTTCCCCCTGAGGTAAAATATATATCCCCGGGTGACACCTTCAGTGTGTCTGCAATCTGTTCACGGGCTTTTTTTATAATTTTTTCTGCTTCGATACCTTTTCTGTGCAATGAGGAAGGATTTCCGTAAGAATTGTACATTACATCTGCCGCCAGTTCCGCACATTCCTTGAATGTCCGTGTGGTAGCACTGTTGTCAAGATAAACATTCACCTGTGTCTCATCGCCTTTCTTTCCGCTTGTATACTGAAAATAACGCTTATCTGCGGAACAGGATAAGCGTATTTCAAGACAAATTTATGTCTTTGTTTATATTATGTGTTATTTTTTTTATTTGTCACTGATTATTCAGAAATTGACTCAATAATATGAATGGGAATTTCTCTCTCTACATCAACAAAGCCTGAGGGAACAGCACCTGTCTGAGCATAGTCGGACGCAGATTCAACATATGCACCGCTGTTTTCGGTCATACGTTCAACCGCCCTGAGCTGTCTTTCAAAGTTCTGTATTGCATCCATAGAAGCTTTGCGCATACGCTCAACTTCACTTTTTATCTGGTCAATCTTTTTGTTTTCTGTTGCGTAATAATTCTTTATGGCCTTTTTCTTTATGTCAATCTCACGATTCACATTATTCTTCTGCAACTGTATTTCACTTTCACAGCTGTTTTTCTTTTCCTGAATTTCAAGCTCGCACTGTTCTCTCTTTTCCTTAAGTTCAGCCTCACACTGTTCTTTTTTGCTGAGCACCTCTGCCTCTGCTTCCTTGAGCATTGCATCTGCCTTTTCACGTGCTTCTTCAATAACCTTTGCGGCTGTTTCTTCAGCAATACTGAGAGCCTTGATTACTGAATCACGTTCTGCATCAAGAACAGCCAGACGTGCTTTGAGTTCATCAATTTGCTTTTCTTTTTCTGCAAGCTTTTCTGCCGCACTCTGATCTATCTCGGTTACAAAGTCAAATACATCTGATTTTTTGAAGCCAAAAAGTCTTCTTCTTAATTTTTTTACAAACATAGAGTTTACCTCCCAAAATAACACAAAATTTCATCTTATCCTAATATTATAATACACTTTGTTCAAATAGTCAACAAAATTTTACGCATCAGAACAAGTCAAAAATCAATTTCATCGGCAGATATTTCGTGAAACGAATAATACTTCTGACACTCACTCTTTCTTTTTAGACTACTAATCCCGTCACAAAAGCTGTTACACAGGCACAAACGGCAACGGTCAAAAGAGAACGGTTAAAAAACGCAAGCACAAATGCAACCGCAGTTCCTGCCGCCGCCGTAGCCAAATTTCCTGTTGCATAAAAAATATACGGGAAGGTCATAGCACCAAGCACCGAATATGGAACATAAAACAGAAAGCTTTTTATGTACGGTGATTTGATTTTTCTGCGCATAACCGTAAAGGGTATCATTCTTATGGCATATGTCACAAGTGCCATTGCTGCAAGATAAGCAAAAAACATTTTGTCCATACCGTTAATCCTCCTCACCGTTTTTGGGTGCAATATATGCCATAATTCCAGATGCCGCCACGGCACAGATTATAATTTTGAAACCCGTGGAAATCCGCGAAAGAAAAGGTATATAAAACAGACCGCAACTAAGTGCTGAAGCAATAAGTACTGCAAGCAATACCCCCTTGTCACCCTTGGCAGGAGGAACAATAATTGCAATAAACATACTGTATATAGCAAGCTCTAATGCCGCACAAACATCAGCAGGCAAAAGCTGACCTGCAAAAACTCCCAAAGCCGTTCCCAAAGTCCAGCCAATTGGCGGCAAGGTAACAAGACCATACATAAACCGTCTGCCAATCAAGCCACGTTCCGCTGCTGCAACAGCAAAAACCTCGTCGGTTATTGCAAAAGAGGTAACCATTCTGTGAGGAGTGGTAAAGCTGTTGTCCAGTTTTTGAGTCAGTGCCAGTCCCATAAGACAATAACGCATATTTATAACCATCTGGGCAAGAATCATTTCGATTATTGTTCCGCAGGCATAAATAATTTCAATTCCCGCCACCTGTCCCGCAGAGGTAAGATTTGTCAAGGATATAAGAATTGCACCTATGGGATTTATCCCCTTTCCCAATGCACTTATACCAAAACCAAAGGACACCGAAAGATATCCCAAGGCAATGGGGAGTCCTTTGCTTAGTCCGTAAAAATATGAATTCTGTATTTTTTCTTTTGTCATTTTTACACCACTTTATAAAAGTTTTAGTTTTCCTTTATTTTACTGTAATTTCATAAAAGAAAAATTCGCCCGTCTCACCGCTTTGAAAAACGCTGAAGTTATTTTATTAAATTTTTTCCAGTAGGCATATACATACAGTTCTTATATATGTTGTATGTTTTAGAAATGTCTTCTCTTTTGGTTAGTTCTATCAAGTTAAGTTGCATTATTCATACCCTCAATTTTATGCTTTTCAAAAGTTCTTTACCTTTTTGACGCAATTGGATTAAAAGAAATATACAATGTAAATTTTCACACAAGAACAATCTCATAAATTCTTTCAAGATCACCGATTTCATACGTAACAGGAATATCCAGTGTATTAGGGTGATGTTGGGGATTGAACCAACAGGTATCAATTTCTGCCACAAATCCGCCCTTCATATCGCTTGTAAGGGAATCGCCTATAAGGAGCACTTCTTTTTTGTCGGCTATTCCAAGCTTTTCAAAGACATAATCAAAATATTCCTTGTTGGGTTTTTCTGCACCAACGTTCTCTGATATAAAAACAGCATCAAAAATCTTATCAAGACCCGAAATACGCAGCTTCTTTTCCTGAGCAATCTTGGTGCCGTTTGTAACCGCAGCAATGGTATATTTCTTCTTCTGAGAAAGAAGTATTTCCTTGGCCTTATCAACAAACTCAATATGGTCACCAAGTGTAACCTGATAATCTTCGTTAAAACTCTCTGCAATTGTTATATCTGCACCGATTATTCCAAAAAATTCGTGGAATCTTCCCAGCAGTATTTCCCTTTTGGTAAGTTCATTTCTTTCAAGCTTCTGCCAGTATTTAAGATTTATTGCCGAATACAGCTTCAGCATTTCATCACTGCATTCCCCAATGTTATATTTTTTGAACAAGGTTCTTATCGCATATGCCTCTGATGCTAAAAAGTTCAGCACAGTTCCGTCTATATCCCACAATATATATTTATACATATAAATTCCTTTTTTCACACACCGAATGATGCTTTTCTGTTAACTCGCATTTTCTTTGCTTCATACATTTTTTTATCCGCATTATTCAACAATTCATCAACAGGTGTTACACCGTCATAGAGTGCAACTCCTATACTCATTCTGATGTCAAAATCATCCCTGAAATCAATGTTATCAAGCTCATTTTTGATAGAATTTGTAATATCAACAGCCAATCCCTGTTCTGATATATCTGTTATAATCACAAACTCATCGCCGCCGATTCTGAAAACATTTGAACGAAACCTTTCAGCAACCCTTGAAAGCACGTCCGCTATAAGAACCAAAGCCCTGTCACCTTCAAGATGCCCCCATGTATCGTTTATGTGTTTGAAATTATCAAGGTCGCAGACAATAATATAAAATGAATCTTCATGTTCACGTTCATACTGACGAAGCTGTTCTCTTAATTCCACATCCATCCCATACCTATTATAAAGCTTTGTAAGGTTGTCCATTCTGATTTTATTATACTGTTCATACACAAATGTAGTTATTATGGCAAAAACCAAAATATATGTAGCTGTATTAAGCCTATATTTTAAAGCAAAAAATGTCAAAACCGCAAACACTGCCAAAACAACGGCTGTGATACTTTTTTTAGTTGCCGATTTTATCTTTTTTACCATTTTGAAAGTATATTTGCACCAGAACAATGCCGCTATTTCATAGCAACACCAGCAAAAAGCCTGAAATACAATCTGAGCATATATATTTGTTACAAATTCTCCTGCAATTGACCCCAATATACCTAATGCTGAAAAAAGGTACACAAAGCCATTTCTTCCGCATTGCTTCTGAAAATTTTTCTTCTGAAAAAAATATACTTCTGCTATTATAAACAGACAAAACAGTTTTGCCTCTATTTCAATAATACTCATAATATCTCCCTTTCCCATTTCTTTTGTCATCTTAAAGGACAATGAATCGTCCCCGTCTATCCTTTTAAATAAAGCCTTTCATCTATTGGGGAATGGTTATCAAGCAATTCACCGAAACAGTTGTTTTTATATATTTTTTCAATAACCGCGTACATTTTTCTTGCACTGCACATTTGTACTTTTGCGTTACCAATATAGCCATCCTCGATACAGCCATAATACCGAAAAGGTTTTTCAAACTTGGGAAAATATTCAGAAACATCAGGAATAATACCGTTAAACCAGTATAAAAACCGTTTTTCTTCAGTTCCGTCTTTATGAATAATTGTTTTTTCCACCTTATAATCTGTCAAACGATTGGGAGTATCAAGCATTTCTTCCACGCAATGAAGGTAAGTGTTTTTATCCTGTCCTACCCCAATCAAAAGTATATAACCGTCCTCGGCAAAAAGCTTACCGTAACAGCCATTAGGATTTGCAGGAGTGTCAACATCTGCTTCCCCTGATACAAATTGTTCCGCCTTTACCTTATCGCCAAACACCGCCATGGAATGTGTAGGATGCATAGTTCTGACAGCATCAGGATGCCCTGCCGCAATACGTGGCAGTACACCAATACAACTGTAGCTTGTTCTCAGGTCATATACATCATCGTTTCCCCATGTATGTGTGGGTACGCACAAAAGACCGCCGTTCTGCGTGAAAAATTCAATCAACACAGCTAAAAGTGTTTCGCCGCCACCCTCAATTTCTCCTACCGCTTTCAGCGATGTATGTACCATAACAACTTTTCCTTTGATATGCCGGAAATTTTCCAGTTGTGTTATCAGTTGTTCTTTTGTTATTAAATCTTTTTCCATCCTGTCAACATCTCCTTGTGTTTGAAACAACTCCGCTGTCATAAAAATAAGCTTCAAGTCTTAATTCATGCCAGAGGCAATTCATTGATTTCATCTTTGATGAAATCATTATATAATGACTGTATAATTTAGATGCCATCTTTTTTAGCAATTGCGATACATAAGGTTAGACCAAAAAAACAACCGATGCAGTAAAAAATTCCGCATCGGTTTTGATTAAAACAAATCGCTGTGTGTTCCAGTTCTAGTCAAACCCAATACAAGCAAATCTTTCTCAATTCTGTAAATTAAAAGCCAGTCAGGTTCAATATGACATTCTCTTGACCCTTTATAATCTCCAGATAGCGAATGATCAAGATATTTTCCCGGAAGTTGATCTCCATTTGCCAAAATATCAATGACTTCTTTTAACAAGTTCATATTATAACCGCGTTTTTGAGCAAGCTTATAATCTTTTTTAAATCGGGTTGACATCTCTATTTGATACTTCATGATTCCAAATCCTCAAAAAGTTCTTTTGTGCTTAAATATCGTTTAGTAGGTATCTTCCCACTTAACATATCATCCATTTCCTTAATTGCTGCTACAGTTTCCGCATTTGGGATATCAGTAGCAATTTCAAAAGGTATTCTGCCCTGTCTGACAACTTGCCTCAAAAACATATTCATAGCTGTTGTCATATTAAGCCCCATATCAGAAAACATTGCATCCGCTTGTTTTTTTAACTCTGTATCCATACGAATACTCATATTTACAGTTGCCATAATGTATTACCTCCTTACTTTAGTATATACATTGTACCACAAAATATGTGCATCGTCAATACATTCCATTAAATTTTAGACCATTTTTTCGACAACATTCGACATTCTTACTATAAAGACTGTATAATACGAATGCCAAACTTTATAGTTAAATTATTCCGATTTGCTCCGCTACCATTACCTTTTCAAGCGGACATCGCGAAATATGTTGCATACTGCATCGCCATTCGGGTTTTCAACAGTAATGATGCTTATATATGTACCTGCAACTCTTTCTTCGCTGATACCTTGCCCTTCAACGCTTATAAAGATAACATCGTCATAGCTGTCATAATATATTTTCAGATTAGCCGCATCTCTGAGGTTAGTTGCAATATATATATTATCGTACCCTCTTAAAACTTGGACAGCATTTATCGCAGCTCCTGATGGTGGCACGGACACTTCTCTAATTAAAATTGTAAAATTATCTTCTTTCACCGTAATCCGGAAACAGTCCTCAATTTCAAACGGAGGATATGTGCCAAGTTTCTCTTTTAATAATTGGTCTTTTATTTCGGTCATCTGCGCTGCTGAAGACTCAATTACACTTCCCGCCACCCCGCCGCAAACGAGATTAGCAACAAGCTGTGCTTTCCCGGCAAGATTCTGACCGTGCAGATACTCACACAGGAATCGTTCTGCTTCTTCATTTTCTCCGTTGTCATAAAGATTTCTGTACTTTTCAATCAACATGTTCATCTTCTCTGTATGACTTGAAATGCCTGCAGCTTCTAAAATCTTATCGACTGCTTTTTCAATACTAATATCTATTATATCTACAATCTGGCGTTCCTGAATATCGACCCACCAGAGCAATTTATCGCCCGGAATATCGCTTCTTTCGATTTTATCCACCATCACGATATACACTTTTTTATTCAAATATTTCGTTGCAATCTCATATTCTTTGCGCACAAAAGAATTTTCTTTCTCTAAAATTCCTTTTGTGAAAAACAAGATAACCGCCTGTGCATTTTTTATTTTATCTGCAATCTGACTTTCCCATTTTTCTCCATATTCCAAGCCATAGTCATACCAAAGTGGCATATTAGCATAAGAAAGTTGTTTCGCCACACTCCCCACTCTGTCACAATCTTCGCTGTTGTAGCTGATAAAATAATAATCAGGTCGCTGTGTTGGCTGAAGCCCTAAATAATTTGACATGCATATCCTCCTTTTTTAATAATATCGGACAATATTTATATAAAGACTGTATAATCCAGATGCCGAGCATCAAAGCCTCCCTTGCCTAAAGGGATGTGTCAGCCGTAGGCTGACGGAGGGATTCTTTCACTGCAATATCTATATATTGACAAACTCCCTCAAAGTTTCTATTTACATCATTATTTGATATTCTGATAACTGTTAGATTTCGTTGTTCAATTCTTTCTGTTCTGATTTTATCTTTCAACAAACCTTTTTCTTCATAATGCTGTGAGCCATCAAGTTCTATGATTAACCTAGCACTATGACAATAAAAATCGACTATGTAATTATCAATTACTTTTTGTCTTAAAAACCTAACGGGATAGCTTTTTAAGAAATCATACCAAAGATGTCGTTCTTCTTTTGTCATATTTTTACGCAGAGTTCTTGCATTTGTTGTTAATTCTGTATTGTGTTTTCTTTCCATGTATCCCTCCACCGCTAAAGCGGTCCCCCTCCCTTTAGGCAAGGGAGGCTTTTTTGATTTCAACTTTTTTCGACAATCTTTATAGGCTAGTGTCAAGACAGTAACTTATTCATAATCAAAACCATTCAAATCTGATTTATACTGCATAGTCGTTGCACCATGCGGACCCGCAAAAGGATAAACGCTATGACACACTACATTTTGCTCTTCTTCATCTAACCATATTTTCACTTCTTGCTCAGAATAATATTTAAAGAAATCGTCTACTATATATCCACCATTTTTGTTAATATAGATAAACAACACTCCATCAGCTGAATCATTTATGTGAAGAACAGTATATTTATCATTATCTAACCTGTTTACAACTTCATATTTATTCATAAAATAATCCATTGACTCATCATAACTCTTACGAGGAGATTTTGCTTGAGCTGTTAATTTAATAGTATCTGTTATATTATAAAAATGCATAAGCACTTCATATTCACTGTTTGGATTATTCACCGCAAAACCAACCTCAGACTTTTCACCATTAATATCAATATATAATGGCGAAATTATGTCTTTAGCAAAATTATTACTATAAATACTGTTTTCGCAATTTTCAAAAGCAGGATTTTCATTTATAGGTCTGATTTCAAGAGATTTTGACAAATCATCCGGATAAGCGTACAAAATATTATCCATAAAATTATAGCTAACCCTTGCCAGCATCCCCATTACTTTGTTCTCGTTTCTGACAAAAGACTCAAAAGAAATAGTCCTATCATTTTCATTCCACACTGATTTTCCTAAATATTTTGAATATCCATACTCAGCATTTAAACTATCTTTTAAATCCCCCATATCTTCTAAACAGATAGCAGTCCTACCACCTATATTATATCCTTCAATTTCAATACCATTTAAGAAGACTTTAATATCAGTTTTGTAAATCTCTCCAACTACTTTTCCAACTTTTCCTCTTGGTATTTCTGCAATTTTTAAATCATTTCCCAATTCATAGAAATATGCTACAATTTCTAATTTTCTTTCATTGTCATTATAAAAACAATGAAAACCATAATTGTCTAAGTCTTCAGCTATAACTACGGTTCTTCCTCCAATATTGTAACCATCTATAGGTTTCCCATTAACAAAAGCAAGTATATCTGTTGAATAAATATGTCCTACAACATCACCATTTTCAGCAAACACCGTACTTTGCACAAGCATAATACATATTAAAACAGCACTTAAGATAATAGTCATTTTGAACTTTTTCATAATACCATTCCTTTCAACAACATTTGATATTCTTTATTTTGGCTCGTATCAAGACTTTCTAAAAACATAAAGCAAATTGTAATTTAACAGCTTACTTTTTCATTTCAATGTACGGCAAAACAGTAAATCCACATTTTTTATATAGATTAATAGCTCTCTCATTTTCTTCTTCAACTTCCAAACGAAAAATACAGTCTGTGTACTTTTTTGTGATAAATTCCATAAGCATATTCCCAATACCAAAACCTCTGTGTTCATCTTTGATATACAAATCCTCAATCCAGATACACGGCTTTCCAAATTCGGTTGAAAAGCTTTTAGCAATCATCGCATATCCTTGAATACCGTTTGACCCTTCAACAATATACCCTTCCAAATAGGGATTATCGTTTATACAGTTTTCTATATCATTAGAAAAAATCTCCTCCGAGCCATTGGTAAATACCGCTTGTGAAGCGTAAAACACCCTCCTCATTTCTCAAACGCAGAATTTACCTTTTTTTAGTCATAACCTTTATTGTGCTGTTCATATTTATTTCATCTCCATAGATTCAAATATATCTTGAATATAATTTCACCTGAGAATTCAGATGCCAATAAAACAAAATTTGTATATGTTAATTATAACACGTACAATTGCTATTTTCAAGAAATTTGTCTTATATAATGCAAAAGAGCAATGCTTTTTTGCACTGCTCTTTACGGTAAATTCTCTTATTTCACCAAAAGGCTTTCGCCTGTCATTTCTTCAGGCTTTTCAAGTCCCATAAGATCAAGCATTGTGGGAGCAAGGTCAGCAAGTCTGCCGTTTTTCAGCTTTGCACCCTCAGGTCCGCCAATCATAACAAGGGGAACCACATTTGTTGTATGAGCTGTGAACACGTCATTTGTATCATAGTCAACCATCTGGTCTGCATTACCGTGGTCAGCGGTAATAAGTGCTGTACCGCCCATTTTGATAATTGCATCAACAGTCTTGCCAAGACATGTATCAACTGTTTCAACGGCAGTAACTGCCGCATCAAAAATGCCTGTGTGACCAACCATATCGCAGTTTGCATAGTTGAGAACAATTACGTCATATTCGCCGCTTTCGATTCTCTTCACAACTTCATCAGCAACCTCGGGGGCACTCATTTCAGGCTGAAGGTCATAGGTTGCAACCTTGGGTGAGTTGATAAGTGCTCTGTCCTCGCCGTCATAAACCGCTTCAACACCGCCGTTAAAGAAAAATGTAACGTGTGCATACTTCTCTGTTTCAGCAATTCTGAGCTGACGGAGACCCTTTTTGCTGATATATTCACCAAAGGTATTTACAAGGCTCTGGGGTTTGAACGCAACCTGAACATTGGGCATTGATGCGTCATACTGTGTCATACATACATAGTATGTGCTAAAGAATTCTCTTTCAAAGCCATTGAACTCTGTATCTACGATTGTTCTTGTGATTTCTCTTGCACGGTCAGGTCTGAAGTTGAAGAATACAACCGAGTCATTTGCAGAAATCTTACCCAGTGCTTCGCCATTGTCATCAGTAATTACTGTGGGAACAACAAATTCGTCGGTTACATTTTCGTTATATGACTTTTTAATTGCATTAACAGCAGAAGTGTCCTTGTTTCCTTCGCCGTATACCATTGCCTTATATGCCTCTGATACACGTTCCCAACGGTTGTCACGGTCCATTGCATAGTATCTGCCCATAACAGTTGCAATCTTACCTGTTTCAAGTGCTCTCATTTTGGCAACAAGAGCTTCAACGAAGTCTGCACCTGATGTGGGAGATACGTCACGTCCATCCATAAAACAATGAACAAACACCTTGTCAAGACCGTTTTTCTTAGCCATTTCAAGGAGACCGTAAAGATGGTTAATGTGGCTGTGTACCCCACCGTCTGACAAAAGACCCATAAAGTGAAGTGCGCTGCCGTTCTTCTTGCAGTTTTCAACAGCACCCTTTAATGCTTCATTCTCAAAGAAGTCACCATCTTCAATTGACTTTGTGATTCTGGTAAGCTCCTGATAAACAATTCTTCCTGCACCAATGTTTGTATGACCAACCTCAGAGTTACCCATCTGTCCGTCGGGAAGACCAACATCCATACCTGATGCGTGAACAATTGCATTGGGGTACTGTGCCATATACTTGTCCATATTGGGAGTTTTTGCAGAATAAATTGCATTACCCTCATGGCGTTCGTTGACACCGTAGCCGTCCATTATAATAAGTGCGTAAGGTTTTTTACTCATTATTAAAAATTCCTTTCTGTATTCATTGGTAATATCTTACCCAAAAACAAGGGCGAATATAGATTCGCCCTCGTCTGATTAACATATAAATTACTGAGCAGCTTTTACGATAACTGCGAAATCTGCACTCTTAAGGCTTGCACCACCGATAAGACCGCCATCGATATCGTTCTTTGCAAGAAGCTCTGCAGCGTTGCCTGCATTCATACTTCCGCCGTACTGAATTGTAACTTCAGCCGCACACTTGTCGCAGTAAAGCTCTGCAAAAATCTTTCTGATGCCTTCGCAAACTTCCTGAGCCTGGTCAGCTGTTGCAGTCTTGCCTGTACCGATTGCCCAGATAGGTTCGTAAGCAATAACCACTTTCTTTGCATCAGCAGCTTCAATACCAGCAAAAGCTTTCTTAACCTGAATTGCAATGAGGTCCATTGTAATTCCTGCTTCTCTTTCTTCAAGGCTTTCACCAACACAAACGATGGGGATGAGACCCTTCTCTAAAGCCTTCTTTGTCTTGAGGTTAACTGTTTCGTCAGTTTCTGCAAAGTACTGTCTTCTTTCTGAGTGGCCGATGATAACATAGTCAACACCAAGGTCTGTGAGCATATCAGCACTTACTTCACCGGTAAATGCACCCTTGTCTTCGAAGTGAAGGTTTTCAGCACCGATTTTAACGTGTGTGTCTTTAGCTGCACGAACAGCTTCTGCAAGGCAAACATAAGGTGTACAGCAAACAACCTCGCACTTTGCACCTTCTGTTGCAGCTGCAACTTCCTTAACAAAATCATATGTTTCACTGGGCAACTTGTTCATTTTCCAGTTGCCGGCAATAATATACTTACCCATTTCAATGTATCTCCTTTGTGAATTTATTATTTACTGGCTCCCTTGTGCAAAGGGAGCTGTCACGCAGTGACTGAGGGATTGTCTCTGTTACCAACAATCCTCCTACCGCCTTCGACGGTCCCCCCTCCTTTACACAAGGAGGGCTTTTCTTATTTATCGTTAATTGCAACAACGCCGGGGAGGTCCTTGCCCTCTAAGAATTCAAGTGATGCACCGCCGCCTGTTGAAATGTGACTCATCTTGTCACCGAGACCTGCCTGATTTACAGCCGCAACGCTGTCACCGCCGCCGATGATTGTTGTAGCATCGAGGTCAGCAAGCATTTCTGCAATTGCATTTGTCCCCTTTGCAAAGTTTGGCATTTCGAATACACCCATAGGTCCGTTCCAAACAACTGTCTTTGCATCCTTGAGCGCATCCTTATAAAGTGCGATTGTCTTTTCACCGATATCAAGGCCCTGCCATCCTGCTTCGATTTCGCCTCTGCCAACTGTCTTCTTTTCAGCATCGTTATCAAAATCTGTTGCAACAACTGTGTCCACGGGGATAAGGAGCTTAACACCCTTAGCTTCAGCCTTTTCCATCATTTCTTTTGCATAGTCAAGGTAGTCAGCCTCGAGAAGTGAATCACCAACTTCTTCACCGAGAGCCTTCATAAATGTATAAGCCATACCGCCGCCGATGATAAGTGTATCAACCTTTTCGAGAAGGTTGTTGATAACTGAAATCTTTGAAGATACCTTTGAACCGCCAAGAACTGCAACAAGAGGTCTTACGGGGTTGTTTACTGCATTACCCAGGTATTCGATCTCCTTATTGATGAGGTAACCGCCAACAGCTGTGTCAACAAATTCTGTAACACCAACATTTGAGCAGTGTGCACGGTGAGCTGTACCGAATGCATCGTTTACAAAGATGTCACAGAGGCTTGCAAGCTCTTTGCTGAATTCTTCAACATTCTTTGTTTCTTCTGCTCTGTATCTTGTATTTTCAAGAAGAACAACGTCACCATCATTCATTTCAGCAACAGCCTTCTTTGCGTTTTCGCCAACAACGTTGTCGTCAGCAGCAAAAACAACATCCTTGCCAAGAAGTTCTGAAAGACGAGCTGCTACGGGAGCAAGTGAAAGCTCAGGCTTGGGTTCACCCTTAGGCTTGCCCATATGTGAACAAAGGATTACCTTTGCACCGTCATCAATAAGCTTTTTGATTGTGGGGAGGGCACCCACAATTCTTGTCTCGTCTGTGATTTTGCCTTCCTTAATAGGAACATTGAAGTCACAACGTACAAGAACTCTTTTGCCCTTTGGGCAAATGTCGTCTACTGTTTTTTTGTTCATAATAAAAACCTCCATTTTTGTAATCTCTTTTGGTATATTTTATATTTTACTCCATTTACCAAAAATTATCAAGTATTTTTGTTAATTTTTTCGCAAACTTTGTATATTTTTTTAATCTTCAAGTAATTTCGATGCCGAATCAATAAATTCACGGTTGTTATCAGTCTTTACAAGCTGTGAAATAATAGTCTCGGTTACCTCAACGGGATTTCTGGCACTGAACGCCTTGCGGATTGACCATATAGCTTCAAGCTCACTCTGACCCAACAGAAGCTCTTCTTTTCGTGTACCCGACTTTGCAATATCAATTGCAGGGAACACTCTCTTTTCCTGAAGCCTTCTGTCAAGGTGAACCTCCATATTTCCCGTACCCTTGAATTCCTCAAAGATAACGTCATCCATACGGCTTCCCGTCTCAATAAGTGCTGTTGCCAGAATTGTAAGGCTTCCGCCCTCCTCAATATTTCTTGCGGCACCGAAAAATCTCTTTGGCTTATAAAGTGCACCGGGGTCAAGTCCGCCCGAAAGCGTTCTTCCCGATGGCATAACCGTCAGATTGTATGCTCTTGCAAGACGTGTAATGCTGTCAAGAAGAATCACAACATCCTTTTTATGTTCAACCAGACGTTTTGCACGTTCAAGAACAATTTCAGCAACCTTGGTGTGATTTGTGGGTTCTTCATCAAAGGTTGAGAATATAACATCACCCTTGATTGACCTTTGCATGTCGGTAACTTCCTCAGGGCGTTCATCTATCAGCAAAACAATCAGGTGAACATCAGGATTGTTTTCTGTTATACTGTTTGCAATAGCTTTGAGGAGTGTTGTCTTTCCCGCCTTGGGGGGTGCAACAATAATTCCTCTCTGACCTTTTCCAATTGGCGAAATCAAATCAATCATACGCATAGCGAAGTCGCATCTGCCGCGTTCAAGACATAATCTCTCGTTTGGATAAACGGGAGTAAGATCATCAAATGCCTTTCTGCGGATTGAAATGTCAACCTTGTCGCCATTCACCGTCTGAACATAAAGAAGTGCTTCATACCGCTCACCTTCATGCTGCATACGGGTATTGCCCACAATAAAGTCACCTGTTTTCAGGTTAAACCTGCGTATCTGATTCTGCGGAACATACACGTCATTTTCTCCTGACTGATAATTAACCGATCGCAAAAATCCGTAACCGTCCCCCATAACCTCCAGAACACCGCTTTTGAGATTTGTCCTGCGTACAGGATCAGAGTATACCGCTCCTGTTTCATTATTCTCCGACTTTGAATCACTTGATTCTTTTATTTCATCGGATTCATTTTCTGCTATTTCTCTATCTGAAAGAAGCTTTATCAATTCTTCCTTTTTAAGCTTTGATATATTTTTTATTTCCCTTTCTTTTGCCAGACTCTGAAGCTCCTTCAGCTTCATATCTTCCAACTCACTTGCTTTCATCAAGCTCCCCCTTTCCTATAACCTTTAACAGATAATTATTCTCATACATTTCTGCCGCTATCCACGACTTTTCTATTTCTTCCATAACCCTTTCATCAGCCTTGACCGGCTCTGCAACTGCAATTACAGCAAAAGCAATATACAAAAGCATAACTCCCGCCGCACATCCAAAAACAGCTCCGCCAAAATGATTGAACTGTTTGATAACAGGAGTCTTTGTTGCCAGATTCAAGCATTTTGCAATTAGGGAAATTCCTATTTTAAAAACAATGGTTATTATCAAAAACGCTATAACACTTATGATAAAGCCTGCTATTGACTGCGAGACAGCCTCTGCAGTTTGCGTTACATTTTCACTCAGATATTCCGAGAAAACTCCAAAAAGTTTTTCTGTTCCGTCTGAAATTTTTTTCGAAACATAATTCTCATTTATCAGCTTTGTAAGATAAGGAAAAAGCTCTGTTTTCATAAGTAAATCAGAAACTACAGGATACAGAATAAACGAAAGAATCAACGACACAATGTAGGATATAACATTGATTAACGATTTCATAAAACCGATTTTGTATCCGATATATCCACACAAAACAATAATTGCTCCTACCAAAAAGTCTGCAATCATTTTGTCCTCCTAATCTATTTTCATAATTTCAACACTGCCACTTCCAATTGAAACAAATTCACGTCTTCCCGCAAAAAGTTTTATCTTTTTTATGTCTCTCACAGACTCATCCTTGCTTTTTTCTTTTCCGCCGGGTGTAATTCTCGAAATACCGCTTTTGCCCGCAATAAGAATACATTCGCCGTTAACATCAAAATCAGTCATTTCGCCTACTGTTTCATAGCTTCCTCTCAATTTTCCGTTTGAAGAGTAGCTTTCAAAAACCGAATTATTAAGACCTCCGTCAAAGGCAAAAACCATATTCCCTTTGTTTTCTATATTGAAATCTTCAAGAAGCTTTCCGCCAAAATCTATAGTGAAATCCTTTTTGCCGCTTTTTTTGAAAAAATGTGCTGCACTGTCTGTTATTGCAATCAGCCCTCCGTTTGCTTTATACTGAAGTCTCATAACAATTCCGTCAAGCTCTGCAATACATTTCGCATCCTTTTCAGAAGATGTATCAATCAGCATAATGCGGCTGTAAACACTTTCCTTGTCGGTCATAACCTGAGCTACTGCCAGATTCTTGTTGGATGCGATGTCCATATCTCCGATATAGCCGCTTCCGCTCGACCATTTGAATACATCTTTTCCGTTTCGGTCATAAAGGATAACAGCCCCTTTATAACCCAACTCCTCTGTGGCAACAGCAATATATCCGTGCTTGTTTATTTTTGCCGCAAGAATCTCTCTTTCGGTCTTTATTTGCGTTTCAAGCTTATCTTTTTCATATACATTTACCGAATTTCCGCTCAAATCGGCAAGCATAATATAATTTCCCGCCTTGTCAACAGCCGGTGAAGTAGCAGGAGAAACAATGCTCCAGTTTTCTCTGCCTTTTTTGTCAACAGCACGGATTCCATCACAATTCACCAACAGCATATCATTACCAAAAACAACGGGGTCATAGCTCATCCCCACCTGAAAGGTTACCTTCACCTCATCTTTTTCAAGAAAAAATTCTTTCACCTCAGGATTGGAAAACACCATTACACAAATAATAACAACAGCAGCAAGAACTGCAAGAATTCTTTTTTTGTTGAAAAACTGTTTCTTTTTATCCTTTGAACCTTTCTTTTCCATAACCTACCACTCCAAAACTTCAGGTGCGTAAAAAACTTTCTTCAAAAAAAGTCCTTCCGGCGGTGCTGTCATACCCGCTCCGCATCTGTCACATTCCCGAATAATTTTCTCTATTTCCTCCGCAGACTTTCTTCCCGTTCCCACATCGACCAATGTACCCGTTATTATTCTGACCATATTATAAAGGAAAGCATCTGCCTCTACTTCTATTTCAAGTTGTTCTTTCCATTCACGGCTTTCGCATACCGTACAATCCCGAATCGTACGCACCGTAGTTTTTTGCGAACCGCCGGCTGCCATAAACGAGGAAAAATCATGGGTTCCGCAAAAAAACTCAGCCGCAGCTTTCATTCTTTCAACATCCAGTTTGTATGGCACATGCCAGCTGTATTTAGCAGTGAAAGGATTCTGAAGATTTGAGTTCCATATTTTGTATATGTACCGCTTTCCGTCCGAGGAAAAACGTGCATTAAAACTCTCATCCACATCCTTTGCATCCACCGCCGCTATATCATCATTTCCAAGATGAGTATTAATAGCATAGGGAAGACGTTCTGCCGGAATTCTGGTACTGCTTTTGAAGTTAAAAACATACTCAAGGGCGTGAACCCCCGAATCCGTTCTGCTGCATCCGCAAACCGAAGCTTTTTCGCCCGTCAGTTCGGTAAGAACACTTTCCATTCGTTCCTGAACGGTAATACCATTGGGTTGAATCTGCCACCCGTGATAGCTTCCGCCATCATACATAATCTTTACTGCAATGTTTCTCATAAACAACACCTTGTCCGCATGTTTCTAAATTAGGACTATTTAATCTTGTTTCTGTATGATAGGAAATTGCGTATTTCCTAATATACAAAAAACATATTTGCCACAACAATTCCTGCTCCAAGGAACAGGATAAACAACCACCCAAAAACATCCTTTGCACCCATTTTCAATACGCGAAGGCGTGTTCTGTCCTTTCCTCCGCGATAACAACGACACTCCATTGCCACGGCAAGGTCATCTGCACGTCTGAATGCACTGATAAAAAGAGGTATCAGAATAGGTATCAAGGATTTTGCCCGGCTCACAAGATTCCCGCTTTCAAAATCAGCACCTCTTGCAGTCTGTGCTTTTATAATCTTTTCTGTTTCCTCAATAAGTGTCGGAACAAACCTAAGTGCAATGGTCATCATCATCGCAAGCTCATGAGCTGGAACTCCTATTTTTTTAAAGGGGGACAAAAGTCGCTCTATTCCGTCCGTCAATGCAATGGGTGAGGTTGTAAGGGTCAATAATGATGTTCCCAAAACAAGAAAGAAAAGTCTGAGAACCATAGATATTGCCATTCTTACACCTTCATAGGTAATTTTAAGAAATTTCCAACTCCACAAAAGCTTTCCGTCGGTAAGAAACAAGTTAAATACCGCAGTCAGAAGTGCAAAAAACAGAATGGGCTTTACTCCTTTAATAACAAAACTAACAGGGATTTTTGATGCACAGATACAAACAACCGTAAAAACGGCCAGTACACCATAGCCGACAAAAGATTTTATGCAGAATATCATTGCAATATACGCAACAACACAAAGAATTTTTGTTCTTGGATCAAGCTTGTGAATGAAGGAATCACCCGGAAAATACTGACCCAACGTTATATCCTTGAACATTTCGTCATCTCATTTCATTTTTAATAGCTTTTCAATTTCCGCCTTTGCCATAGCAACAGTGTATATTCCCTTTGGAACAGGCACACCGGCATCACGCAATCTGTCACACACATAGGTTATCTGCGGAACCGAAAGACCCATTTCTTTCAATCTGTCTGCTGATTGAAAAATTTCTGCCGTTTTTCCTGTCATAGCAACCGTTCCGCCGTTCATAACAACTATAGTCTCTGCAAGACCTGCAATATCCTCCATACTGTGAGATACAAGAATAACAGTAATACCAAGTCTTCTGTGCATATCACGTATTTTGCTGAGGATTTCATCCCGACCTGCAGGGTCAAGTCCTGCAGCAGGTTCATCCAGGATAAGCAGCTTGGGTTGCATTGCAAGAACTCCCGCAATTGCCACACGCCTTTTTTGTCCTCCCGAAAGCTCAAAAGGAGACTTTTCAAGAATTTCTTTTTTGATACCCACCAGCTCTGCGGCAAAGTGAACACGGCGATTTATTTCATCCTGAGAAAGTCCCATATTCGAAGGACCAAAAGCAATATCCTTAACCACAGTTTCTTCAAAAAGCTGATATTCAGGATATTGCATCACCAGACCTATGTTGAAGCGTAATTCACGCATATTAGTTCCTTTTTTATGCAATTCTTTTCCATCCACCACAATAGTACCCTCTGTCGGTTTGATAAGTCCTGCAATTAGCTGAACAAGGGTAGATTTTCCCGAACCTGTATGCCCGATAAGACCCACAAAATCTCCTTCATTGATTTTCAGATCAATATTTTTTGCAGCAGTTGACTCAAAGGGACCGCCGCTCATATATGTGTAACTTACATTGTTAAGCTTAACCATTAATTGCACCTCCGCCATCAAGAACAGACAGAACCTCACTGACACAATCATCAACAGACAAAACATCTGTTTTCACATCATAGCCTGCTTTGCTCAGCAAATAAAGAAGTTCTGTGGTCTGCGGAACATCAAGTCCGATTTTTTTAATTTCTTCAACGTGACTGAAGACATCACGCGGAGTTCCCTCCATAACAATTTCTCCGTGGTTCATTACAACAACACGGTCCGCCTGTGCCGCTTCTTCCATAAAGTGTGTAATCATCACAACCGTCATATTCTGCTCATGGTTAAGCTTTTTAACAGTCTCCATAATCTCTTTTCTGCCTACAGGGTCAAGCATTGCCGTAGGCTCATCCATAACAAGAACATCAGGCATCATTGCAAGAACACCCGCAATTGCCACACGCTGTTTCTGACCGCCGCTAAGCATATGCGGAGCACGTAGTGCAAATTCTTTCATATTTACAGCTTCAAGAGCATACTCCACCCGTTGTCTTATTTCATCCGTAGGAACACCTAAGTTTTCAGGTGCGAACGCTACATCTTCTTCAACAATGGTTGCAACCAACTGATTGTCAGGGTTCTGAAAAACCATTCCCACATGCTGCCTTATTTCATAAAGTGCTTCTTCGTCTGCAGTATCTATACCGTTTACTGTCACACTTCCTTTTTGGGGCACCAGAATTGCATTCAAATGCTTTGCAAGAGTTGACTTTCCTGAACCGTTGTGTCCAAGCACAGCAAGAAATTCGCCTTTTTTCACGCAAAGATTGATGCTGCGAAGCACGGCAGCAGGTGAGTTTTCATCTTCTTCGTATGAAAATTCAAGGTTTTTTATTTCAATAACTGTTTCAGCATTTTTGTTCAATTTTTTTCACCTTTGCTCAAAAGTTTGTCTGTGTGAGTTTCTGCCATAGGCAGAAAATCTCGCACGGACAGTTTAATTTATATCGTTGCTCCATCTGCCCGAGTAACCGCATGGCAGAACGAGTCCGTGCTTTGTCACCGGCAATCCAACCTCGTCTACTGAGACAGTGCCGCCGAATTTTTTCTGCAACGTCATTTTGTATATATTTTCAAGAACACCGCCGGACAAACCGGTTGTGTACGAATTAATCAGGAAAAACAGAGGATTGTCCGACAAAACACCCATACACAGCTTGACGAGATCAAAAAGCTCGTCTTCTATCTTCCATACTTCACCTGAAGGACCTCTTCCGTAAGACGGAGGATCCATAATAACCCCGTCATACTTTCTGCCTCTGCGAATTTCACGCTCGGTAAATTTTTTCACATCATCTACGATGTATCTGATAGGTCTGTCCTGCAAGCCTGAAAGAACAGCATTTTCTTTTGCCCAGCTCACCATACCCTTTGATGCATCAACGTGACAAACCGAAGCACCCGCTGAGGCAGCAGCCATTGTTGCACCACCTGTATAAGCAAACAAATTCAGCACATTTACGTCTTTTCTGCCTGATTTTTTGATTATATCAGAAAACCAATCCCAGTTTGTTGCCTGCTCAGGGAACAATCCCGTATGCTTAAAACCCATCATTTTGATTCCGAAAGTAAGCTCACGATAGTTTACTGTCCAGCTTTCCGGCATTCCCTTCCGGCTTTCCCAGTGTCCGCCTCCCGTGTTGCTGCGAAGATAATGAGCATCAGCTTTTTTCCACGCTGCATCGGTTTTTGCATCTTCTACATCCCATACTATCTGCGGATCAGGTCTCCGAAGAACAATCTTTCCCCAACGTTCCAGCTTTTCTCCTCTGCTTGTGTCAAGCAGCTCATAATCCTTCCATTTATCTGATAAAAACATAATTCATCTCATCCTTAGGCATAATCCACCATTTTTATTTTATATATTGTACCATTTTTTGCTTTACAAGTCAAGGAAAAACCTCTCCAAATCAATAACTTAATACAAATTTTCTTATTATAAAAGAGCATCCATCCGACACTGCGAATGAATGCTCTTAAATAGGGCTTATTTTTTAATTTGTAATATAAATCTTTGTCTGCAACGGAATTGTTTTCATCAGCCAATTTATATTTTCGGGACGGACACGTATACAACCGTGAGAAATCTGCTTTCCTATACGACCGTCATAGTCTGTTCCGTCCTGATAAAGCAATGTGCTGTGAATTGCATAGCCTCTGTAAAATCTCATTATGGGACCGCAATAATATGTTCCGTAATCCCAACGGCTTTGACGTTCAATGAAATTGTATTCACCCGTAATTGTAGGTGTTGAGGGTGCCCCGATAGAACAACCGAAATACTTTATGCATTCCCAGCTTCCGTTCTTGCGGGCAAAGACAGAAACCCTGTAATCCTTCTTTGATACCCAGATAAGATAATCAGTGTTACTCTTGATATTTTTTTCGTTTACGTGCTTTTCTGCATCAGCATACCATGTATCCTCTTTGAACATAGGTCCGACAGAAATGTTTACCCCATCAGAAATTACCAACTCACCGTCTTTGTCACGAAAAGCGTAGGTTTCTACCAAGAATTTTTCTTCAAGCGGATGCTTTGTTCCGTAATAACTTGCATACTCAACTCCAGTTGTTGCTGCAATCATAAACTTCGTACCCATCTGGTATTCAGGTACAATAAACTCAAGCTCAGCAACTCCTGTTTTGGTAATACGCACGCATTGATTTCCAAGCCACTGTCCATCCTCACTGAAGAGATTGAATCTCATATCCGACTCAACCAGCAATCCATCAGGCTCACGGACATCTGCATAAATGGTAAATTTTGTCGATGAAAGCTCTGACTTTTTTAAAAGAGGCATTACCGAAACATTTGCACCGTCAGAAATTTTCAGTTCGCCGTCTTCATTACGCTGTGCATATGTTTGCTCTGTAAATTTCTCATTCAGCAGATACTTTGTTTCACAATGCTTTATGTATTCGGCACCGGTTGTTGCAACAATTCCGAACTTTGCACCTATTTCATATTTCGGCACAGAGAACACAATTTCAACAGGCCCGGGTTCTGAAATCCGTACACATTTGTTGCCGAGCCACTGCCCGTTTTCACTGAAAAGATTAAATCGGAGGTCTGATACATTGAACGAACCTTCAGGCTTTTCAATATCTGCAACAATTGTAAATGTTTCAGATGTCAGTTTTTCACTTGCAAAAGCTCCGTATGAGCACGACATAAGCATTACAAAAACCAACACTATTGTTAGAAATTTTTTATTCATACCTACTCCCATCTATTGCCAAAGCAATACTGTAAAATTTTCTCTATTTAAGAATATAGCATAATAATTCTGATAAGTCAACATATTTTGTTTTTTCTCAAACTACCGTTTTAAAGCTGTTCAAGGAACTTGTACTGTGCCATATAAAGAAAAGCGGCGGATAATATTTGCACCAGACTTTGACGTGATATCTGAAGGCTTCGTTGTACTGTTCGTTTTTTTCTCAATTTTTCTATTTCATACTCTTCACGGACATAGGCCTTTACTACACGATTGGCATCAATATTCTCACGCACAACAGAGCTCAAATCAGTCGAAGCCTCTCTTGTTCTTATAAATGCAGGTCGGTTTTCGGTTGAAAGCTTATATGCAAAAAACCTATAAGGGGAGTAATGAACAAAGCGGCTTCGCCGCTCGCCG
>JAZRIX010000023.1:0-8508 GCA_045645485.1 Clostridia bacterium | reverse complement strand
CGTATTGGCAAAGTCAAATGTTGTGAACTGCTCTCATTCAAAGATTCTTTAGGTTCTTGGTGTATATGTTTTTATGGCTACAAAGACTTTTATGACTTTTGCCGAAAATTTTACACCATATTACATACGTACAAAATATATGTAATATTGCCCTTTTTGGGATTTTTGAAGAGACAACAAGAGAATTGGTGAGATATTCTCTTATGATTTTTGCAATGCCTTGCGGACTTAATACAATTGTTTTTCCCAAGCTGGTGGGAAAGGATTGCAAACTCGGCGCGGGTTTTGCACTTGTGTCCGTTGCAGGAGCTCTTTTCAGTATTCCATTTTGGCTTACTTTGTGGGGAAAATAAAAGACGGCTGAACCGCTCGCTATGCGAGCGGTACAGCCGCTTTGTTGTTTAGCAACCGCAACCACAGCCGCAGCCGTTGTTACCGAATGTTGAACCGTTGTTACCGCAACCGCAGCAGATAAGGATAAGAATCAAGATGATCCAGAGACAACTGTTGTCATTACCGAAGCACATATATGGCACCTCCTTTCATAAGGTGTTGATTTTGCGAATATCAATCACAGCAGCAATCGTTTCCGCGGCTCAAGGTATTGCCGCATCCGCAGCCGTTGTCGTTGCCGCATCCGCAGCAACATACGAGAATAAGAATCAGAATAATCCACAGACATGAATTATTTGAACCTCCGAAGCAACCCATATATTTGCACCTCCTGAAAAAAATTTATACCTGATTGATTATCTTCCTGAGTGCTTTGATTTTTGTTTTGTCTTAATGTATTATACGGAAATATTGAAAAATGGTGATTTGTCCGCTTTAAAAAAATTTTAAGTCTTGACTTATACTCCGTGATAAAGTAAAATAAAGACAGAAATTTCGGAAGGAAAAAGAAAAATGAAAAACAGAGGAAAGTTTATTGTATTTGAAGGTATAGACGGAAGCGGAAAAAGCACACAGATGAAGCTGCTTGCCAAAAAGCTTGAAGAAAAAGGAATAAAAACAAGGCTGACCTTGGAACCCACCTACGGGCTTGTGGGTGACACTCTTCACCGTATTTTGTCAGGGAAAATAAAAGCTGATCCAAAGGTTACGGCGGCACTTTTTGTTGCGGACCGTCTGGATCATTTAACCAATCAGGAGGATGGGGTGTTAAAAAGTTTAGATGCCGGCGAAACTGTTATCTGCGACAGATACTATTTTTCATCCTATGCCTACCAAAGCACCGAAGTACCCTCGGAGTGGGTAATTGATGCAAACAAGCTGTGTGCCCAGACCCTCAGACCTGATGTGACTTTGTTTATTGACATTTCACCGCAGGTGGCTATGGAAAGAATACTTTCAAATCGTGAATCTATAGAAATCTATGAAACCGAGGAAAAGCTTACAAAGGTGAGAGACGCTTACTTTGCGGCGTTTGAAAAAATGAAGACTTCAGAGAATGTGAAGATTATTAACGGTGAAAGAACTGTTGATGAAATTGCGGAAGATATTGAAAAATACATTGTTGAGAATATCATCCAAAATCAGAGGTTAAATTTTTAGTATTATGTACATATTGAAGTGTCGAATTTTCTTGACAAGCATGGTTGTTTATGCTAAAATTATATGGTAGTGGCAGAAGACTGCCGGTATCGTGAATAAGGCTTTTTGTAACTGACGGAAAAAGTGGAGTTAAACCACATGGAAGCAAAAAGTCAGAATTATGTCGACCGTCTGGGCAGTCCGTGAAGCATTTACTACACGGCTGTCCGTTTTTATTTGAACAGATAATTTTGAAAGGATGATTTGATATGAAAAAAGTAGGAATTATTATGGGTTCGGACAGTGACCTTCCGGTTGTTGAAAAAGCTATGGTGGCACTTGATGAACTGAATGTACCATACGAGGTTCACGTTTTTTCGGCACACAGAACTCCACTCGAGGCAAAAGAGTTTTCTGCAAATGCCAGAGCTAACGGTTTTGGTGCAATTATCGGTGCAGCAGGTATGGCGGCACATCTGGCGGGTGCTATTGCGGCAAATACAACTCTGCCGGTAATCGGTATTCCCGTTAAGTCCTCAAATCTTGACGGTATGGATGCACTTCTTTCGACAGTACAGATGCCTCCCGGTATCCCTGTTGCAACCGTTGCAATCAACGGTGCAAAGAATGCGGCAATCTTAGCGGCACAGATTATTGCGGTTGAGGATGCAGAGCTTGCGGCAAAGCTTGATAACCAGAGAAAGGTTGCGGCTGAAACTGTCCTTGAAAAGAACAAGGCCATTGAGGGAAAGTACAACAAATAATTTATTGATACATTGAACGGAGGAAATATATGGGCGGTTTTTTTGGAGCAGTCAGCCGACATGATGCCATAGCGGACGTATTCTTCGGTGCGGACTATCATTCGCATCTCGGAACCCGTCGCGGAGGCATTGCGGCTTATGACAGCGAAATCGGTTTGCAGAGAGATATTCACAACATTGAAAATACTCCTTTCAGAACCAAATTTGAAAATGTATTCAACGAAATGAAGGGCAATTCGGCA
Organism: Clostridia bacterium; assembly: GCA_045645485.1. Classification (GTDB taxonomy): domain Bacteria; phylum Bacillota; class Clostridia; order Monoglobales; family Monoglobaceae; genus SIG440. The sequence continues at coordinate 5,969 of JAZRIX010000023.1, read as the reverse complement.
ATCGGTGTTATCAGCGATTCCGACCCCCAGCCCCTTTTGATACGTTCCGAAATCGGAACCTATGCAATTGCAACAATCGGCAGAATCAATAACGCAGAGGAGCTTATTGAAAAGCATCTGGTTAAGGGCGGACATTTTGGCGTTATGACAGGCGGCAAAGTTAATTCCACCGACCTTGTTGCAGCGTTGATTAATGAAAAAAGCACTTTTGCTGAGGGAATAGAATATGTTCACGATGTGGTTGAAGGAACGGTTTCTATTCTTATTCTCACCAATGACGGCAAGCTTATTGCCGCACGAGACAAGGTGGGCAGACTTCCTATTCTTATCGGAAGCAACGAAGACGGATATGCAGTATCTTTCGAAGACTTTGCGTATAAGAAAATGGGATATGACGACGAAATGGAGCTTGGACCCGGTGAGGCGGTTGAAATCACACTTGACGGAATCAAGCAGATTGTGAAGCCAGGCAAGGAAATGAAAATATGTGCGTTCCTCTGGAGCTATTACGGATATCCGAACTCGGTTTATGAAGGTAAGAATGTTGAGACCATGAGATACCGCAATGGTGAAATTATGGCAGAAACCGACAAGGAAAATAACCGTGCTCAGAATATAGATTTTGTCAGCGGTGTTCCCGACTCAGGTACACCTCATGCAATTGGGTATGCCAATAAAAGCGGCATTCCTTTTGCAAGACCCTTTATTAAGTATACTCCTACGTGGCCAAGAAGCTTCACCCCCAAGCATCAGACCGACAGAGTGAAGATTGCAAGGATGAAGCAGGTTCCCATACACGAGCTTATCGAAGACAAGAATCTTCTTTTTGTGGACGACTCAATTGTTCGCGGAACTCAACTTAAGGAAACGGTTGATTTTCTTTATAAACACGGTGCAAAATCGGTGCATATGCGGTCGGCTTGTCCACCAATTATGTACGGTTGCAAATATCTGAACTTTACAAGCAGTAAAAATGAGATGGAGCTTATTGCACGTCAGACCGTAATGGAACTTGAAGGCGAGGAAGGCTTCAAGCATATTGAAGAATACAGCGATGGAAATACCGAAAGAGGTAAAAAGTTAAGAGATAAAATATGCAAGGATTTTGGCTTTGAATCTCTTGATTTCCAGTCTCTTGAGGGTGTTATAAAGGCAATCGGGCTAGAACCGTGCAAACTATGCACGTATTGTTGGAGCGGTAAAGAGTAACCTGTGAAAAACAGCACTGAGTAAACAAGCTACACCGCTCGCAGTACACAAAGTACAGCTGCGGATTAGGCTTGCTCACCCTGCACAATTTTTTTGTGGTCACAAAAAAATAAGGTATATAATTAAATTCATTTTGACATACAGAAAGGATAAAAGAAAATGGAAAAGAGCTTTAGTGAAAGTTACAAAGCGGCGGGCGTTGATATCACCGCAGGCTACAAGGCTGTTGAACTTATGAAACAGCACATCGCAAGAACTGTTACAGCAGGTGCGGCATCTGATATCGGCGGTTTCGGCGGTTTGTTCGAAATGGACCTTACGGGAATTGAAAAGCCTGTTCTTGTCAGCGGAACGGACGGTGTTGGTACAAAGCTGAAAATGGCGTTCCTTATGGACAAGCATGATACAGTTGGTATTGACTGTGTTGCTATGTGTGTGAATGACATTATCTGCTGCGGTGCAAAGCCTTTGTTCTTCCTTGACTATATTGCGGTAGGCAAGAACTTTCCCGAGAAGATTGCACAGATTGTTTCAGGTGTTGCAGAAGGCTGTGTTCAGTCAGGCTGTGCACTTATCGGTGGTGAAACTGCTGAAATGCCCGGTTTCTATCCTGAAGACGAATACGATATGGCAGGCTTCTCTGTTGGTGTTGTTGACAAGTCAAAGGTTCTTGACAACAAGAAAATTAAGGAAGGCGACGTTATCATTGCTCTTCCTTCAAGCGGTGTTCACTCAAATGGTTTCTCACTTGTGAGAAAGGTATTTGATGTTGAAAATGCAGACATTAAAGCACCCAGAGAAGAACTTGGAGGAAAGTCTGTTGGTGAAACACTTCTCACTCCCACAAAGATTTATGTAAAGCCTATGCTTGCCCTCTTTGAAGAAGTTACGGTTAAGGCTGTTTCTCATATCACAGGCGGCGGCTTTTATGAAAATATTCCACGTAGTATCCCCAAGGGATTCGGTGCAAAAATCAAGAAGGACGATGTTCGTGTTCTTCCTATTTTTGAACTTATTGCAAAAGAAGGAAATATTCCCGAAAGAGATATGTTCAACACATTTAATATGGGTGTTGGTATGAGCGTTGTTGTAAGCCCTGAAGATACTGAAAAGGCTGTTGAAATCCTTAAGGCAAACGGTGAGGATGCTTACATCATAGGTGAAATCATCAAGAGCGACGAGGGTGTTGTTATATGCTAAAGCAAACAAGAATTGCAGTTCTGGTCTCGGGCGGCGGAACAAATCTTCAGGCACTTATTGATGCACAGAACGCAGGTATCATAAAGTCAGGCAAAATTGAGCTTGTTATTTCCAACAATTCCGATGCCTATGCCCTGACCCGTGCACAAAATGCAGGAATTGACACTGCGGTTGTTTCAAAAAAGGAGCTTGGCGGCGACCAGAGAATTTTTGAAGAAACTCTAATTGAGGTTCTTATGAGCAAAGGTATTGAGTTGATAATCTTAGCGGGATTTATGTGTATTCTCAGTGCAAGCTTCACATCCAAGTACCCTAAAAGAATTATCAATGTTCATCCGTCACTTATTCCCTCATTTTGTGGAAAGGGCTTTTACGGACTAAAGGTTCACGAAGCGGCTCTTGAATACGGTGTGAAGGTTACGGGTGCAACAGTTCACTTTGTGAACGAAATTCCCGACGGAGGCGAAATTATTCTCCAGAAGGCTGTGGAAATCAAGGACGGTGATACTCCCGAAGTTCTCCAGAAGAGAGTAATGGAAGAAGCTGAGTGGAAAATTCTTCCGCAGGCGGCTGAAATGGTCTCTGCTGAGCTTGCGGAGTACATATAGAAAGGAAAGTTAAAATGGATATTTACAAGATTAATGATATGGGTGAACTGATTAACGGCAACCCTTATGTTGGCAGAGGTATTGTCCTCGGTAAGAGTGAAGACGGCGAAAACGCTGTTGTTGCATACTTCATTATGGGTAGATCGGAAAACAGCCGTAACCGTGTTTTCGTTGAAGACGGTAGCGAGGTTATTATCTATCCCTTTGACGAATCAAAGGTTGAAGACCCCAGCCTGATTATCTATTCACCAATCAGAAAGTTTGAAAACAAACTGGTTGCAACAAACGGCGACCAGACAGATACTGTTATTGAGTTTCTTGAAAAGGGCAAGACCTTTGAGGAAGCTCTTGACACACGTTGCTTCGAGCCTGACGGTCCCAACTGGACTCCCAGAATCAGCGGCATGATTACTTTTGATGAGAATGATTTCTCATACAAAATGAGCATTCTCAAGAGTGCAGATGCCGAGGGTACAGAGTGCAACAGATTCACATATTCTTATAAGGCACTCAAAGGCTTGGGACACTTTATTCACACTTATGTTTGTGACGGAAATCCCATTCCTACCTTCCAGGGTGAGCCAGAACGTGTTGCTATCCCCAATGATATTGACGAGTTTACCGACAAAATCTGGGATAACCTCAACGAGAACAACAAGATTTCTTTGTATGTGAGATACATCAATCTCAAAACAGGCGAAGAAGTTAACAGAATGATCAATAAGAATGCTTAAAATCAAAGGAGTCACAAAAACGTGACTCCATTTGGTGTTTTTAAAGGTATGATAAATATAAAAGGAAAGGACGTTTCAAAATGAAAGAATTTGAACTTAAATACGGTTGTAATCCCAATCAGAAGCCTGCCAAGATTTTTATGAATGACGGCAGTGAGCTTCCTATCGAAATCCTCAGCGGTAAGCCAGGCTATATCAATTTCCTTGATGCATTCAACAGCTGGCAGCTTGTAAAGGAGCTGAAAGCGGCACTTGGTACGCCTGCGGCAACATCATTCAAGCACGTTAGTCCCACATCTGCGGCAGTTGGTATTCCTATGAGTGCGGAACTTAAAAAGGCTTGCTTTGTGGATGATATTGAAGGTCTTGATGAATCACCCTTGGCAACAGCTTATGCACGTGCAAGAGGTACAGACAGAATGTCATCCTTTGGTGACTGGATTGCTCTCAGCGATATTTGTGATGCAACAACCGCAAAGCTCATAAAGCGCGAGGTTTCTGACGGTGTAATCGCTCCCGGTTACACAGACGAAGCCCTTGAAATTCTCAAGAGCAAGAGAAACGGCAACTATAATATAGTAAAGATTGACGAAAATTATGTTCCTGCCGAACAGGAAATCAAGATGGTTTACGGAATTTCATTTGAACAGGGAAGAAATAACTTCAAGATTGACGAAGACCTCCTTTCCGAAATCGTGACAGAAAACAAGGAAATGCCAGACAGTGCAAAGAGAGACCTGATTATTGCATTGATTACCCTCAAATATACACAGAGTAATTCAGTATGCTTTGCAAAGGACGGTCAGGCAATCGGGGTTGGTGCAGGTCAGCAGTCAAGAATTCATTGTACAAGACTTGCAGGAAATAAAGCGGACATCTGGCATCTCCGTCAGCACGAAAAGGTTCTGGGACTTCCTTTCCTTGACACAATCGGCAGACCCGACCGTGATAACACCATTGACGTATATATCTCCGATGATGACGAAGATGTTCTTGCAGACGGCAAGTGGGAAGCATTGTTCACCCACAAGCCCGAACCTCTCACGAGAGAAGAAAAGAAAGCGTATCTTTCAACTATCAAGGGCGTTGCTCTCGGCAGTGATGCATTCTTCCCCTTTGGTGACAACATCGAACGTGCGGCAAAGAGTGGCGTAACCTACATTGCTGAACCCGGTGGTTCAATCCGTGATGATAACGTAATTGAAGCATGCAACAATCACGGAATGGTAATGGCGTTTACCAAGATGCGCCTTTTCCACCACTAAAGCGGAAAGCGGCTAAATTTGCGCAGACTGCACAAAGTTTTTGTGCTACGCATAAACCTCGCCACTTGCGGTGCACACAGCACAGCGGCGGGACTCGGTTTATATGTTCTGCATCAAATTTATCGCACTCTGCGGAAAATGTATTGAATAAAATATGTCCGAAAGGTTTTGAATATATGAAAATTATGGTAGTCGGTGGCGGCGGACGTGAGCATGCCATCATAAAATCACTTAAAAAAAGTCCCAAGGTTTCAAAGATTTATGCACTTCCGGGCAACGGCGGTATTGCCGCCGATGCGGAATGTGTTGATATCGGGGCAAAGGATATTGACAAAATTGTTGAGTTTGCGGTAGCAAACGGTATCGAGTTTGCAGTTGTTGCACCTGATGACCCGTTGGTTCTTGGTGCGGTTGACGCTCTCAATGCAAAGGGAATCCCCTGTTTCGGTCCCAAGGCGAATGCCGCGATAATCGAAGGCAGCAAGGTTTTCTCAAAGAATCTTATGAAGAAGTACGGTATTCCCACCGCGGAATACGAAGTATTCAGCGATATGGATGCGGCTCTCAAGTATCTTGAAACAGCTCCCATCCCCACAGTTATCAAAGCTGACGGTCTTGCTCTCGGCAAGGGCGTTATCATTGCGGAAACAAGAGAAGATGCGATGGATGCTGTAAAGTCTATGATGGAAGATAAAATCTTCGGTGACAGCGGAAACAATGTTGTTATTGAGGAATTCCTTACAGGCCCAGAGGTTTCGGTGCTCAGCTTCACAGACGGTAATGTGGTTATCCCCATGGTTTCCTCAATGGATCACAAGCGTGCGCTTGACGGTGACAAGGGTCTCAATACAGGCGGTATGGGAACAATTGCCCCCAATCCTTATTACACAAAGGAAATTGCAGATGTTTGTATGGAAAAAATCTTTGTTCCCACAATGATTGCTATGAACAAG